>NZ_AYWU01000037.1:0-55405 GCF_000502375.1 Mesorhizobium sp. L48C026A00 | reverse complement strand
CAATTGTGGCGTTTGCAGGAGCTGGTAGCCGAACGCATCGAAGCGTCGACGGCCGAAGATCTTCCCGCGAAATGAGCCAACGGGACTCAACCCTCAGACCATGACAGGGCGGACTAGGTTTTTGGCGCGCCACAACGCCCTTTGAGAATTGCGATCTCGGTTTCGTGGTCGCCTCCTGACATAGAGGAGACGGGCACGCCTATAAGAAATACGCCCAAGGCGTCGCCGGACACAGCCTTGTTTTGCTGATTTGATACGATGGCCAAACGCTCTCGGTCCGCCTGTGTGCAAGGGCCGGCATTCGGAACACCTGCGATCTTGTCAGGGGGTGTGGCACACCCTGCCACGCCAGCGAACATCGACATCAACAAAACGAATCGCTTCACGGTTTCCATCCCCCGTTTATTGCTTGCCCAGCGGCAACATCGCCTAGTGCAACAATGCAAGCAAGCGCCGATGCCCCGTTTCCCAAAACTAATTCTGCAGATGATATTGCAGTTACATTAGCTTGCGTGCATGTTTGTTGGCCGAGAGAGCTATTGGGATTTGCGCGCAAAGCAGGACGCCGTAAGCCGCGGCGCTAGAGTTATTCCCAAAGGAAGGTAATGAGACGATGTCGAACAAACACGATGGGCCTTTGTTCTTTTGCAAGATCACACCAGAGCTGGAGTGGTCGATTGAGTTGAAGGCGAAAGATGCGAGCGGCGAACGGAGACTTGGCTACAGAGCGTCGGGGACGGTGGTCAGGCGAAAGGTTCCAAGTGGATATGGCATCCAAGTTCACGATGCAGACAGGGCCGTCTGGACGACTATGCCCATCAATGATCGGAAAGATATTCGCCAGCAGTTTGATGCAATGCTCACGCAGGCCATCCAAACCCTAGCAAGTCACGGGCATTTAGAAGGGCTTCCGGCAGGGCATATGAAGACAAAGCCGAAAGCGATGACCGAAATTACCATTGAACGGATAGACGACGCCCTTGCCACGCTCGCTCTTCTGATGCGGGCGCAGGGCGAGCATGGTCTCGCCTACCTACCCATCTTCGAGCGCCTGGAGCGGGAGCGGGAGCAGATGGCCAGCCTGGATGATCGCCTGGCCCGCGCCGTCGCCCGCGCTAAATAGCTTATACCGAGCTCGGTTTGGGTTCGCACTGCTCAGCGTTTGATCTGATGCCGAGGTCATTTTGATGAGAGCGTATCCCCCTAATTCAGGGCAGCCCTTTCCGATTTGGACCGTTCGCAATGATACCGAGTGAGGATGCTGGAGCCGTTAGGCCTTTGTCGGCGTAACACGGGTCTAGTTCTCAACAACCGGGTAGAATGGTCGTCCCCAATCCGCGGATGAGTTGTCCATCATGATGTCGATTATGATGGGGACGAGAAACCCGAGGATGCCCGCGCCGTCGCGAAGTTGGTTACGGTTGGTGCTCGAGTTCCAAGTTGCGCCGCCGTGAACAAGCTGGTTGCGGAGCACATAGAGGCGGTCGAATAGCATTGAGAGAATATTGGCCGTATCGCGGGTCATCAGCGCGCCGTGGAAGGCGCGCCTGGCGGCATTGAATCGTTGCTCCCAGTCTTCGTAGCCATCGATCCCATTCTGGCGAGACCAAAATGGCCCGAAGACGAAGCGATTCTCCAGAAACAGCCGGATGGGGCCGGGAAAGCGCGTCCAGACCGCGTCATAAATACGGCGGTCTTTGTCGAGGTCGCGGAGCATTCCGAAGAACCATGCGAATGCCTCACGTTCACCTCGCACGTCGCGCTCGTCCGCATAGGCTGCGTTAAATGCAATCCAGAGGAAGAGGAACGCCGCAGCGGGATCGTTGACTTCGTCTTCAGCCCGTCCGATCCAACTGATCGACCGGTGGACGCGAAGCCCGAAATTCTCAGCGAAACCTGCCCGGAGGTGACGCTGCTTTTCCTTGAGCGCCTCGAATTTAAGGCGAGCTGCAGCGTTGTCCTTCATCGATTCATTCCGTCCGTTTCATCGTATGCTGCAGGCATATCGGGAAGTGCACAGAGCGTGTTCACGAGACGAACTTGCTCGACGGTCGAACACGACGTCTGCAGAAACCGAGGCGAAAAAAATACGAGGCTCAGCGCTTTGCCGCGGCTCACGGCGACATTGAGCCGCTCGCGGGAAAAAAGGAACTCGATGCCCCGTGATGTTTCTTCCGCTGAAGAGGCCGTCATTGACACGATGGCAACCGGCGCTTCCTGTCCCTGAAACTTGTCGACGGTTCCTACCCTCATGTCCGGCAAAGCTTCGGCTAGGGCGTTCACCTGCGCGTTGTAAGGAGCGACAACGATGATATCGTCCTTCCGTAGCGGGCGCACCAAACCGTCACTGTTGGTCCATTCTCCGGCAAGCAGGAGGTCAATCTTCTCACGGATTGCACTGACCTCTTCAGGGCATTCCTGTGCGCGCCCTCGATGGGTCACCGGTATCCGCCACGCGCCGGCATTGGGCAGGCCCGGTGAATGGATTGCTTGCCGCGACGTCGATTCGTGTGGATGCAGCCGACCTTCGTAGAACTGCGATGAAATGAAGCTGCAGACTTCGGGATGCATGCGACGAGTGACAGGAAGGAAAATCCCCCGGTCCGGCGCAACGTTCTGCCCTTCGCCGAGAACCCAGTCGAGGCAAGAGAGATTTGCCGGATCAGGGTGCGCACCCTGGATTACCTGAGGGAGTTGGCGTGGGTCGCCTACAAGGACAAGATTCTTCGCCGCGTTCGACATTCCGACCGCATTTGCGAGAGAAACCTGCCCAGCCTCATCGACGAAGAGGTATTCGAACGCGCCCTCAAGTTGGCCTCTCGAAAACAGCCACGCTGTCCCGCCGACTACCTGTGCTGTTTCAAGTGCAGAATCGTCGTTGTTCCGCACACTGGCGATGGCCTCGTAACCAATCGGTGCCTCGCCAGTGTCGGACCCAATCTTGTGGGCGAGCTGGACCTGCGCAAGTGTCAGGCCGACGTCGGCGTCATCGCGAAGCGCATCTACGCAGGCCATTAGGACGTTGCGAATGGCTTCGTGGCTATTGGATGAGACGGCGACACGATGGCCGTCCTTGACAAGTGCCAGGATGGCACGCGCGGCGACATACGTTTTGCCTGTGCCGGGCGGGCCCTGGACTGGCAGGACTGTCGCATCCATCGCCCGAATGGCTGCTATTGTTCCTCGGAGGGGATCTGCCCCCTCATCCAGGGGAAGCGGTGATGCACCTTTGAAGCGCGGCGGATTGCGTGAGAGGAGATCCTCGGCCGCCGTGTTCACACGGCCTCTACACTGGTCCTCGATAACTTTGCGGACCGCGGAAGGGATGGGTTTGGCATCTCGTGCGAAGGTTGGAAGAAGATCAAGACGGTCCGGCAGCGTCTCGCCGGAGCTCGGCCCTATTTTCAGCGTTACCCGGCGAGCACCCCGGTCAAGCGATGTGATGTCGACCTGGCCGAAACCGCCTTCGAGAGCTAACTGCGAGGATTTGCCTGCCCGTAGCTTTGTCTCCTGTGGCGGATATCGGTAATCTCGCTCATTCGACCTCTTCACCGGCCGTTGCGGCCCGTCAGCGACCAGGCCGCCAAGGCATTCCATATCATCGCAGAGCTCTTCGAAATCCTTCGCAGCGGCGTCGAAGACAGCCCATGCAGCAGGTTTGCGCTCGCGCCAATGGAAAACGCCGAGGTTATACAAGAGTCGCCGACGGTCCTCGGCTAGGCTGGATTCGAGCAGCAACTCGGCGAGATCGTCGACCTCGGCTTCGGCCTCTATGGACTTCTCGGTGAAGCCTTCGCCGAGTTCCAGCCAGTGTCCGTCCGGCCGGATTTCGAGCAGCCAATTGCGCAGCCGTTCCGTCGAGACGCAGTCAATTCGATTGTAGTCCTCGATCTCTTCCAAGATGGCGGCGTCACGGCTTTCACGCCACTTCTCGTAAGCTACAACGGAGCCGCCTGCAGTCTTCACCTCGCCTGTGCGGGAAAGATCGTAGAAAGCCTCCAAATCCTTGATTGAATAGGATGGTTCGGATGCGTAGACACCTCCCCGAACAACGGCATAGAGGTCGATGAAACGGCGCTCCCTCAGCCACTGGTCGAGTTGCGCTTCGCCGACGCCATGCCGAGTGGTGAGCTTGCGAAGCGCGCTGATTTCATATGATGCGTAGTGGTAGATATGAGCTTGCGGGTTCTGCGCTATGCTCTGCTCGAAGAGGTCAAAAAGGGCAACAATCGCCTCCTTCTCCTCCGCAAAATCATGAGCCCAGAACGCTTTGAAAGCCTTCCCATCCCAAATGCCGTGTAGGTATTCGAGGCCTTCGGTGTTGGTTTCAGCATAGAACGGGTCACCTTCGATGTCGTAGTAGAGATCGCCCGGATGGGGCCGGGGCATCAGGTCGAAGCCCTTGCCGGGAAGCGGAGGCCGCAGGGCATAGGTCGGTTCGCCACTCTTCCGCTCTTGCTGCAGCGCTGCCTGAGTCCTGAGCTTTTCGAGTGTCGCCTCGGCCATCTTCGGCACGCGGCCTCGTTGTTGGGCGAGATTGGCCATCGTTGTGATGCCGGTTGCCTCAAGCTTTTCCACCTGGGCCCTTGTCATGCCCGCAACGCGGAAAAGGCTGTCCCCTTGCTCCCACTCTCCAGCGCAATGTTCGCGCCAGCGGCAGAGATTACAAGTTGCGCAAGGCACAGGCCGGGTCTTCGTTGGTTCGACAACGAAAGACTCGAGCCTCTCTCGCGCAGCGCCAGCATACGCAGCATATTCCGCGAGACGGAAACTGAAACGCGTGCCGTCACCAAGCTCCACGTGTGCTCGTTCTGGACTACGGCCCTGGGTGGTTGCCAACAGGTCGGAATAAAGCACGAGTTGTAAGACATGAGCCGGGGCAGGTTTGCGCTTCAGCTTGGTGTCTGTAACTTCGTAGGAAAATCCTCCGAGTTTCGAGGGCAAATCAACCCGTTCGAGGAAATCGGAGTATCCGCCCCACATGCCTCCTTCTAGTGCTCCCTGGAAAACAATGTCCGGGCCACTTCGAAGGGCGTCGAGGGTCGCTTTGACAGCATCATCGAAGGCGATCCCATCCTTTTCAACTTTGGCGACGCGCTTTCCGCTTGTCTCGAGCCGCACCAGATGGGCCGCTTCGTGCGCATCGCCATATCTTTGAAGCAGGGCCGCGTCTTCGCTGTCATCCGCCGGCTGCGGCCCCTCGCCGGCGAGATGTGCGAGGTCTAGGCGTGCAGCGTGCGGGCAGGCCATGAACCGCATCAAATCTGAGGCCGATAGGCGAAGCCCATTTCCGTCGCGTTTCATCACGCGGCATCTAACATAGGTTCCAGTCCAATGATTGCCAGGCTCCGGCCTCCGAGATCTCGGAAGGCTCTCTGTCGGCATGAAAATACGATGATCTGCAGATCTTGTGCCTGCCGCGTTAAGGCGTCGAAGATGCGCTCGATGCGGTCGTCGTCAGTGTAGACGATCGCGTCGTCCAGGATCACTGGTGCGGGGCTACCTGACTTCGCCAGCATTCGAGCAAAGGCCAGCCGCACGAGAAGCGCTATTTGCTCCTTAGTGCCGCCCGACAGGATGTCAAAGTCTTCCTCCGTTCCGGCTCGAACCAGAGCCGTCGGCAGGACTTTCTCGGCGTCGAAGCGAAGCTCGGCCTCGGGCCAGAGCAGTTGGATGAGTGGCGTGAGTTCCCTCAGGACCGGCTCAACGTAGCGGTCACGTGCAGCTGTTCGAGCGGATTCAAGCGCCTCGTCCACCGTCTGCAGGACCGAGACCTCGAACATGATCTCATTAAGTCTCCTCCTCGCTGCTTTTAGTCGGATTTCAACGTCGGCAAGGTCTTCCTCGACGGCCTCCGCAGCATGCATGTCGATCGCCGTATCCAACCTTCCGAGATCAACGCGAATGCGTTGGCGGTCCTGTTCGACGCGTGTGATGACCGATTGTGCACGTTGTAGCCCAGCCTTCGCCGCTTCGAGATCAGGCGCCACAGCCAAGATCGCCTGGCGCTGTCGAATCGCTTCGGCCAACGTGGTCCGATGGCCGACAAGCTCGTTTGTGAGGCTCGTTTTTTCGGCCTCGGCATCTTCGAAGCTGCAGAGCGCGGAGTGTGCCCTGGAGACCCTCTCCGCTGCGCTTTCCGCAGCTGCGGCAACGCGGGCGGCTGCAGTCTGCGCAATTTCGAACGCAGAACGGGCTTTCTCAAGCGTGTCGGTTGCGTCTGTAAGAGCTTGTTTCGCTGCTACTTCGGCCTCCTGAGCTTCCTTTGCGCTCGGAAGTTCGGGTTCCGCTTCGACGGGTTCAGGCAGGCGCGCAATACTCTCCCGCAAAGCTTCGATTCCATTCGGCGCCGCTCCATTGAACTCGTGTTCAGCATTCCGGCGTCGCGCTTCGGCCTCAAGCCGGAGATGCGCTGCTGCTCGCGCGGTCTCCATGGTCTCGTAGCCAGACGCATCAAGTGCGTCGGCAAGGGCTTTCTCGGCTACCGCAAGCGTATCGGCGGCGGACTGTGCACCGGGGTGGACAGTTAGGTATCCAACGCCGTCAATCTCGAGCGTGGCGCCATCGGGTATTGCCACACGATTTCCGTCGGGCAACGGCTGACCGTCGAGCGCGACACCGTCTGTTCGTCCGACGGCATACCTCATCGTGAGTGCGACGGCCTCGATCTCGCGCGCCTTTCGTAGAACCCGGACCTCTCCAGCCCGGTCCTCCAATTGACGCAGCACCTTGTCTGCGAGGCCAACCTTGGCGTCCGCTACGGCTTTCTCAAGCTCCGTCCGCAAGCCTTCGGCCTGGGCCAGTCGAAGCGCAAGCTCCTCCCGCCGCTCGGCTGTCGCGGCGCATGTCTGAGCACGTAGTGCCCTTCGAAGGATGTCAGAGGCAGTTTCTGCCAATGAGAACGCCTTGTCGAAACTCCTTCTCGCCTCGATGAGCGCACCCTCAGCCTCACGATGCCGCTCGTCCTTGATGGCGGCGTCAGCGTTGGCCAATTCAAGGGCGGCTCCGGCACTCCTTTCTTCAGCAAGCGCGGCCTCGATTGTTGCAAGCCTCTCCTCGGCTCGTTCCAATTCAAGGCGTTTCGATCTTTCTGATTCGATCGCTCGCTCAAGCGCTTCTGCATGGCGGGATGCCTCGTCATAGGTGGCCTGCGCATCTGCGAGCCGCGTCATCCTTCCGGAATCCTGCTCGCCGTCTTCAAGGCTGGCGAGTTCGCGCCTCAGATTGCGCCGGCGATCAAGTTCCGCGGATAGAGACGCCGTCTTAATGACGAGCCCATCGCGCCGGCGATCGAGAGCCGAGACCTCGTCTTCGGCGAGCTTTAGTGGACCGCCAACTCTCGTTTTTCCGCTGCTGCTGGTCACGTAGCGGTCGAGTTCCCGCCGACAACGGTCCCGCGTCGCGTCCATGCGACGCCCGCCGGTCATTGCTTCGACCTCGCCGGTGACTGAAGAGAGCAAGTCGCGCCGTGCTGAATGGGCGGATTCGCCTTCGTCGAGACTAGTCATGCCCTGCCGCACCCAGAGGAGGCCGGCCGGCCCTCCTTCCTTTGGCGCTTTGAGCACTTCGGCGAGCCATGACTCGGCATCGTCCGCCTGCTTAATAAGCACCCCGTTGCGGAAGACCTTGGCCTCGCCCTTGCGCGTCTTGTTCCAACGTTTTTCCACCTTGAAGCGGCTGTTGCCGATTTCAATTTCGACCGCCACTTGAGGATCGCCACCGGCATGCGGCGCAAGACTCGCTACCTCTTTGTCCCACGACCTGTAGCCTTTGAAAAAGAGCGCGTGGAGCGCATCTACAATGGTCGACTTGCCGCTCTCATTCGGGGCCGAGAGGACGTTCAGCCCGGTGCCGAGACCTGTGATCTCAACGGGGTCGGTGAACCGTCGGACATTATCGAGACGTATCGCGACGAGCTTCATTGCGCCTCTCCCTGCACATAGTTGTAAAGGCGCCTAAGTGCCGCCGCGGCGATCGCCCGATCCGTGGGGTTCGTTGCCGCGTCCTCAGACCTCTGATGGAGACCTTCGGCCGCCAGCCGCAGCGCGCCGCTCAACGCAATTCCATCGAGATCCTCCAGGCTGCATTCGGTAGCGAGATCTGCATCGTCGAATTCGAAATGCCAGAACTCGGGCGTTGCGAGCTCTGCGGCACGCGCGAGAGCCATGCGCGCTGGCAGCCTCACCCAACCCGCGGCTCGAATTCTGAGAAGCATGTCGCGCCTCGCCCTGCCTTCGGCCGGCAGCAGCATCTCCAACGCAGCCACTGCATCTTGTGCAGGTGTGAGAGCAAGTGGTGCTTCCCGCCAGTCGAACTGGCCGGTCTGAATGGCGTTGACCTGGGGCACTGTGCCCGGACCCATGAGGGTGACAGCGAGACAAGAGCCGGGCCCGCCGTGCTTGAATCGATCGCGCTCGGGCGTGCCAGAGTAGAAAGTGCGATCGCCGAACTGCTTCAGTCCGTGCCAATCACCAAGCGCAAGATAGTCGAGTCGAGCAGACTTGGCGCGATCGGGCGGTATGATCTCGGCCCCGCCGTCCTCGGACCCAAATGAAAGAACCCCGCCATGTGCCAGCCCAATCCGGAAGTGGTCCTCAGGAGTAGCGCAAAGGGGCATCCACTCTGTCAGATCGCGGCCGGGAAAGCGACGAGGCACAGGAGCGGGCAGGAGAACCACGCGCGGCGCTATTTCGACTGGTTCCGGCGCACCAAGAAGATGGACGTTTGTCGGCGCATGGGTGCGCACGCTACCCCAGAGAGCCTCAGCGGCCAGGCTGTCGTGATTCCCGGGAAGAATCCACCATTGAATGCCTTGTGCGAAGCTCATCGCAGCCAAGGCGTGACGCCAGACGGCGTCAGAAGGCGTTTCCGTGTCAAAAACGTCTCCTGCGAGCAGCACGTGGCTTGCACCGTGATCTTGTGCGGAAGCGGCTAGACGTCCGATCGCCGCGTGCCGAGCCTCTACCAAGCGACCGCGCGCGTCTTCCGGAAAGTTGCCGAACCTGCGACCGAGGTGCAGATCGGAGGAATGAATGAAACGAAACATGCGAAGATCACCTGAGCCAGATTGAGCCGGAGCCAAAAGAGCGATCCGAATTCACATGAGATATCACGCGAGGGTGTCAGAAGCTGTCATGGAGGGGGATGGTCACGAACGTTGACGAACGTTGAAGGGATTGAACTATCGAACAAACTGTGAACATTAATCAGGGAAGTGCATCAAAATCAGCCCTTCGGGCCATGTAAACGATATCAGCGAGCTCTTTGGGTTTGATGACTTCGACAGTATCTCCCCATTGGTAAAGGTGCCACGCCATCTCAAGCCAGCCAGAGGCCTCAAACCGCACCTCAAGTGCCCCATCGACCGTCCGGCGCACCTGCTGGTTGGGATGAAATCGCCATTCCGCGGCGCGATCGGCCGCTTCTGGAGCGAAGCGCCACACGACCTCACCGAACTGGCTGTCGTCCTGGAACGAGCTAAACGCTCGCGCCGCGTGGGCTGCAAGATCAAAATCGAAGTCTCGCGCGAACCATTCGTCCGTCACTTCGACTGCTCTGATTCGGTCAAAGCGGAAATGCCGAAGCTTCAGTCCTTTATCGGGTTGCCTCCCGACGAGGTAGCGCCGCGCACCGAGAAGAACGCCGTAAGGTTCAACAAGACGTAGACTGTCATTGTAGCTGAAGCGAAGCCTGTATGGTCCGCGAAGCGCTGCGGTCACTGCGTCGGTTACGGCCTGTGCCACGGCAACGAATGGCCCGGGCCTTGCTGCAACTCCATGAACTTCAAGCATTGCTTCCGCATCAGCTTCCGCGCGCCGTGCTTCTTTGACCGGCAGCGCGGCCAGAAGACGGTCACGAAGGCTAGCCAAAGCGCGGGCCTGCCTTGAGTCACCGCTTTCCCGAAGTCGGGAAATCGCGAATTCGAGCCCCTCGAGCTCCTCATCCCCGGAAAGCCGCAATCTAGCAAGTGGGACCTCGCGAACGATCCAGCGCCGTTCTCTGGTTTGATCTTCGGCGATCTCTACAGCGTGTGGAAACGCCTCGGAGAGCGCTGAGGTCATGCGCTGTGCAGTTCGATGGCTTACTTCGAAATGCTCACAGATATCCGTTAGCCTGACACCGCGGAACCTCGAGCAAGCGAAATCGGCCAGTCTGAGAAGTTCTTTTGCCTTGGAATAGGACATGATCTTTCCGATAACCCGTGGAATGCTCGTATGGCCCGTCGGGAGACGGGAATAGAGGTCGCTCTACAAAACACAGATTGCTCGCTCCTCACAGGGCAGCGCGACCTCATTTAATACCGCGCAATAATATCTTAACAGCACTTGCACTGTCTTTAGCGGTTTTAGGCACCCAACTTCACCGGGTCGCGCGCCTTGAGCGATTTTGCTGGTGTTGCTCGGCGGCGTCTACCCTGCACATGAACAGCGGTAAGCGATCTACTTGATCACATCGAGCCGATTCACGATGCCGCCCAATCCAGAAGGATTTCCAGACTGCATCGAGTTTCAATGCAATTCACCTGTGATCATTCTCGTAAACTCTTGATTCCCACAGTGGGGACGACCTAGGCTACATGAGGCAAAAAGAAAAAGGGGCTTGGGGTGGCTAACGCTTTAATGATGCGCGCGATGCACGACGGCAACTGTGCTGTTGCCGGCGCCCGAATATTTTCGGTCCGCAATCCTGAATTTCGCGATCAAACTAATGCTTGAAGTCAATACAAAGGCGATTTCCCGGGTTCTGGAAGCGGCCAGGCGCAAGCTCCTCGAAACCGGAACGCGAAACCGGCTAATCCACGTCAACAGGGCCAATCAGCGGGCCAACTGCCTGAACGTGATCAATGAACGCTCGGACGACATTTTCGCGCTCCTGAGTGTTCAAAGTAAGCGCATGCGCTTTAAGGCGATGGGTAAGGACAAGGCTGAGGATGGGCCGTCAGGGCTGCTCGCCTTGCCCGACGATGACCGCGAAGCCGGCTCGGAACGGTATGGCGACAATTTTATTGAGACGCCCCTTGGCCCGGAAGCACTGGCGCGGCGCCTCTTACGTCTGGCTCACGATGCGAAGACAGCGGAAGAGGAACAGGGTCTCAACATCCTCTATCTGGCCATGGGCTTTCTGCGTTGGCGTGAGAGTCCGAACTCGGAGATCCAACGCGAGGCACCGCTAATCCTCATGCCGGTGCAACTGGTGAGAAACGAGCGCACCTCGACCTTCGATATCTTGCCTCGCGACGACGACATCACCACGAACCTGCCCCTGCAGGAACGGCTGCGGCAGGATTTCGGGATCGTCCTGCCGGAAATCGAAGAGACCGAAGGATGGAGCCCGTCTCAGTATTTCGCGCTCGTGGCCGAGGCAGTTTCAGCGCAATCGGGCTGGTCAATCGATGCCGACGGCATGCAGATCGGCTTCTTCTCCTTCGCCAAGCTACTCATGCACCGTGATCTCGACCAGGCGAATTGGCCGGATGGCACGCTCGCCGACAACGATTTGCTTGCTGGGCTTCTGGCTGAAGGGTTCGAGGCCGATACACCGCTCTTTGGACCCGAGGACAAGCTCGACGACCACCTCGATCCGGCGCAAATCATCCAGGTGATCGACGCCGATGCCTCGCAGACCAAGGTGATCGAAGAGGTTCGGAGAGGTGCAAGCCTGGTGGTGCAAGGACCGCCCGGAACCGGCAAGTCGCAGACCATCACCAACATCATCGCAGCGGCGGCTCATGACGGAAAGTCAGTGCTGTTCGTCGCCGAGAAGATGGCAGCGCTTTCGGTTGTGCACGACCGCCTGGTAAAGGCAGGACTGCGCGACATCTGCTTGGAATTGCATTCGCGCACGGCCAACAAGAAAGCCCTTGCGCAGGAACTCGGACGCACGCTCATGGCCAGTGCGCGTGCTTTGCCGGGAGCCGCCGATCCCGCTCAGCTTCGCCTCACCCGCGACGAGCTGAACCGAATCACGGCGCTTTTGCACACACCTCTTCCGCCAAGCAACGAAAGCCCCTTCCGCGCAATCTCGGAAATCGTTGGCTTTATTGGCCAGGGGGCAAAGGCACCCTCGATTTCCGAGGAAGGTCTAGGGACGCTGACATGGGAGGCACGCCAGCGGGCGCTGGCGGCGATATCCGGTTTCGTCGCGGCGCTCGAAACGGCGGGACCGCCTCAAGCGCATCCATTCCGCGGAACCATGGCCCTCGATCTGCAACCCACCGATTTGGTGCGCCTTGGGAACGAATTGGCCGCGGCGACGAACGGGATCTCGCACTTGTGCAGCGCGGCGGCGCACCTTGCGCAGATGCTCCATCAAGCTGAACCGCGAACCCTGGCCGAGATCTCAGCGCTTGGCGCAGGGCTAGAGGCGCTTGGGTCGGCCCCTGCTGGAGCAGCGGCATCAGTGGCTGCACTGTTTCCGAATGCGGACCAGCCTCGGCAACGCGAGGCCCTGCAGGCTGGGGCAGGCTGGGCGGCGGCTCAAATCGCCGCGGCAGGAAAGTTTGTAACTCCGGCCTGGAACGCCAGTCTCGGCGCGATGCGGCAGGCAATCGTGCGCGGCCAGAGCTCCTTCTTTGCACGGATGTTCGGCCCCTATCGCCGCGCTTCGGGCGAATTGGCGAGCCTTCTGTCAGGCCCGCTGCCCAAGGCACCCGCAGAACGACTGGCGCTGCTGGACGAACTGGCGGAAGTCCAAAATCGGCGAAAGCGCCTGGCCGAGGAAGAAGGCTGGCTGCAAACAGTCCTCGGCGTCGAATGGCGAGGCGAGCGCACGCCTTTCTCGGCGCTGCTCGCCACCAGCGAGTGGTTGACAGAGGTCAAGCGCTCCGGGGGCTTTGCCGAGGCAGCCCTCGTCATGGAAGCGCTTATCGCATTTCCGGATCCGCGCGGCGCAGCTCGCGACCTCGAAGCTCGCGTTCAGGTCTGCCGCGCCGGCGCGGCGGCGCCGATAGCTCGGTTGCAACTCGACTTGGCCGAGGCGCAAGTCGGCGATGCACTCGAGACGGCGCCGTTGTCCGAAGTCGTCGCCGCCTTCACGCAAATGGCAGCTGACACCGGCTGCTATAGTAATTGGGCCTCGCTTGCATGCAGCGTTGCTACCGCGATCAGCAATGGAGCCGGGTGCGTCATCGATGCAGTGGATGGGGGATACCTTGCTCCTAGTGAGGCCGAACGTGAATTTGTCTATGCTTGTGCCGAAGCGCGTTGGAACGCGGCGCGCGCCGGTCGGCCGGAGTTGAACGCGCTTCCTCAGCTTGATCGGCACGACCTTGTGCATTTGTTCCGCAAATTGGAGAAGGACCGTATAGAAACGGCCAAGACCTTGATCCTGTCACGCCATTTCGAGCAGATGCCGCGTGGCACAATGGGTGAAATGGGGATCGTCCGCGGCGAGATCGGACGCAAGCGCGGCCACAAGCCAATCCGTTGGGTGATGAAGAATGCAGGCAGCATGGTGCAGCGCATCAAGCCCGTGATGCTGATGAGCCCGATTTCGGTCGCGCAGTTCTTACCTTCAGGCAGCGTCGATTTCGATCTTCTGGTGATTGATGAGGCATCCCAGATCCGCCCCGAAGATGCCTTGGGTGTTGTTGCTCGTGCTCGCCAGATCGTGGTGGTGGGCGACCAGAAGCAGCTACCCCCGACTTCGTTCTTTGACCGTTTGGTCGACGATGTTGAAGATATTGAAGACGAGGATGAGGATGCCCCGCTCGGCGCCACCGCAGCCGACATGGAAAGCATCTTGTCACTGTGTGAGGCACGCGGACTCCGATCGCGAATGTTGGAATGGCACTACCGGTCGCGCGATCCATCGTTGATCCGGGTATCGAATGCCGAATTCTACGGCGATAACCTTGTCCTGCCACCGTCACCGCTGCAACTCGATGAAGACTACGGGCTGAAGTTCCGACGCGTTCCAGGCGTATATGCACGCGGCGGCAGCGGATTGGGTCGCCAGGGAACCAACCGGACCGAGGCACAGGCCGTCGTGCGAGGGATGGCGGAACACGCTCGAGCATGGCCAGACCTTTCTCTCGGAGTCGTCGCCTTCTCAAAGGCGCAGGCCGACATGTTGACTGAGCTGCTCGAACTCGAGCGCCGTCACGATCCTGTGCTGGACGGCTTCCTGCGCGAGGGACGACATGAGGATGTTTTCGTTAAGAACATCGAGAACGTGCAGGGTGACGAGCGTGACGTCATCCTGATTTCGGTGGGCTATGGACCGCAGGAGCCCAACGGGCCGCTCGCTTCCATGTCTTTCGGACCAGTGAATGGCGAAGGTGGCGAACGGCGGTTGAACGTCCTCTTCTCCCGCGCGAGGGTTCGCTGCGAGGTCTTCGCTTCCTTCGATCCAGGTTATATCGACCCAACGCGCAGCAAACGTGAAGGTCCGCGGGTTCTGAAACGCTTCCTCGACTTTGCTAAGACCGGAATCATGGAGGAGCGCGTGGCCAGCGCCCTCGATGCCGACAGCCCATTCGAGGAAGATGTAGCCGCAGCAATCCGCTCACTCGGCTATCTGGCCGATCCGCAGGTCGGGACGGCTGGGTTCCGGATCGACCTTGGGGTGCGTCATCCCGATCGTCCGGGGCAGTATCTGTTGGCGGTGGAATGCGATGGTGCCGCCTACCATGCAGCCCTGTGGGCGCGTGAGCGTGATCGGTTGCGTCAGGATGTCCTCGAGAACCTCGGCTGGGGGTTCCATCGCATCTGGAGCACCGACTGGTTCCATCATCGTGCCCGTGAGATTCAACGGCTGGCCGCAGCACTTGACCAGGCGAGGCGGGCGGTTGCGGACGGCATTCGCGTGCGTGGTGCAAATCACGGGGTTTTCCGGCCGGCTCCGCTGGAGCAGGACATTGCGGAGGAATCGGTCGAAATCGACCATCTTACCTTGACGGCTCCGGCCTATGTCCGCGCCGAGCTTTCTGTGCGATCCAGCCTTGAGCCCCATGAGGCTCCCGTCGCGCAGCTTGCTGACCTCGTTGTGAGAATCGTCGGGATCGAAGGGCCGATCCATATCGACGAGGTGGCGCGGCGCATAACCTCGGCCTTCGGCAAATCCCGGGCCGGCAACCGTATTGCCGAAGCGGCAGGGCGTGCAGCGCGTCTTGCCACGCAAAGGGACCACGCGCTGAGGTGGACGGGATCGTTCCTCTTAACAGAAGAGCAAGCCCAAAAACCACCGATCCGGGACCGCAGTGCTGAAACCGGCAGTCTGCTGAAGGCCGCCTATCTTCCACCGATAGAAATAGCCGCCGCAGCTCAGCGAATTCGTTCGGAAAGTGGCGGCATGCCGTCCCAGGACTTAACCCGGGCGGTAGCGCGGCTCTTGGGGTTTCAGCGAGTCGGAACCGATTTGGCAGAAGTGATCAGCGATACTCTCATGGCGACCGACGGAGCGCGGTAACACATTACGAGGGAGCTCGCTGGCCCAGCCTTGCAAAGGGCGCACCGGCACTCGACAGTGCACTTGCCGCTGTCGACTGCACGGTTGAGGATACCATTGGTCCGCTATAGCCACGCGCTGATCCTTGGAAGAGTCCGGCAGGTGGTGAGCGGAGAGCCTTGTCCGGGTTATCATCACGGGTATATGGGTCGTCGTAAACGCCCGCCGGTTCCGGCTGCCTTGGCGGCGTGCTTGGTCCAACGCCCCACCAAAGCCGGCACGCTGGAGGTGATTTCCGGTCCATTTTGTCGACCGTCACAGCGTTACAAATGTTTCCGTAAGTGATTGATTTTCTTGTCATCGGTTAGAGTTCAATCCTCTCTCGCAGCACCATCCGAACCCTTTCAAATTACCGGTGGTGGCGACTGGTCCATTAAATTGCATGCAAACCATCTCGCGAGAGCGCTCACTTTGGTCTCTCTGTCAGATCCACTCCTACCCGAGACGTCCGTGGCATCCCGCCATCTTCTTCGGGACGACTTTTTCTCAAACTTTCGGCTTCTCGGCGGCGAGAGCGCTATAACGTCAGGAAGAAGGAGCATTCTGCCATGATGATGATCACCTGCGGGCTTATACACGCCTTACCGTTCGAAGCCCGCCGTGGCTGTAACCGAAGGGAAGCCGCATCCTATGTAGGTGTCAGCCCGACCCATTTTGACAAGCTCGTCAGCGACGGCATCTTTCCAAGGCCGTTCGAACTTCTCGGTCGGAAGGTTTGGGACGTCCAGACACTCGATCGTGCCGTTGACGCCCTGTCGGGCATCGAGACGCTTGTGGCACGTTCTCCGGTCAGCGACGAGGATCATCTCGACCGTGAGCTAGCCGCGTTCGAGGCGAAGCATGGTCACGCTTGAACTCAAAGGCCTGCACCGGGTCAAGGCCAAGGGCAGGATCTATTGGTATGCTTGGCGGGGTGGTCCACGGCTGCTCGGCACGCCCGGATCTCCGGAATTTCTGGCCTCCTACAATGAGGCAATCGCCAATCGCCAGTCGCCGGACAGCGGCCGGTTCCGCTCGCTGGTAGCGCTCTACAGGGCCAGCACCGACTACAAAAAACTCGCCGAGTCGACACGACGTAACTGGGGTCCCTGGCTCGACCGGATCGCCGAGCATTTTGGGGAATTGCGCATCGCCCAGTTCGATCGACCAGAGAAGATCAGGCCGGTGATCCGCCGGTGGCGAGCGGCATACGGCGAGACGCCTAGGTCAGCCGACTACGGCATGCAGGTTCTCTCTCGCGTGCTCTCATACGCAGTCGATCCACTCGGCAAGATTGCCTCGAATCCTTGTGAAGGAATCAAGCAGCTTTACAGCGGCGATCGGTCGGAAATCATCTGGACGGACGGCGACATCGCGCATCTGAAGAAAACGTGCTCGGCCGAGATTGCGCAGGCGGTCGACCTGGCTGCACATACCGGCCTTCGCGTCGGCGACCTCGTCCGCCTGTCCTGGTCGCACGTGGACGAGAACGCCATAATCATCAAAAGCGGCAAAAGCAGACGTCAGCGCGAGGCCATCATTCCCCTCTACCAGGGACTGCGCGACGTCCTCGCACGAATACCGAAGCGCTCGCCAGTCATCCTGACCAGTAGCAGGAAGCGTCCGTGGACTGTCAACGGCTTGGCCAGTTCGTTCTCCGACGCGAAGAAGATCGCATGGCCGAAAGGCGATAACCTGCACTTCCACGATCTCAGAGGCACAGCTGCGACCAAATTTTACGTCGACGGTCTAACAGAGCGTGAGATTGCCGAGTTGATGGCCTGGGAGGAGGAGCAAGTGGCGCGAATAATCCGGCGTTACGTCGGCAAGCAGGCAGCTATCAAGGACCGGATCAAGCGGCTCAACGAGGCCAGGCAGAAATCCCAGCCCTAATTTATTGGCTGCCGTCCTCATCAAACAGGTCCTTTGCTGGGCCAGCCGATTGGATAACTCCGTAAACCTTGATCACCGTCATTTTTTGATCAATTAGATCACCGTTTGCCTCGTAGCGGTATTCGAAGCGCATTCGCAGGCGCAGGGCGTCGCCCGGCTTGATGGGATATTTTCCGTGATGGAAATCGCGAATCCAGTCGGGGACATCCATTGTCGCCGAGAGCGAGACTCTTCCGTGCTTAAATTGCCATTGTGATTTCGCTAAGAAATCAGGCTTTCGAATGATAAGGACCATGTCCATCTCATTGGACAATTCCTGCTCGATTGGAATTTCGGGAAGGTTCTCCGAAGGAAGCCATTGCTGCTTGAGATTTACGGTGTAGTCGGTCTTGTCGAGGGTTATCGTGAGTTTTTCGCCCTCCTCGAACTGCCCTTTGATCCGCTGAATCGCATCCAACGGCTGCGCCAACCTGGTTGGGTTGGTAGGTGGGTAATCGGGAAAATGTCGCACATCAGTTTCTTCAGCCAGGTCGCGCATTTTTGCCGTTAGGTCTTCGATCTGCGCCGGGTGATCAGCGTCGACTGCGCGGTCGAGCCATTCCAACGCAACGTATTTGGCCTTGACCAGATACTTGCCGACCTGTGGCTTCCAATCCACATCTTTGAGCGCTTGATCATCAGCAGCTTCCAAGAAATTTCGGAGCCAGATTTTCAGGCTGGATTTCTGCACGTCCTCCAAAATGAGGGCGGTTGAAATTCGCGAATCGACAGCGGTGATAAGAACGCGGTCCAAGTCCTCAAAGGCTTTTATGAGATTGGCTGCGATATCAAAGACACGGGCTGCGGAGCCTTGGCCTTCCAAAAAATCGATCTTAATCTCAATGTCGCTTTCTGGCGGCATCGGCGGCTCTCCCCCCAAAGTAAGATGCATTCCGTCGCTCACGACAGCCCTCACAATCACAATCCTTGCATCGATCGCGGTTAAGATTTCGACCGATTAGGGATCAGACAGAGAACGCAGCCTGTAAAACTGCCCGTAAAACTGCTGGTTTTTCACCATCCAGAAAATCAGGCGCAAAGCCTTGCGGAGGAAGCTGGAGCGGGTAGCGGGAATCGAACCCGCGCGTTCAGCTTGGGAAGCTGACAAGCTACCATTACATCATACCCGCGCAGCAGCCTCGTTACCACGCAAGCCGGCATTCGGGCAATCGTTATGCGTATACTCGTGTGCACTCGTGCCTTGCCAGCGGGCCGACTGTTACTCCGTCGTGGCAACGGCATCGTCTGTGGCAAAGGCCGGCCAGTATTTCGAAATTGCCAGAGTGGCCCCGATGGTAGAAAAATGGCCATAGTCGAAATAGAGGAACTGGCCTGCGTCGGCGTAAGAGCAACGTCCGGCGCTACAGAGGAAATTCAGCGGATCGATAAAGGTGGCGCCTTTGGTAAATGCGCGCACACGGTTGTTGATGTCTGGATCCATGGCCATTGGCCAGGACGTATCATCGAGATTTTCGCGCTTTGCGAAGAACGCGATTTTCCGAACATCGGTTATGAACTGCGGGGACTGGCCGATGACAAACACGCGCACACCCAGACCACGAACGGTATCGATCGTTTGCTGGAGACCGTCGAAACTTCTGGCCTCATAATCGGTCCACCGACCGCTGAGCACGACCGTCTTGATGCCAGCGTCCTGGATAATCTTCAGGGCTTGCTGATTGAACCGCATGCAATCCGGGCGTCCATAGGAGAAGTAGGAGAGTATCGGGGGACAGCCCGCGTAGGTGTATTCCACGATATTGGCCCGGAGTTGATTTATGTTGGCGTCCAGGCCTGGAACATAGTGGGCGGCGAACGAGTCACCCCACAACAAAACGGTTGTAGGGAAGCCGCGTGTGCGGGTGCAATCCTCGATATTCCAGTTTTCGATCCGGCTGAAGCCCTCGTTGAAACAGGTGCCATTGCCCCAGTCCCCGACAGGAATCCGCTGTTGGACATAGTCTGGAAAGCGTTGCGGAAAGCCGTTGCCGAGCGCCCCGGCCGCCCCGCCAAGGCAAAGAACAGCGATTGCGCCCGCTGAAAAGGCGAAGATGGGCGCCGGGGCGGTGAAGCTCCTTTTCTGCCGAAACGGCTGCTCGACGTACTTCCAGGAAAACGCAGCCAGCGCGAGGCTTGCTACCGTCAACGCAACGGTCATCGACGGGTCGAATTCTTCTAGTGAGAGATAGTGCGCGAACGCATTGATCGGCCAGTGAACAAGATACAGCGAATAGGAGATGAGGCCGATCCAGACCAGCGGCCGGACTTCTAGTATGCGGCTGGCGATCGTCGAGGGGCTGTTTTGGCCAACATAGATAAGCAGGACCGTTCCGACGCAGGGATACAAGGCGTTGTAGCCCGGGAACGGATCGCTCTCCGAGATCGCAAAGAACCCGATGGCGAGAAGGCCAAATCCGGCCAACCCGAGCAGTTCCATAAGAAACCGGCTGCTCAGGGGCGGGGGGCGTTTCAGCATGAGCACGGCGCCCAGCATGAGTTCCCAGATCCGTGTCGGCAGCAGGTAGAATCCCGCGTTTGGCGCCAGCCACGTCGCCATGACCGCCAGCACGAAACTGCCGAGGATGATCGGCAGGAGTATCGTCAGCCAGCGTTTGGCAAAAAAGCGGTAGATCAGGAACATCAGGATCGGGGCAAAGATATAGTACTGCTCCTCGACCGAAAGCGACCAGGTGTGCAACAGCGGTCGGAGCTCGGCATCGATCGAGAAGTAATTTGACGTTTTCCAGAAATATATGTTCGACCAGAAAGTCGAAGCCGCTATGACGCTGAGACTGAATTCATGCAGATCCGACGGCAGAAGAATGACCAGGGCCGCAACGCAGGTGAGAAGCGTGACAAAGATCAGCGCCGGCAGGATGCGCCGGGCGCGGCGCCAGTAGAAGCTGACGATCGAAAACTGGCCGCGTTCAAGGTCGTCCAGAAGGCTTCCGGTGATCAGATAGCCAGATATGACGAAGAAGATATCAACGCCGGTAAAGCCGCCTGGAATTGCCGAGATGCCGAAATGGAAGAGTACGACCGGCAGTACCGCAACGGCCCGAAGACCATCGATATCGCGCCTGTACTTCATTCAAGAAGCCCTGTGTTCGCAAGTCACGGTGAGGCAGCGCAGTCCGTCCATCACCGGGCGATGAGTCTGGCAGTTCGATATCAACTGGTTACCCTCTGTCACCCAATTTTGCTGCACTGCAACATAAGTGTCAAGAGCCCAATTCGGCAAAGCGCCGACCGCAGCAACTGAGCGATCGCCTTGATGGCGGGCGGCCAAGTGCGTATTTCTGAAGTTGTGCCCGAATCGGGGCAACCGAATCTGGAGACACGCCTTGTCTGCACTGACGCGCTTTCTCGGCGACACGCCGCTCCGGGTGCTCCTGAAGCTGCTGGTGCTGTCGTTCCTCGTTGGCCTTGTCATGAACGCTTTCGGCTGGTCGCCGATGGATGTGCTCTACGGCATCCGCAATTTCTTCGTCGATCTCTGGAACCTGGGCTTCCGCGCTATTGACCGTTTCCTCGGCTACATCCTGCTGGGCGCGGCGATCGTCATTCCAGCCTTCATCCTGCTCAGGATCGCCAACTACCGGAAATAGAGCAGACGCCGAACCGAAGGTCAGCGTGCGTCAGGCGAAGCCTGAGGCCGTTTCGAACAGGATGGAATGGCGCGCGGCCAGAGCCGCCACGTCAGTCGAATAGCCGCCGCCGATAACGCCGCAGACCGGGATGCCGAGCGCGCGGAAATGACGGATCACCATGTCGTCGCGCGCACGCAGCCCGTCGTTCGACAGCGACAACCTGCCGAGCCGGTCCTCGGAATGAACGTCGACCCCGGCATTGTAGAAAACGATGTCCCAGCGCGCCCTGGCGGTGAGTTCCGGCAGGATGCCGCCCAACCTTTCGAGATAGGCCGCATCGCCGATGCCGTCGGGCAGGGCGATATCGAGGTCGGAAGCGATCTTGCGCGTCGGATAGTTACGATCGCCATGCATGGAAAAGGTGAAAACGCGCCGTTCAGCGCCCAAAATGTCGGCCGTGCCGTCACCCTGATGCACGTCGAGATCGACGATCAGGATATTGCCGGCGACGGCTTCGGCAAGCAGCACCAGTGAAGCCACCGCAACATCGTTGAAGGTGCAGAAGCCGGCGCCTTGCGCGCGCCGCGCATGATGGCTGCCGCCGGCGGTATTGCAAGCGATGCCGTTCAGCAACGCCAGGCGCGCCGCCAGCACGGTGCCACCCGTTGCGAGCTGCGCCCTGAGCGAGACGCGCGGGCCTACCGGAAAGCCGATCTCGCGCTCGATTTTTTCTGGCACTTCGCAGGCCAGCACCTGGTCGACATAGCCGGCGGCATGGGCAAGCTTCAGCCATGATGCCGGGGCCGGCTCGGGCATGTTGAGCGCGGCGGGGCCGGCCAGTCCGCGCGCGCCCAAGGCTTCCATCAGCAGCTTGTATTTGCTCATCGGGAAGCGATGATTGACGGCAAAACCGGCGTCGTAGTCGGGATGATGAACGATCTGCAGGGGCATGAGCGGCAGGTGCTTTTTAGAGCGACTTCGGGTCAGAGCGGCTTGGATGCCCATTGATCGAGGCTGGTATCGCGCAACTCGTGCAGTGATTTGAGCCTTTGCATGTCCGCGAACCGGGCCATACCGGCAAGAATGCGGCCCGGCAGTGCCGGCCCGGCATAGATCATGCCGGTGTAGAGTTGGACGAGATCGGCGCCGGCGCGGATCTTTTCAAGTGCCGTCTCCGCGGAATCGACGCCGCCGACGCCGATGATGGCGGGGTCCGGGCCAAGCAGTTTGCGCATCTTTGCCAGCACGATCGTCGAGCGCTCGAATAGCGGTTTTCCCGAAAGCCCGCCGGTCTCGCCGGCAAGATCGGCGCTGCGCAGCCGCGGCCGCGCGATGGTGGTGTTGGAGACGATGACGCCGTCTATTGCTTTCTCGGTGACCTCGGCGGCGATATCCTCCAGTTCGGCCTCGACCAGGTCCGGCGCGATCTTCAGAAAGATGGCCGGCTGCGCGGCCGCTGCCGCACGTGCGGCCATGACGCGCGACAGCAGCTCGCCAAGCTGTTCACGCGCCTGCATGTTGCGCAGGCCCGGCGTATTCGGCGAGGAGATGTTGACCGTCAGATAGCTGGCGTAGGGCGCAAACCTGGCAACGCCGCGTTCATAGTCACCGACGCGGTCTGTGCTGTCCTTGTTGGCGCCGATATTGACGCCGACGATGCCGGCGCGGCCCTTGCGGGCGGCAAGCCGTTGTTCGGCGGCCGCGTGACCCTCGTTGTTGAAGCCCAGCCGGTTGATCACCGCTTCGTCGGATGTCAGCCGGAAAATGCGCGGCTTCGGGTTGCCGGCCTGCGGCAGCGGCGTGATCGTGCCGACCTCGGCAAAGCCGAAGCCGAGGCCAAGCAGCGCATCGGGAACCTCGGCGTTCTTGTCGTAGCCGGCGGCCATGCCGAGCGGATTGGGGAAATCGATGCCGCAGACGCTGACTTTCAGCCTGTCGTCGCGCACGGGTCTCCCGCCTATCGGCAGCCCGCATTTCAGCGTCGCGATCGACAGGCCGTGGGCGGCTTCCGGATCGAATGCGAACAGGAACCTCTGGCCGAGCCGGTCGAGCACGCTCATTCGGCCTCCAGCGTCGGGAATTGGTGCAGGCCATCGGTGCCGAGCGGCAATGGTTGCACCCAGACGACGGCGTTGAGGTCGAGAGGGCCGTAAAGATGCGGGAACAGCGCACCACCGCGCGAGACGTCGTATTTCAGCGCATCACCCAGTCTGGCGTCATCGACGGCGACCAGCAGCAGCCCGGTCTGGCCGGCAAAGTGTTTTGCCGCGGTTTCCTTGGCCTGGCCGGCGGTGGAAAAATGAATGAAGCCGTCGGCGACATCGATCGGCGCGCCGGTGAAGCGGCGATTTCTTTCGGCCTCGCGCCACAGCGGTTCAGGCACTATCTTGTAGATAAGCTGAGACATGGTTGCGCTATAGTCCGAACCAATCGTACGGGGAAGAGGCAAGCAGGTTCCGGAAAAGTGTCACACGGTTTTCCGACGGGAACCTGCGTCAAGGTAAAGGCCAGGGTTCTTCCCCATTTCTGGCGCAAACATGCGATAAGATTGCGCTTACTGGCTATGGAGGACAAACAATATGCGTCCGCAGCACGTCTTGATCCCTGCAGCCCTCGTCTCGCTCGTCGCGGCATCAGCCTTTTCCGAGGAAGCCGACCGCTACCGGTTGGAAAAGTCGGCCACCGGCTATGTCCGCATGGACACGCAGACCGGTGCGATGTCGATCTGCGAGGAGCGTTCCGGCCAGCTCGTCTGCAAGATGGCGGCCGATGAACGCGCCGCCTTCCAGGACGAGATCGACCGGCTGCAAAGTTCGGTGAAGGCGCTCGACCAGCGCGTCGTCAAGCTCGAGAACTCGCTTGCCGCCCGCTTTGAGTCGACATTGCCCAGCGAGGAGGATTTCAACAAGACGATGAGCTACATGGAGCGCTTCCTGCGCGGCTTCATGGGCATCGTCAAGGACATGGAAAAGGACAGCGGCGAGGATGGCCTCAAGCCCAATTCGCAAAAAACCTGAGCACCGTTCACCGGGGAAGCCCGGCGCACCGGCTTGCCGCTTGAAAACGGCTGATATCGCCGCATAATCGTTCGACTGATCCCGCAAGAAGCAGACAATCATCAATGGGATTCGGGGAGGGCCATGTGCCGTCAGGCTATACTTTCGTCATCGCTGACGATCATCCGCTTTTTCGCGGTGCGCTGAGAGAGGCGCTTGCCGGCATCGGCGACGTCGCCGGCATTCACGAGGCCGGCGATTTCGAAAGCGCCAAGGCGCTGGTCGTGGCCAATGAGGACGTCGATCTGGTGCTGCTCGACCTGTCGATGCCAGGCGCTAGCGGCCTTTCCGGTCTGATCTCGCTGCGCGGCATCCATCCGACGGTGCCGCTGGTGGTGGTGTCGGCACATGACGACCCGGTGACCATCCGGCGCGCGCTCGACCTCGGCGCTTCGGGTTTCATCTCCAAATCGGCCAGCATGGAGGAGATCCGCAGCGCTGTGCAGTCGGTGCTTGCCGGCGACATCGCTGCGCCCACCGGCATCGATCTCGGCGTCGAGCGCGATCCCGAGATATCCGATCTGATCAAGCGGCTGCAGACGCTGACGCCGCAGCAGACGCGCGTGCTCGGCATGCTGGCGGAAGGTCTGCTCAACAAGCAGATCGCCTACGAGCTCGGTGTCTCCGAAGCGACGATCAAGGCGCATGTCTCGGCCATTCTGCAGAAGCTTGGCGTCGACAGCCGCACCCAGGCGGTGATCCTGCTGTCCAAGATCGGCAGCGACCCGCTGGCGGCGGCCGGCTGACCCTCCGGCTTTACTCGGCTGCCGACGCCAGCGGTCTGACCCTCGCCATCATCGAGCGCAGCACCGCTGGTTTGAGCGGCTTGTTGATCACCGGCACGTCGAGCCTGCCGGCGCTGGCGCGCACCTCGCTCGAGCGGTCGGCGGTGACCAGCACCGCCGGCATGTCATGGCCATGGATAGCGCGCAGTTTGGCGATCGCGTCAAGGCCGGTCTCGCCGTCGAGATGATAGTCGGCAAGCACGATGTCGGGTCGACGCATGCCGGCCCCCTCGAGGTCCCCCGAGCCGGCAAACGTGTCGACGCTGCAGCCCCAGCCTTCGAGCAGCAGCCGCATGCCGTCGAGGATGCGGGCGTCGTTGTCGATGCAGAGCACGCGGAGCCCGGCAAGCGAAGCAGCCGTGCGGACCGGCGCCTTGGCCTCGATCTCGCGCCGCGGCTCCTGCACTGCCGCGACCGGCAGGACGACGGAAAAGCGTGTGCCCTTGCTCGGGCTTGAAAATATCTGGAGTTCGAGGCGCAAGACGCGAGCGATGCGGTCGACGATCGAAAGGCCGAGCCCCAGGCCTTCGGCTTCGCGGGCGCCCTCATCGAGCCGGGTGAATTCGTGAAATACCGTGTTCAGCTTGTCGGCGGCAATGCCGATGCCGGTGTCGATCACCTGTATCTCGGCCAGTTCGCCGCGCCGCCGCACGCCGACCAGGATGCGGCCATGGCGGGTGTATTTGATGGCATTGGATACGAGGTTCTGGATCAGGCGGCGCAACAGATTGCGGTCAGTCGTCACGCTGAGCGACGATGGCATGATCGTCAGGCTGAGTTTCTTCTCGGCGGCAAGCGGCTGAAAGTCGTTGCCGATCTGGCGCAGCAGTCCGTCCAGGCTGAAGGCCGTGTCGTCCGGTTTCATCGCGCCGGCGTCGAGACGGGAAATGTCGAGGACTGCGCCGAGAATGGTCTCGACCGATTCCAGCGAGGATTCGATGTTGATCGCGGCCTTGCCCGCAGGTCCCTTGCCGGCCTTTTCGATCAGCGACGAGCAATAGAGACGAGCAGCGTTCAGCGGTTGCAGGATGTCATGGCCGGCGGCAGCGAGGAAGCGGGTCTTGCCGAGATTGGCCTCCTCCGCCAGCATCTGCGCCTGTGCCAGCTCCTCGTTGACGCGGGTCAGTTCGACGGTGCGGTTCTTGACGCGCTGTTCGAGCGTTTCATTGGCGCGCTTCAGCGCCAGGTCCTGCTCGACGCGCCCGGAAATGTCGGCATAGGTGGCAACGATGCCGCCATCCGGCATCGGGTTGGAGCGCAATTCCAGGATGCGGCCGCTGGTCTTCAGCTCCATCTGCCAGGGGCTGACGAAGCTGGTGAGGCGGTTGAGCATCACCACCCGCTGGTCGGCCGGAATGTCGCCGCGCTCGGCAAGGTGGCGCAGGATGCGGTCGAGCGAGACGCCGACCTGGCCCATCTCGTCGGGCAGGTCGAACAGCGCCCGATATTGGCGGTTCCAGCAGATCAGCCGGAAATCCCTGTCGAAGACGGTGATGCCCTGTTCCATCTGGTCGAGCGCGATCTGCAGCAGGTCGCGGTTGTGCTGCAGCGCTTCGGTGGCGTCGTCGAGCAGGCGAAAGGCGTCCTTCGCCTCTCGATCATTGCGGCGCAGCAGCAGCGACAGGATGAGCCGCGCCGAAGAGGAGCCGACGGCACTTGCCAGAAGCTGCTCGGAGAAACGGATGACGTCCATGCTGGCCTGCTCGTTGCCGTGCAGCGAAGCGCCGTTGCTCTTTTCGAACGACTGAAACGACCGTTCAGTGCGTTCGACGCCGAGATAGCGCGCGATGGTGTCCTTGAGGTCGTTGACGGTGACGGTGGTGCGGAAGCGGCGCAGGCTCGGCATCGGGCTCGCCTCGCGCGGCACGAAAATCGACGCCTGGATGCGCTCCAGCGGCACCGACGCGCGCGACAGCGAGCCTAGCACGAAGAACAGCGTGTTGACCGACAGGCTCCACAGGACACCGTGGTTCAGCGGCTCGGCGACGGTGCCGAACAGCGCTTGCGGCCGCAACGCTTCGAAACCGAACAGGCCGTGGACGACGATGCCGGTATCGGACGCGGCGAGCGAAGGAAGCAGCAGCGTATAGCTCCAGACGACGATGCCGGCGACCATGCCGAGCGCCGCCCCCCTGCCGTTGGCGCCGCGCCAGATCAGCCCGCCGATCAAGGCCGGCGCGAACTGCGCGATCGCGGCGAACGACATCAGGCCAATCGAGGAGAGCCGCGCGCTGTTGGTGCTCTCGCGATAATAGAGGAAGGCGACGAACAGCATGATGAAGATCGCCGCCCGTCGCACGTTGAGGATGAGCGCTGACCAGTCCTCGTTCTCGGATGTCGTGGTCTTGAGCAGGCGACGCACAAACAGTGGAATGACGAGGTCGTTGGAGATCATGATCGACAGCGCGACGCTTTCGACGATCACCATCGCGGTCGCCGCCGACAGGCCGCCGATGAACGCCGCCATAGCCAACACATCGTGACCGCTGAGCAGCGGCAGCGACAGGACATAGAGGTCGCTGCTGGTCCTGGTGCCGACCAGCGCCAGGCCGGCGAGCGCGATCGGCAGCACGAAAAGGTTGATCGCCACCAGATAGAGCGGAAACACCCATGTCGCGGTGCGCAGTTCGGCCTCGCTGCGGTTCTCGACGATGGTGACATAGAACTGGCGCGGCAGCATGATGATGGCGAAACCGCTCAAACACGTCAGCACCAGCCAGGTTGCGAGCGAGGTGCTGTAGCTCATCGCTTGCTGAACTTGCGAATTCTCGGCGAGCTTGTCGACCATATCGCCCGGGCCGCCGAAGATCAGGAAGGTCACCATCAGGCCGATCGCCAGGAAGGCGGCGAGCTTGACCACAGTTTCGACCGCTACCGCCAGCACCAGCCCGTCCTGGTGTTCGGTGGCGTCGGCGTGGCGCGTGCCGAACAGCACCGCAAATAGCGCAAGCAGCATGGCGACGACCAGCGAGATGTCGCTGACGAATGGATCGAACGAAGGCGGCGAGCCGGTATAATGCTCGACCATCAGGCTGACCGAGCCGGAAATCGCCTTCAACTGCAGTGCCATGTAAGGCACCGCGCCGATCGTCGCGATCAGCGTGGCGATCGCTGCCACGGCAAAACTCTTGCCGTAGCGGGCGCCGAGGAAGTCGGCGATCGAAGTGATCTTCTCTGTCTTGGCCAGCCTGACGATGCGCCGAAGCAGCGGAAAGCCGAACACGAACACCAGCACCGGGCCGATATAGATGCCGAGGAATTCGAGGCCGCGCTCGGAGGAAAGGCCGACCGAACCGAAGAAGGTCCAGGAGGTGCAGTAGATCGCCAGGCTGAGCGCATAGATGAAGGGCCGGGCTCGGTCAGGCCCGGATGTCGTCGAGCGTTGGTCGCCGAGGCTGGCGATGACGAACAGCAACGTCACATAGGCGATCGCGATGATGACGATGAACCAGCCCTGCACGGCCCAAAAATCCTCCCTTGCCGGTTTTTGCATCCGGCCTGCTGAGACGCAATCACAGCTTGGCGATCAAGTCCATCGCGGCTTTCGGCGCAGGATGGCTGCGGCTTCGGGAAATTTTGGCCGGAACCGGTCTTTTGCCGATGCTGCAACCGTAGGTTTTTGCTATTGTGCCAGTGGGGGGAACGAAGCGGGGCCGAACGAAGCGGGCAGAGGAGGCGGCCTGGCCCGTCAGGACAAGGAGGGTCGGATGCTGAAAGAATTCCAGGAATTCATTTCCAGGGGCAATGTCATGGACCTGGCCGTCGGCGTCATCATCGGCGCCGCCTTCGGCAAGATCGTCGATTCCCTAGTCAACGACATCATCATGCCGATAATCGGGGCGATTTTCGGCGGACTCGACTTCAACAATTATTTCCTGCCCTTGTCCTCAGCGGTCAACGCCACATCGCTGGCGGAAGCCAAGAGGCAGGGCGCAGTCTTCGCCTATGGCAGTTTCATCACCGTGGCGCTGAACTTCATCATCCTCGCCTTCATCATCTTCCTGATGATCAAAGCGGTGAACGATCTGCGCAGGCGGCTGGAGCGTGAGAAGCCCGTTGCGCCTGCTGCCGCTCCGCCGGCCGATGTCGCGCTGCTCACCGAAATTCGCGATCTCCTCGCCAGGAAATAGCGCAGGGGCAAGATCTCTGGACCAAAACCCCGGTCGATTTCGGCCGGGGTTTTCTATTTTCGCCTGTCGCAAAACACGCTAGCTGTCCGGAAGGCGAAAAACGGATCCATCCATGACCCTGATCGAGAATTTGCGCGCCGAGGCCCGGGCCGCGCCCGAAAGCGGCATTGTCGCCGTCATGAACCGCGGCCGCGACCGCGACGGCATGATCCCGCTCTGGGCCGGCGAGGGCGACCTGCCGACGCCCGCCTTCATCACCGATGCCGCTGCCCGGGCGCTGGCCGGCGGCGAAACCTTTTATACCTGGCAGAAAGGCATCCCCGAACTGCGGCAGGCGCTCGCCCGCTATTACATCAGGCATTTCGGCAAGAGCTTCGCCGAGCAAGAATTCATCGTCACCGGCTCTGGCATGCATGCCATCCAGCTGGCGCTCGACGCTGTCGCCGGCAGTGGCGACGAGGTCGTCTATCTGTCGCCGGCCTGGCCGAACTTCGCCGCAGCCGCCGGCGTGGCGGGCGCCGTCCCGGTCGCAGTCACGCTCGACCAGTCCGGCAATGGCTGGTCCTGTGACATCGGCAAGATCGAGGCGGCGATCACGCCAAGGGCAAAGGCGCTGTTCGTCAACACACCGTCCAACCCGACCGGTTGGACCGCCGACAGGCAGACGCTGCAGGCGATCCTCGACCTTGCCCGCGAACGGGGGCTGTGGATCATCGCCGACGAGATCTATTCGCTGTTCCACTACGGCGACAGCCGCGCGCCGTCCTTCATCGACATCATGGCCGACGAGGATCGCATCCTGTTCGTCAACAGTTTTTCCAAGAACTGGTCGATGACCGGCTGGCGGGTCGGCTGGATCAAGGTCCATCCCTGCCTGCAGCAGGTGTTCGAGAACCTGGTCCAGTATTCGACCTCCGGCGTTGCCCAGTTCATGCAGCGCGGCGCCGTCGTCGCGCTCGACGAAGGCGACGCCTTCATCGTCGAGCAGGTGGAGCGGGCGAGGGCGGCGCGTGACCTGGTCTGCGGCATCCTAGCTGCGACCGGCAGGGCACGCTTTACCGTGCCGCAGGGCGCGTTCTATCTGTTCTTCGCAGTCGACGGCATCACCGATTCACGCGCCGCCGCCTTCGACATCGTCGACCGCGCCAATGTCGGCCTGGCGCCCGGAACCGCATTCGGTCCCGGCGGCGAAGCCTTCCTCAGGCTATGCTTCCACCGCCGCCTCGACCAGCTCGAGGAGGCCGCGCACCGGCTGGCGAAGTGGATGAAAAGTGTGTGAGGTTGAGGTCCGCGCCAAGCCGGACAGCTGCGAACCGTTGCACTCCTTGGCCAACGTAACGGCATGGATCCTAGGGTCTGCGCCGCGTCGCTTCGCTCCTTGCTACGCCCTAGGAAGACGAAGGTAGCGGAAGCTCAGCCGCCGGACTTCGGCACCAGCAGCGGAATGACGCGGTCGCTTTCCCTCACCGCCGGCCGGCCCGCAGAACCGTAAGAGATGCCCAAGGCATCCCAGGTCTCGACCAGCGCGTCCTGAAGCGCCGCGATCAGCTGATCCGAATGGAATGGCGTCGGGGTGATGCGCAGCCGTTCGGTGCCGCGCGGCACGGTCGGGTAGTTGATCGGCTGGATGTAGATGCCGTGGACGCCGAGCAGGCGGTCGCTGGCCATCTTGCACAGTTCGGGATCGCCGACGAGCAGCGGCACGATGTGGGTAGCGGAGTCCATCACCGGCAGGCCCGCGGCGGTAAGAACCTGCTTCGTCCGCGTCGCCTGGCGCTGCTGCGCGGCGCGTTCGGCCTGTGAGCGCTTGAGATGGCGGATCGACGTGGTCGCCGCGGCGGCAATGGCCGGCGGCAGCGCCGTGGTGAAGATGAAGCCCGGCGCATAGGAGCGCACGGCATCGATCACCGCACTTGTGCCGGTGATATAGCCGCCGAGCGTGCCGAACGCCTTGGCCAGCGTGCCTTCGATGATGTCGATACGGTCGGCCAGCCCTTCGCGCTCGGTGATGCCGCCGCCGCGCGGTCCGTACATGCCGACGGCATGCACCTCGTCGATATAGGTCATGGCGTTGTAGCGCTCGGCAAGTTCGACGATCTGTTTGATCGGCGCGATATCGCCATCCATCGAATAGACGCTCTCGAAGACGATCAACTTGGCGCGCTCGCGGCCCGCCGCCTGCAGCAGGCTTTCGAGATGCGCAACGTCGTTGTGGCGGAAGATCTTCTTCTCGGCGCCCGAACGCCGCACGCCCTCGATCATCGAGGCGTGGTTCAACTCGTCCGAGACGATCAGGCAGTTGGGCAGCAGCCGCGCAATGGTCGAGATCGAAGCTTCGTTGGAGACGAAGCCGGAGGTAAAGACGAGCGCAGCTTCCTTGTCGTGCAGGTCGGCCAGTTCCAGTTCGAGCTCGACCAGCGGATTGCTGGTGCCGGAGATGTTGCGGGTGCCACCGGCGCCGGATCCCATCTTGCCGGCGGCGTTCTGCATCGCGGCGATGACGTCGGGATGCTGGCCCATGCCGAGATAGTCGTTGGAGCACCAGACGGTGATTTCCTGGGCGCGGCCGTTGGCGCGCCAGATGGCGCCTGGGAAGTTCCCCACGATGCGCTCGAGGTCGGCGAAGATGCGATAGCGACGCTCGGCGTGGAGCTGGTCGATCGCGTCTTCGAAGAACCGCTGATAGTTCATTTCGGCTTCCCAATTTTTGCGTGGGATCATAATCATTGCCCTATTCGCCGTCTACTTGGCCTTTTTGGTCAAAATGCCACGCCCCAAGCCTGTTCCTAACGGCCACGGATCATGGCCTATTCCTTGATGTGGATCAATTTTGTTTCAGGACGATGCCATGCGCCGATGAGACTGGTTACCGCAGGCACTGATGGAAATGGACTAATGGCCCAGTGGCAGGCTTTCCAGTAAGGCGGGTGTGGAGACAGCTTCCGATTAATCTTGAGCAGCGAGGACACGGATGACGGTTTTGGTGACAGGCGGCGCTGGCTATATCGGCAGCCATATGGTCTGGGAACTGCTGGACGCGGGCGAGAGCGTTGTCGTCCTCGACCGGCTTTCGACCGGCTTCGAATGGGCGGTGGCGCCGGAGGCAAAGCTTGTCGTCGGCGATGTCGCCGACAAGGAGCTGGTCGGCGGGGTCATCCGCGACAATCATGTCGATGCGATCATCCATTTTGCCGGCTCCATCGTGGTTCCCGAATCGGTCGCCGACCCGCTCGGCTATTACGAGAACAACACCTGCAAGACGCGCACGCTGATCGAGACCGCGGTGCGCGAAGGCGTGCCCAATTTCATCTTTTCCTCGACCGCCGCCGTCTATGGCGGCGCCGGGCTGGAGCCGGTGCGCGAGGATGCGCGCCTTGCACCGGAATCGCCCTATGGCCTGTCCAAGCTGATGAGCGAATGGATGCTGCGCGACGCCGCAATCGCCCACGGCTTGCGCTATACGGCGTTGCGCTACTTCAACGTCGCCGGCGCCGATCCGAGGGGCCGCACCGGCCAGTCGACGCCGGGCGCCACGCATCTGATCAAGGTCGCCTGCGAGACGGCGCTCGGCAAGCGGCCCTTCATGGAGGTGTTCGGCACCGACTATCCGACGCCCGACGGCACTTGCATGCGCGACTACATCCATGTCAGCGATCTGGCGGCGGCGCATCGGCTGGCGCTGGAACGGCTGCGCGCCGGGGGACCAAGCCTCGTCGCCAATTGCGGCTACAGCCACGGCTATTCGGTGCTCGAAGTTATCGACAGCGTGCGCCGCGTCTTTGGCCATGATTTCGACGTGCGGATCGGCGAGCGCCGTGCGGGCGACGCGGCGGCGGTGGTCGCCAATTCGGAGCTGGCGCGCCGCGAGCTCGGTTGGATCCCGCAACGCGATGACCTCGACCGGATCGTCGCCGACGCGCTGGCTTGGGAGCGTATCCTGACCGGCAAGAATTCGGCGCGGAGCTGAAGTCCCGGTTTTTCCTCCGTGGGCTCGTAGATCGAGCGTGGAAGCGCTATTGAAGGAGCTGCGCGGCTGAAACGTGGAGGCGTTTCGGCCGCGTCTGATCCTTTGGGGGCGGCATGAAGATATTGGTCCTTGGCGCTGGCGTCGTCGGCACGGCGGCGGCCTACTATCTGGCGAGCGACGGCCACGAGGTGACCGTGATCGAACGCCATCCGATGGCGGCGCGAGGCACCAGCCAATCGAATGCGGGCCTGGTGTCGCCAGGCGACGCCACCGCCTGGGCCTCGCCCGCTGCGCTGAGGACGTTTTTGCGCGCGCTCTACAACCACGATCTCGGCATCAAGGTGAGGCTGCGCTTCGATCCTTATTTCTTCGCCTGGAGTCTGCGCTTCCTGCGCCAATGCACGCATGCGCGACTGCGCGCCAACACCGACATCAAGCTGCGCCTGGCGCTTTATTCGCGCGACTGCATCAACGCCATCTCGGCCGACACCGGCATTCACTATGACGAGCGCAAGAAGGGCATTCTCTATTTCTTCCGCTCGCAGCAGAGTTTTGATACCGGCACCGACAATTACCGCTATCTCGCCGAGCACGGTCTGCCGATCGAGATCGTCGGCCGCGACCGGCTGGTCGAGATCGAGCCCGGCCTTGCCGGGGCCAGGGACAGAATAGCCGGCGGCGTCTATTCGCCGATCGACCAGACCGGCGACTCCAGCCAATTCACCCGAAACCTCGCTGCCTATGCCGCCGAGAAACTCGGCGTCCAGTTCCTCTACGGCACGACGGTCGAAGGCCTCGACATCGAAGGCGATCGGGTGCGCGCGGTGATGACCTCGGCCGGCCCGATAACAGCCGACGCCGTGGTCATCTCGATGGGGCCGGAGAGTGGCCTGCTCGGCCGCCGCTACGGCATCGACCTGCCTGTCTATCCGGTCAAGGGCTACACCGCGACCGTGCCGCTGGAGGACGAGGGCAAAGGGCCGACCATGGGCGGCGCCGACGAGGATCAGCTTATCGGCTATTCCAGGCTCGGCAACCGGCTGCGGCTTGCTTCGACCGCCGAGTTCACCGGCTTCGATCGCAGCCACAAGCCGAGCGATTTCGCCGCCATGTTCAGGACCGGCAAGGAGCTTTTCCCAGGCGCCTTCGACGAGAACAAGGCCAAGCTCTGGGCCGGCTTGCGGCCGATGATGCCGAACTCGGTGCCGGTCATCGGCCGGGCGCGCTACAGAAATCTCTACCTCGACACCGGCCACGGCCATGTCGGCTGGACCATGGCCTGCGGCTCGGGAAAATTCCTTGCCGATGTGGTCGCCGGCCGCAAGCCGGAGATCGACCCGCAAGGGCTGGTCTATGTCAATTGAGGGAGAATTAATCGTCGTGTCGGCACCGGGAAGATAAATGCGTCTAATACCGTGCACAAATTCTGAGTAGAAAAATGTCGGGACCGCAAGTCGCCATCGACCTTGGCCGCATCGAGCGCAATGCGCGCACCATCGTCGACCGCTGCGCCCTGTCCGGCATCAGGGTATTCGGCGTTACCAAGGGCACCTGCGGCATGCCGCAGGTGGCGCGCGCCATGCTGCGCGGCGGCGTCGCCGGCATCGCCGAATCGCGCTTCGAAAACATCCGCCGGCTGCGCGACAGCGGCATCACCGCCCCGATCATGCTGCTGCGCAGTCCGCCGATGGCACGCATCGAGGAGGTTGTGCGCACCGTCGACATCAGCCTGCAATCCGAACTCGCCACCATCCGCGAACTATCGCGCATCGCCGAGCGTATGGACCGCGTCCACGACATCATGCTGATGATCGATCTTGGCGACCTCAGGGAAGGCATCTGGCCGAACGACCTCATTCCGACGGTCGAACAGATACTGGCGCTCAGCGGCGTGCGCATCGCCGGCATCGGCACCAATCTCGGCTGCTTCGGCGCCATCATGCCGACGCAGGAAAATCTCGGACAGCTCGTCGCCCATGCCTACAAGACCGAGCGCCTGTCCGGCGCAAGGCTCGACTGGATCTCGGGCGGCGCGTCATCGTCGCTGACGCTGCTGCTCGAAGGCAGGCTGCCCGCCGGCATCAACAATCTGCGGGTCGGCGAGGCGATCCTTCAGGGTGGCGTCGAAACCTTCCGCGAGACGCCGTGGGCCGAACTCGAACCCGATGCCTGCCGGCTGACCAGCGACATCATCGAGGTCAAGCTGAAGCCGTCGCGGCCGATCGGCCAATCCGGCTACGACGCTTTCGGCAACCAGCCGGTGTTTGCCGACGATGGCGACCGGTTGCGCGCCATCGCCAATATCGGCCGCGAGGATGTCTTGATCGAAGGTTTGACGCCGATTGCCAAGGGCGTGCGGGTGCTTGGCGCCTCCAGCGACCATCTGCTTCTCGACGTGACCGATGCCGAGCCGCCACCCGCCGTCGGCGATCGTGTCGCCTTCCGCATGAGCTATGGCGCCATGCTGCTGGCAATGACCTCGGAATATGTCGAAAAGGCGCCAATGCACGATGTCGAGGATTTCTCCGGCCGCAAGATGGTGTCGATATCTGCCGAACCGGCGGCGGCCGGCATCCTGGCCAGGGAGGCGACCGGCGCCCGGCTGGAGGCGATGAATTTCGATGTCGTCGAACTGGCCGATATCGAGCGGCCGCCGTCCGGCCTGGTCCGGCTCACCGCCGGCAGCGACCGGCGCATCGCCCACACGGCGCTGACGGCGACCGCGCGGGCGACGCACTCGTTTGGCCTGATCTGGATCGATTCCATCGCCGCGCTGATGCCCGAGGACGAAGACGGCATCGACCTGCCGGAAGCTTCGGTGCTGGCGCGGGCGCTCGGCCTCGATCACAAGCCCGGCGCGCTGCAGCCACAACTGTCGCCGGAAAACGTCGTCATTGTCGGTTTGCGCCATGCAGATCCGGCCGAGGCCCGGGTGCTGAAGGATTCGCGCGTCTGCGCCTTCACCATGACCGACATCGACGCCATGGGCATGCGCGACGTGATGCACGAGGCGATCCGCATCGCCAGCTCCGGCACGCAAGGCTTTCATGTCAGCTATACGCCTGAGGTGACCGAATTCGCCGGCTGGGCGGCAGGCTCCGGCGGCATCACGGTGCGCGAAACGCATCAGGCCATGGAGGCGATCGCGTTGTCCGGCGGGCTGTTGTCGATGGACGTTTCCGGCCTGACATCAGCTCTGGAACCGCGATTGGCGGCGGAAACGGTCAATTTCGTCATGTCGGCGTTTGGCAAGCGGATTTTGTGATCAGCCCTGTGCGTCGACCGCCGCGCGCCATGAACGTGCGTAATCCGCCCAGGCCGGGTCGACCGGCGGTTCGAACCTTTCGCCGGCGCCTTGTACCGTTCCTTGGTCCGACGCCAACAGGGCGGCGCCGATGCTGGTGCCGGTTGCGGCCTCCGACGCGATGACGGCACGTGCGGTGGCTGCAGCGAGCATGCGCGTGAAAAGCCGGTTGCGGGCGAACGGCCCCTCGACGGTCGTCGGGCCGCCGGCGTCGATCAGGTCGAGGCAGGTCGCGGTCATCAGCGCCAGGTAGAAAGAGATGGCGGCAAAGCGCTGGCCGCCGTTGATGCCGTCTGCGTCGAGCCATGCTGCCCTGTGATGCGGGAACGGCCCCGAACCCTGTTGGGTCGAAGGCAGCAGGGACGTCTTCCGCGCGAGCGCTGTGGCGATATCCTCTTTGGTCCAGTCTTCCGATTGGCCTTCCGTCAGCAGCGAAAACTCACGGCCGCCCATGAAACGCGCCGACGGCACCGGATCACCGAGCGCGTTGACGTTGACGAGCGTGTCGCGGGCCGGGTCGAGCGCGATCTTGTTGCCGCCAACCGCCATCGACACCACCCAGGTGCCGGTCGAGACGACCGAGAACGGCGGCGTATCGGACAGGAGATGCGGCAGCAGCGAGGCGTTGGAATCGTGCAAGCCGCAAAACACCGGCGTTTGCGGATCAAGCCCGGTCCGTATCGCAAGCGCGGGCAGGATCGGGCCAAGGCGATCTTTCGCCGGCCGCACCGGCGCCATCAGATGACGCCATTGCATCTTGTCGACCAGCGACGAAAAATCGGCCTTCCACGGGTTCCACAGATCGGTGTGGCAGCCAAGCGAAGTCACTTCGTTGGCGGCGACGCTGGTCAGGCGCAAGGCCCAGTATTGCGGGTACATCAGCATCGCGGCGGCCTTGGCGAACTCCGCCGGGAAGCGCTTCTGCTGCCAGAACAGCTGCGCGCCGAGATTGAGGCCGACCGGCAGGCGCGGCGTGCCCGTCTCGGCGAAGGCCGGACGGTTCGTGTCATAGTCCTCGGCAAGGGTGTCGGGCCCGGCAAATTCATAGTCGAGCACCGGCAGCGCCAACTCGCCGGCAGTGTCCACCAGCACGCCCGTCGCGCCGTGGGTGGTGATCGATATCGCGTCGATGCGCTGTTCGCGATTGATCTCGGCGAGGCTGTCGAGGATGAACGACCACAGAAGCTCAACATCGTGGTGCGGGTAGGGACCGTCAAGGACAGGCGCGTTCGCCATGCGGCGCAGCGCAACTTCGCGCAGATCGGCGAGATCGACCAGCGCCACCTTGGCATTGGTCTTGCCGATATCGATGACGGCGACGTGGCGGGTCATTCCATATGGAACATTGTTTCCAGCGGCACCGCCACCGGCTCGTTATCAGGCCTGGTCTCCATGATGTTGGCCATTTCAGCCCACCAGCGCTGCATCACCTTGTGCTTCGGCAATTCGTCCATGCCGTGGCCGTCGCGCCGCCACAGCACGCCGAACAAGGTGTTGGTCTCATCGTCGAGATGGATCGAATAGTCGGAAACGCCGGCCTGTTTCAGCAGTGCGACCAGCGACGGCCAGATGTCGTCATGACGCCTTTTGTATTCGGCCTTCATGCCGGGATTGAGCTTCATCTTGAACGCGTATTTCTCGGCCATCAGGTAAAACGCTCCCGCCGCACCCGCCGCCAGACGATGGGCAGCGCGATGACGATGATCAGCAGCAGGCCGATGAAGATCGACATGACTATGCCGGGCACATTGAGCAGCCCCAGGCCGAAAGTCACCAGCCCCATGATGAAGGCGGCGAGCACCACGCCCAAAATGCTGCCGGCGCCGCCCAGGATGCTGACGCCACCCAGCACCACCATGGTGATGACTTCCAATTCATAGCCTTGCGCGATCGATGGCCGGGTCGAGCCGAGCCGCGAGGTGATCAGCACCGAGGCGATGCCCGCCATCAGCCCGGTCAGGCAGAACAGGATGAACTTGATGCGGCCGACACGCACGCCGGAAAACTGTGCCGCGACCGGGTTGTTGCCGATGGCGAAGACGCGGCGGCCGAAGCTGGTCCGGTGCAGAAGGAACCAGTAGATGACCGCCGCGACGAGGAACAGCGTCAGCTCGAACGACACCACCCACCAGACATAGCCCTGGCCGAAGAAGGCGAAGCTGGAGGGATAGCCTTTGTAGGCCTGGTCGCCGAGGACGATGAAGGCGATGCCGCGAAACAGGCTCATCGTGCCGATGGTGACGACGATCGACGGCAGGCCGAGCCTGGTGACGAGCAGCCCGTTGAAGGCGCCACAGCCGAGCCCGACCAGGATGCCGATCGCCACCAGCACCGGCGTGCCGGCGCCGGCCTGCACCGCCATGCCCATCATCGTCGAGGCCAGCGCAATGATGGCGGCGACCGACAGGTCGATCTCTCCGGAAATGATCAGCAGCGCCATGGCGAGCGCGATCAGCGCCTTCTCGGTGAAGTTGAAGGTCAGGTCCGACAGCGACCACGCGTCGAGGAAATAGGGCGAGGCGAAGCTGTTGACGGCAAAGATGGCGACCGCCACCGCGACCAGCAGCGCCTCCCACGAGAAGATCGCCGAGTTGAGCGGCGTGTCGAGCCGGTCGGGAATGTGGCGTGGGGCTGGGGTGTCGGTCATGCCGCTTCCGCCTTCTTGAGAATAATGCGGCCTTGCCGGCGTTCGCCGCGCGCGTTGAGCACCACGGCCAGGATGATGGCGCTGCCCGAAATCGCCATCTGCCAGAACGGCGAGATATTGATGACCGGCAGCGCGTTGGAGATGATGCCGAGGAACAGCGCACCAAGCACTGCGCCGCCGACCGAGCCGATGCCGCCGGCGATCGAGATGCCGCCGATGACGCAGGCGGCGATGATGTTGAGCTCGTAGCCATTGGCGACCTCGACCGAGGCGATGACATAGCGTGAGATCCAGAGATAGCCGCACAGACCGGCGGCCATCCCCGAGATGCAGAAGACAATGAACTTGGTGCGGCCGACATCGATGCCGGCGTAGATCGATGCTGTCGGATTGACGCCGATGGCATAGATCGAGCGGCCGAGCGCGGTGCGCGTCATCAACAGGAAGAACAAGGCGATGACCAGTATGGCGATCCACGACAGCACTGGAATGCCGAGAAAGGCCGCGCGCTGCAGGCCGATGAAATCAGGGCTCATCTGATCGGCATTGACCCAGGCGCCGCCTGAAATGACGAAGGTGGCGCCGCGATAGATGGTGAGCGTGCCGAGCGTCACCACGATCGAGGGAATGTTCAGCCGCCATACCAGCAGGCCGTTGATCGCGCCGAGCACCAGGCCGACCAGAAGTGCGATGACGATCAGCAGCGGGATCGGGATTGCCGGATGCGCGGCGTTCAGCATCGCCACCACCATGCCGGTGAAGCACAGGTTCGACGCCATCGACAGGTCGATCGAGCGGGTCAGGATCACCACCATCTGCCCCAGCGCCAGGATCATCAGGATCGAGGTGTCGTTGAACACCTGGCGCAGATTGCCGAAGGCAGCAAAGCCCGGAAAGCGCATCGAGATCAGCCCGATCAGCACGACGATTGCCGCGAGCAGCCAGACTTCGCGATATTTGAGCAAAACCTTCATGCCACAATCCCTGCTGCCGTCTTGACCAGCGTTTCGGCGTCGAGCCCCTTGTTGTCATAGATCGAGGCGATGCGGCCCTCGCGCATGACGATGACCCGGTCGGACATGCCGAGGATCTCGGGCAGTTCGGACGACACCATGATCACCGATAACCCTTGAGCGACCAACTCGGCCATGAAGCCGTGCACGGCGGCTTTCGAGCCGATGTCGATGCCTTTGGTCGGCTCGTCGAGGATGATCACCTTGGGCGCGGTCGCCAGCCATTTGGCGATGACGATCTTCTGCTGGTTGCCGCCCGACAAAGTGCCGACGTCCTGGCTGAGCGAGGCAGCGCGCAGATCGAGCCGCTCGGTATAGGAACGGGCTAGCGCGAACTCTTCGGCCAGCTGCGACACACCTGACTTGGATGTGCGCTTGAGCGAGGGCAGCGAGATATTCTGGAAGATCGGCAGGCCGATCACCACGCCTTGCTTGCCGCGTTCTTCCGGCACGTAGACGATGCCGGCGTCGATCGAATCCGCCGCCGATTTCGGCATGATCGCCTTGCCTTCCAGCGTGATGGTGCCGCTGCTGGTGCGGGTGATGCCTGATATCGCCTGCATCACCTCGCTGCGCCCGGCGCCGACAAGGCCGTAGAAGCCGAGGATCTCGCCTCTGTGCAGCTCGAAGCCGATGTCGTCGAACTCGGTCGGGTGCGACAGGCCGGAGACGGCAAGCACCGGCGCGCCGATCTCGGCCTTGCGTTGCGGAAAGATGTGATCGACGGCGCGGCCGACCATCATGCGCACGATCTGGCTCTGGCCGGCATCCCTGATCAGGCCTTCGCCGACCATCTCGCCGTCGCGGAACACCGTGTAACGGTCGGCGATGCGATAGATCTCGTCGAACTTGTGGCTGATGAACAGGATCGCCTTGCCTTCGCTCTTCAGGAACTCGACCAGCAAAAACAGCTCCTCGATCTCCTTCAGCGACAGCGCTGCGGTCGGCTCGTCCATAATGACGATCTGGGCGTCGATAGACATGGCGCGGGCGACTGCGACGAGGTGCTTGTTGGCGATGCCGAGATCCTTCAGCCGCGCATCGGCGTCGATGTGGCCGGCGCCCATGGTGTTCAGTACTTCACGGGCATTCTTGCGCATGGTGCGCCAGTCGATGGTGCCGAGGGGCGATCGCGGCGCATGGCCGAGAAAGATGTTCTCGGCCACCGTCAGGTCGTCGAACAGCACGGTTTCCTGGTGGATGGCGGTGATGCCGTGCCCGAAGGCGGCATGCGCGCTGGGCAAAATCACGGCCTGGCCATCGATACTGATCGTGCCTGTGTCAGGCTGGTAGATGCCTGTCATGATCTTGACCAGCGTCGACTTGCCGGCGCCGTTCTCGCCGATCAGCGCGGTCACCTGGCCTGGGTAGAGCGACAGGCTGACGTCGTGCAGCGCGCGCACGCCGGGAAAACTCTTCGAGATGCCGGCCAGGGTCAGGCGCGGAGCCGCAGCCAAAGGCTGCTCAGTGGTCGGGTCGAGTTGGGCTGTCGTGTCCATAGTCGTATCAAGCCCTTAAGCAGGTCCGTTTGAGGACGCGGCGGAACTTGAGCTCCGCCGCGCCGGCTTGAAGGGCTCCAGGATCAATAGATCTTGGAGAACTCTTCGATGTTCGACTTGTCGAACTTGAAGGGCGGAGCCATCGCGGCCGAGTTGGTGTCGTCGAGGGTGACCTTGCCGACACGGCCGATCGACAGCGTCGCACCCGGCTTGGCTTCTTCCTTCTTCACCGCCAGATCATGGGCGAGGTAGACGGCCGAGTACCCGAGATCGATCGGGTTCCACAGTGCGACAGCCTGGCTGGCGCCGTTGTCGATGAACTTCTTGAACTCCGACGGCAGCGCCAGGCCGGTGACATTGACCTTGCCGATCAGGCCCTGGTCGGTCACCACCTGGGCGGCGGCCACGACGCCGACGGTGGTCGGTGCGATGATCGCCTTGAGGTTCGGATAGGATTTCAGCAGGCCCTTGGCCTCGTCCGTGCTCTTGGCCGAGTCGTCGTCGCCATAGACGGTGGCGACGAGATTGATCTTGGGGAATTTCTCCGGCAGCACCTTCTTGGCCGCTTCGATCCAGGCGTTCTGGTTGGTCGCGGTCGACGAAGCCGACAGTATGGCGACATCGCCGCCTTCCGGCAGATAGTCGGCGGCAAGCTTGATGATGGTCTCGCCGATCAGGTTGGTGTCCGAGGGGTTGAGGTGGAGCTGGCGGCCTTCCGGAGCGACGCCGGAATCCCACGAGATGACGGTGATGCCCCGATCCATCGCCTTCTTCAGCGCCGGCACCAGCGCGTCGGCGTCATTGGCCGAAATGGCGATCGCGTTGACCTTTTGGGCGATCAGCGAATTGATCACCTCGATCTGCGCTTCGGCGGTCGCCTTGGTCGGGCCGGTGTAGATGATATCGACGTCGCCGAGTTCCTTGGCCGCCTCTTCGGCGCCCTTGTTGGCGGCATCGAAGAAGCCGTTGCCGAGCGACTTCACCACCAGCGCGATCTTGACGTTCTCGGCATAGGCCGCATTCACGAAGATGGCGGCGGAGAACGCCGCCGTAACCATCAATTTCTTCAGAAAGCTCATCGAATATCCTCCCTTGAGCGTTGCATTCCATCGCCGCTGCGAACCCTCAGGCCTGCAGCGAAGATTCTTCCCTATTGCCTGTGGTTGTGCGGGCGACGACCAGCGTCACACCGGCGGCCTCCAACATCTTGGCCTCGCGATCCTCGATGCCGTCGTCGGTGATGACCGTGGCAATGCGCGACAGGCCGCACAGGATCAGGCTCGAGCGTTTGCGGAATTTTGACGAGTCGACCAGCACCACCAGTTCGTCGGCCTGATCGATCAGTTTCTGCTCGGCCTGGATCAGCAGCGGATCGCCTTCCATCAGGCCGAGTGGCCCGAGCCCTTGCGCGCCCATGAACATGCGGCGCGCATAGAAATTGCGCGTCACGTCATTGTCGAAGGGCGATAGGATGATGTTCTGCTCGCGGTAGATGGTGCCGCCCGACAGCATCACCGTGTTCTTGGAGTGCTTGAGCAGGTGCTCGGCGATCGGAAAGGAATTGGTGAAGATCGGCATGCGGCGGCCGGTCAGGAAATGCACCATCTGGAAGGTGGTGGTGCCGCCATTGATGATGATCGGCTCGCCGTCCTTGCACAGTTCCACGGCGTCCCGCGCGATCGCCCGCTTCTGCACAGCGTTGATCGTCTCGTTGACGGAAAAAGGCCGGCCGGCAAGGCCGATGAATTGCGGCGGGGTGATCGCCTCGGCGCCGCCACGCACGCGGCGCAGGCGCTTTTGCACATGCAATGCAGCGATGTCGCGCCGGATCGTCGCCTCGGACGAGTCCGTCAGGTCGACCATCTCCTGCACCGTCACCACAGGCTTTTCCTGGACGGCGGACAAAATGATCCTGTGGCGCTCTTTTTCGTGCATGGTTCCTCCCTGCCAGCACATCTAGGCACTCAAAACGCGCAGTGTCAATCATTTCCGATCAGATAATTTCATTGTGCAGTGCAATATGATCGATGTTGATCGTTTGTGATTGACAACGCCGCCGCTTGCGTAGAAATTCGGCCCAAAGGGACCGCACCGTTTGCGCGTCTCACGTCACGGGAGGATTACCTATGCTTGACAAGCGCTCCGGCACGCGCCTCACCAATCTTTGGGATGAGGCGACAGCCCTGGGAATGAGCGAGCCGGAACGTCTCGTCTATCGCTCGAATGTTCTTGGCTCCGACAAGCGCGTCACCAACTATGGCGGTGGCAACACCTCTTCCAAGATATGGCAAAAGGATCCGCTCACCGGCGAAAGCGTGGAAGTGCTGTGGGTGAAGGGCTCGGGCGGCGACAGCGCCTCGATCAAGCTCGACGGTTTCGCCACCCTCTACATGGACAAGTTGGGCGCGCTTAAGGGTCTCTATCGCGGCCTCGAGCATGAGGACGAGATGGTCGCCTATCTGCCCCATTGCACCTTCAATCTTAACCCACGCGCGGCCTCGATCGACACGCCGCTGCACGCCTTCGTGCCGAAGCCGCATGTCGACCACATGCATCCCGACGCCATCATCGCGATTGCCGCCGCCAAGGATTCGCAGGCGCTGACCAGGGAGATCTTCGGCGACGCGATCGGCTGGCTGCCATGGAAGCGTCCGGGCTTCGAGCTCGGCCTGTGGCTGGAAAAATTCTGCTCCGAAAACCCTGAGGCCAAGGGCGTTGTGCTGGCAAGCCATGGCCTGTTCACCTGGGGCGACACTCCAAAGGAATGCTACGAGACGACGATCTCGGTGATCAACCAGGCGATCGACTGGTTCGAGCGCAAGTCTGAAGGCAAGCCGATCTTCGGCGGCGAAGTCGTCAAATCGCTCGACGCGCCGGCGCGTCGCGCCGTGGCCGCAAGGCTGATGCCGAGGATCCGCGGCCTGATTTCGGAGAACAGTCACAAGCTCGGCCATTTCGACGATTCGCCGGCCGTGCTCGAATTCGTCAATTCGAAGGATTTGCGCCCGCTGGCGGCGCTCGGTACCTCCTGCCCGGATCATTTCCTGCGCACCAAGATCCGGCCGCTGGTCATCGAATTCGATCCCAAAAATCCCGATGTCGACGCCGTCATCGCCCGCCTCGCCGACGATTTGGCGGAGTATCGCGTTGGCTACCAGGCCTATTATGACAGGTGCAAGCATGCGGATTCGCCGCCGGTGCGTGATCCGAACGCCGTGGTCTATCTGATGCCCGGCGTCGGCATGTTCACCTTCGCCGGCGACAAGGCGACGGCGCGCATTTCGGGCGAATTCTACGTCAATGCCATCAATGTCATGCGCGGTGCCTCGACAGTGTCGACCTATGTCGGCCTGCCCGAGCAGGAAGCCTTCGACATCGAATACTGGCTGCTCGAAGAGGCAAAGCTGCAGCGCCTGCCCAAGCCGAAATCGCTTGCCGGCCAGATCGCGCTGGTCACCGGCGGCGCCGGCGGCATCGGCCGGGCGACGGCCAACCGGTTGCTGCGCGAGGGCGCCTGCGTCGTGCTGGCCGACATCGACGAGACCGCCCTTGCCAGCGCCAATGACGAGTTGGCCAAGGCCCATGGCAAGGATTTCGTGCGGCCGGTGGTGATCGACGTCACGTCAGAGGACCAGGTGATCTCCGGTTTCGCCGAGACGGCGGTCGAGTTCGGCGGCATCGACATCCTGGTGTCGAATGCCGGCCTGGCAACCTCGGCGCCGATCGAGGAGACGACGCTGGCGCTGTGGAACAAGAACATGGACATCTTGTCGACCGGCTATTTCCTCGCGTCGCGCGAAGCATTCCGGCTGTTTCGGGCGCAGAAGATCGGTGGCAATGTCGTCTTCGTCGCCTCCAAGAACGGGCTTGCCGCATCGCCCAATGCCGCCGCCTATTGCACGGCAAAGGCCGCCGAAATCCATCTGGCGCGCTGCCTGGCGCTGGAAGGCGCGGAGGCCCAGATCAGGGTCAATGTCGTCAATCCCGACGCCGTGCTGCGCGGCTCGAAGATCTGGACCGGCGAGTGGAAGGAACAGCGCGCCGCCGCCTACAAGATGTCGACTGACGAACTTGAGGAACACTACCGCTCACGCTCGATGCTGAAGCGTTCGGTGTTCCCCGAAGACATCGCCGAGGCGATCTATTTCTTCGCCTCCGACATGTCGGCCAAGTCGACCGGCAATATCGTCAATGTCGACGCCGGCAACGCCCAGAGTTTTACGCGCTAGGCGATCATTTTTTGAGGGTGGCGCTGCCCCTCACCCTCACCCTCTCCCCGCGAACAACGGGGAGAGGGGGTCGCCAATGCCGGACACGCTTGTCCTTCTCCCCGTCGCTATACGGGGAGAAGGTGCCGGCAGGCGGATGAGGGGCAGCGCCAACCGAACGCATTTGGGAGGAAGCACCATGTCCGAAACCATCATCTCAGCCGACATCGTCGACAAGGACAATCTCGCGCGCGCGGCCGAGCTCAAGCGCGATTACGATGCGCTCGGCGAACGCCTCGACCGCCGCGGCATCGCCGTCGACGCCATCCGCGACAAGGTCGAAAAATTCGCCGTGGCGATCCCGTCCTGGGGCGTCGGCACCGGTGGCACCCGCTTTGCCCGCTTTCCCGGCGCCGGCGAGCCGCGCGATATCTTCGACAAGATCGAGGATTGCGCCGTGATCCGGCAGTTGACGCGGGCGACACCCACCGTCTCCCTGCACATTCCGTGGGACAAGGCCGACCCGGACCGGCTGAAGCAGGCGGCCTCGCGCTTCGGCCTCGGCTTCGACGCCATGAACTCCAACACCTTCTCCGACGCCAAGGACCAAAAACTGTCCTATAAATTCGGCTCGCTGTCGCATGCCGACGCCGGCACCCGCCGGCAGGCCGTCGAGCACAATCTCGAATGCATCGAGATCGGCAAGACGCTGGGCTCCAAGGCACTGACGGTGTGGATCGGCGACGGCTCGAATTTCCCCGGCCAGGTCAAATTCGCAAAGGCGTTCGAGCGCTATCTCGACGCAATGAAGGAGATCTACGCCAAGCTGCCGGACGACTGGAAGCTGTTCACCGAGCACAAAATGTACGAGCCGACCTTCTATTCGACGGTCGTGCAGGATTGGGGCACCAACTACATCATCGCCAAAGAGCTCGGCGACAAGGCGTTCTGCCTGGTCGACCTCGGCCATCATGCGCCCAACGTCAACATCGAGATGATCGTGTCGCGGCTGATCCAGTTCAAGAAACTCGGCGGCTTCCATTTCAACGATTCGAAATATGGCGACGACGATCTCGATGCCGGCTCGATCGATCCCTACCGGCTGTTCCTCGTCTTTAACGAGCTGGTCGATGCCGAGCTTGCCGGTGCCGAAGGTTTTGATCCGGCTCACATGCTCGACCAGAGCCACAATGTCACCGACCCGATCGAAAGCCTGATGTTGTCGGCGGTCGAGGTGCAGCGCGCCTATGCGCAGGCGCTGCTGGTCGATCGCCAGGCGCTGGAAGGCTATCAGGATGCCAACGACGCGCTGATGGCGACGCAGACGCTGAAAGCCGCCTATCGCACCGATGTCGAGCCGATCCTCGCCATGGCGCGGCTGAACACGGGCGGCGCCATCGATCCGGTCGCCACCTATCGCGCCGCCGGCTACCGAGCCAAAATCGCGGCGGAACGGCCGCCGATTGCGGGTGGCAGCGGCGGGATTGTTTGATACCGGCCTGAAACGAAAAAACCCGCCTGAGGCGGGTCGCGGTGCGATGCGAGAGAGGCGTCGGCTAATTTCGAAAGCCGTCGCTTGTCATCAGCCTACCTACGCTGCGACGCAACTGCCAAATCTCCGCCATCTGCGATTAGCTACAAGCCAACACGCCTTCGTCATCCTAGGGCGGAGCAGGAGCGAAGCGACGTCGCGGAGACCCTAGGATCCATGCCGTTACATCAGCCGAAGATCGCAACGGTTGTTACGAACCGAACCGGCGTAGGCGCGCAAGCCCGGCGAAATCTTCCTGATTGTCAGTAGACTCGCCCGCTCCAAACGGCTTTTCTAGGCGCATCCCACGCCTCGGAGAACGGCCATGCACCGCCGCACCCTAATCGCACTCAGTCTTTCCCTCACCTTGACCTTTGCGCCGCTGGCGGCCGCATTGGCCGCCTCGCCGCAGCCGGCGAAGGGCGAGCATGGCATGGTGGTGACCGCCCAGCATCTGGCGTCGGAAGTCGGCGTCGAGGTGCTGAAGAAGGGCGGCAACGCCGTCGATGCCGCAGTCGCCGTCGGCTACGCACTGGCTGTGGTCTATCCAAACGCCGGCAATATCGGTGGTGGCGGCTTCATGACCATCCGCTTCAAGGACGGCCGCTCGACGTTCCTCGATTTCCGCGAGCGCGCGCCGCTCGCCTCGACGAAAACGATGTATCTCGACAAGGACGGCAAGCCGGTGAAAGGCGCCAGCCTCGACGGCTATCTCGCTGTCGGCGTGCCGGGCTCGGTGGCCGGCTTCGAGACCGCACGGGAAAAATACGGCACGCTGACGCGGCAGGACTTGATGGCGCCGGCCATCCGCTATGCCAGGGACGGTTTTGTGCTGGAGCAGGGGGATGTCGCCTCGCTCGAAGCCGGCGCCGCGCGGCTGGCCAAGGACCCTGCCGCGGCCGCCATCTTCCTGAAGCCTGGCGGCAAGCCCTATGCCGTCGGCGAGCGCCTTGTCCAGGCCGATCTCGCCGCCTCGCTTTCGGCGGTTTCGGAACGAGGTCGCGATGCCTTCTACAAAGGACCGATCGCCGACGGCATCGTCAAGGCGAGCGCGCAGAAGGGCGGCATTCTGGCCAAGGCGGATTTCGAGACCTACGCGGTTCGCGAACTCGAGCCGGTGACCTGCAACTACCGCGGCTATGAGATCACCTCGTCGCCGCCGCCGAGCTCGGGCGGCGTCATCATCTGCGAGATCCTCAACGTGCTGGAATTCTATCCGCTGTCATATCTCGGCACCGGTTCTGCCGAAACCGTCAAAGTCATGGTCGAGGCGATGCGCCATGCCTATGTCGACCGCAATTCGGCACTCGGCGATCCCGACTTCGTCGACAATCCGGTCGAAAAGCTGCTCGACAAGAATTATGCGAAGGAAATCCGCGAAAAGATCGATCCGTTCCGGGCCGGCGTGTCGCAGGATCTGATGCCGAAGGGTTTTGGCGAGAGCCAGGAGACGACGCATTATTCGATCGTCGACAATGACGGCAACGCCGTCGCGGTGACCTACACGCTGAACGGTTCGTTCGGCGCCGCCGTCGTCGCCGACGGCACCGGCATCCTGCTCAACAACGAGATGGACGATTTCACCCAGAAACCGGGCGTGCCCAATCTCTACGGCCTCGTCCAGGGCGAGGCCAATGCGATCGCCCCGAGGAAGACGCCGCTGTCGTCGATGAGCCCGACCATCGTCGCCAAGGACGGCAAGCCGTTCATGGTCATCGGCAGCCCCGGCGGCTCGCGCATCATCACCATCACGCTGGCAGCGATCGTCAATGTCGTCGATCACGGCATGAACATCCAGGAGGCGATCGACGCGCCGCGCATCCACCACCAATGGCTGCCCGACACGGTCTATGTCGAACCGTTCGGCCTGTCGCCCGATACCGAAGAACTGCTTGCCGGGATGGGCTACCGCCTCGACGTCACCGATGCGACCTGGGGTCAGGCGGCCGGTATCCTGGTCGGCGGCAAGAGCCTGGCCGAGATCGAAAAGGGCGGCGGCGCCCGCTACAATGGCGCCATCGACAGCCGCGCCGCGTCCGGCGAGGCGATCGGATATTGATTTCTTTCGGTCAGATGACCAGCGTGATGGTGGACGCAATCAGCATCACCGCCGCGATGCCGACGAACAAGGCATAGATACGCGGCCGATCGAGCAGCAGCGCATTTCCCGATATCCACGCCGCGGTGGCGCCGCCAAGCGCGTACAGGAAGCCGTTACGGTGCCCCAGGGCAAGGTTTGCGGCCATCAAGCCGCCAATGATGAGGGCGCCGAACACGATGATCACGGCGACCGCGTATTTCTCGAAATCGTTGCTGGCCACACCCGGACCCATCACGTTCAACGTCGTCAGGTCGTCCGGGTCGAAGGGGCTGGCCGACCCATATTCGTCTTGACCGGCAGGCTCGTGCATCATTCATTCTCCTTGAAGCGGCAACAAATCATCAAGCCTTGCCGAGTGCAACCGGATCGCGACGCGTTCAATGCCATCGGCACGGTCTTCAACACTTTCTGGCCGCGGCTTGCTACCGTCTTTTTGGATTTAATGCATGTCGCGCAAAAGTGTGCAGCGGTTTTGCGGTAACGACATGCAAAAAAACAACAACCTGAAGCGCGTCGCCGGTCAAACGCGACGCGCTTCAGGTCGGATCGTGCTGCCGTTCCAGGCGATCTGTCGCACTGGCCAGTCGGGGCGTTTTGAAATGAAAGGCCGCCGCTCTGGAGGCGGATTAAGAACCGCTGTCCTGCTTCGGCCTGACCGCGCGTGAAGTTGCCGGTGGCGAAGATTGGGCCGGTGGCCAAGATTGGGCCGGCGGCGAAGATTGGGTTGGTGGTGAAGAGTGGCCGGCGCCACTTTGGGGGGGCGTTGGGGTAGATTGCCTGATGGGCGCCGGCCAAGCGGAAATCAGGTCCGCCGCGAGCAAACATAGCAAGGAATGGCGCGGTATGGCAGTGGTGTGATCGCGGAAGATGGTTCGCGCTTTCCCGGTGCGGTGTCCCATTATCGGTCAACCCGTCTGGCACCTGAATTGCACAGTAAGCAATGCCGGGGCAACGGCCCGGAAGTCGTTCCCGAATATCGAGCCTCGCCGCTTCGCAAATGGAGCGGCGGGTCTTTTTGGCTAGAGCATCGGCCCCGAACGTGGCTACCGGTTGCGGCAGCGTTTCGCAGCCCGCCGAGATTTGTCAGGCGGCGGGAGCCGGCGGCAGTTCGAACAGATGGGCGCCATTCTTCTGGCCCCGCTCGACATAGCCGATTATCCGGAACCATTTTGCGACGTCCGGTCTCTGGAGCCAGCTGCGCGAGTGAATGGGGAGGTTGCCTGCAAGCGCCTGGATATGGCGAATGTGCCGCTTGCAGAAGCGAACGGTCGCGGCGCTGAAGAAATCTTCCTGCGCGGCGAACAGCGTATCGGCAGCGTCGCTATTCTCGTGCCAGGCGATGAGCGCTACGGTTTTTTCGCCCTGCACGAGCGCATGAGCACGGCCTTCCTTCAAGTTCATCATCAGATTGTCGTAGGCGATCTTGCTGTCCTTGCCGGCCGCGACGTACTCGTCCGATATCCGCTTGGACAGATCACGGAAAACACTTTCCAGATCTCCAACCGTTGCTGCGCGTGCTCTCATTTCGCCTCCTGGAGCCCCAACGGGCAGTTTGCCCTAAGGATAGGGGATCACCAAGCAAATCAAATCCGTCATTCGCCCAATGCGAGCAAACAGTTTCGCCAGTGCCGGCCCTGTCGGGCGCCGGAAAAAATGATTTGAGGTCGCCGAGAACCGCTACGCAACCTCCCGCAACACGGCGACCTGAATTTCCCAACCGATTTCAGTCAAGCGGGCGTCATGCGCAACTTGCTGAAATTGCCTTGGAAAAATGGTGCCCAGAGGCGGATTCGAACCACCGACACGCGGATTTTCAGTCCGCTGCTCTACCAACTGAGCTATCTGGGCCTGTTCCGGCACGCGGGCAGTTCTGCACGCCGGATTTCTTGAAAGCGCCGCAGGCGCCCCTTGAAAGCGCGTGGGTTATAGCACGGGAATCCGGCCTGTCCAGCGCCTAAGCGTTGATTTCAAGCGGCAAACGAGCAATCACTGGACAGCTCGATTCATGGGACGCGGTCGAAGTCACCAAGCCGTGCCGAACAGCTTCATTTGGGAGGGTCGTTGTCCGTTTCGTCCTCGTCGTCGCGGCCCGGAATGACATAGGCGCCCTTGAGCCAGCGGTTGAGGTCGATGTCCTTGCAGCGCACGGAGCAGAACGGGTAGGTCTCGCGCGCCGACGGCTTGCCGCATTCGGGGCAGGGCCGCTTGGGGCGCAGCGGCGTGACCTTGTCGTCCGCACCCGAGTTCATGGCCGAACTGACTGCCAGTTGGCATGCACCTTGAAGCCCTCGCCGGCCAGCAGCGCCACCGTCTCATAGAGCGGCAGGCCGACGACGTTGGTGTAGGAGCCGACAAGCTTGACGACGAAGGCGCCGGCCAGACCCTGGACGGCGTAGCCGCCGGCCTTGCCGCGCCATTCTCCCGAGGCCACATAGGCGTCGATCTCGGCGCGCGGCAGCCGCTTGAAACGCACCCTGGTCTCGACCAGCCGCTGGCGCAGCTTGCCGCTCGGCGTAACCAGGCAGATGCCGGAATAGACCCGATGCGAACGGCCTGACAGCAGTCCGAGGCAATTGACGACGTCGTCGAACGTTTCGGCCTTGGGCAGGATGCGCCGGCCGACGGCGACCACCGTGTCGGCGGCCAGCACGAAGCTCGGCGCATAATCCTCTTCCGTCTGCAGCGAGGCCAGCGCCTTTTCGGCCTTTTCCTTCGACAGGCGCTTGGCCAGCGAGCGTGGATGCTCGGCGCGCAGCGGCGTTTCGTCGACACCGGCCGGCAGCACGCGGTCCGGCTCGATGCCCGCCTGCTGCAGCAGTTCGATCCGGCGCGGCGAACCCGAGGCAAGCACGAGCTTCTGCAAAATGCTCATCGCGATCCCGGCCGAGCTCTGACGATCTTACTTGAAACGGTAGGTGATGCGGCCCTTGGTCAGGTCGTAGGGTGTCATCTCGACAAGGACCTTGTCGCCGGTCAGCACGCGGATACGGTTCTTGCGCATGCGGCCGGCGGTGTGGGCGATGATTTCGTGTTCGTTTTCAAGCTTCACCCTGAACATCGCATTGGGCAATAATTCCGTGACGACACCCGGAAACTCGAGGACTTCTTCCTTCGGCATTCGATACCTTTGCTTGGATGGATTCCCAGCGCCTAGAGCATGATGCCGAAAAGTGTGAAACGGTTTTCGGACGACATCATGCTCTACGTCTTGGATTTAGAGGCGGATTCAGATTTCAGGTCGAACAGACCTGAAATCATCCGACTCTAGCCGGAATTTGGGCGGAACCTATATGATAATCGTGCGCTTGTGAACATGCTTAAATCAGCCCGGTTTCTCTGTTTCCGGCGCCAGAAAACGGCGGCCGATCCGCGCCTTCAGCCGTTCGCGCACCTCGCGATAGGCGGCCATGATCTGCTCGCGCGTGCCGCCGACGCCAGTCGGGTCCGGCATCGGCCAATATTCGACGTCGACGGAAAGCGAGCGGGTAAGCTCGAGCGCGGTGTGATGGGCTTCCGGCGACAGCGTGATGATCAGGTCGAAATAGTCGTCCTCGAGATCGTCCAGTGTCCTCGGGTGCCGGTCGCCGAGCGAAAGCCCGTCCTCGGCCAGCACGGCGTCGACGAACGGGTCGCGTTCGCCGCCGCGCACCCCGGCCGACGCGACGAAGGTCGCGGCCGGAAGCACTTTGCGCGCCAGCAGTTCGGCCATCGGCGAGCGCACGGCGTTCATGGCGCAGACGAACAGGATCGAGCGGGGCAGGATCGAGCGGGGCATTGGGACTGACAGTTCAGCCTCGCCAGTGCAGTACGCAGACCAGCGTGAACAGCCGGCGCGCCGTGTCGAAATCGATGTCGATCTTGCCGGCCAGCCGGTCCATCAGTGTCTGCGAGCCCTCATTGTGCAGGCCGCGCCGGCCCATGTCGATCGCCTCGATCTGGCTGGGCGTCGAGCTGCGGATGGCATCGTAATAGCTTTCGCAGATCATGTAATAGTCCTTGACGATGCGCCTGAGCGGCGTCAGCGACAGGATGTGGGTTACGACCGCCGCGCCATCCTCGCGCGCCACCGCGAAGACCAGGCGGGATTCGGCCAGCGACAGTTTTAGCCGGTAGGGCCCGGCACCGTCGTCATTGACCGGCTGGAAGCTGTTTTCCTCGATCAGGTCGAAGATCGCCACCGCCCGCTCATGCTCGACGTCGGGCGTCGAACGGCCGATCGATTCGTCGAGTTCGACGTCGATCAGCCTGGCACGGGTTCGATCGTAGTCCGCCATGTCAGCTACATATTCAGCCGGATGGCGACGGAGCGTCCATGCCCGTCGAGGCCTTCCGCTGTGGCCAGCGCGATGGCCGCCGGCGCCAGCGCCCGCAATTGCTCCGGCCCGAGCTTCAGGATTGAGGTGCGCTTGACGAAATCGAGCACCGAAAGCCCGGACGAGAAGCGCGCCGAGCGCGCCGTCGGCAGCACGTGGTTGGAGCCGCCGACATAGTCGCCAATGGCTTCCGGCGTGTGGCGGCCGAGGAAGACGGCGCCGGCATTGCGCATCCGCGCCAGGAAGGCTTCCGGCTCGTCGATGGCAAGCTCGACATGCTCGGCCGCGATGCGGTCGACCAGCGGCAGCGCCGCCTCGATTCGGGGGACGTGGATGACGGCGCCGAAATCGCGCCAACTCGCCGCCGCCGTCCCGGCGCGCGACAGGTTTTGCAACTGGCGTTCGACCGCCCGTTCGACCGCCGCGCCGAAGTCAGGATCGTCGGTGATCAGGATCGACTGCGCCGACACGTCATGCTCGGCCTGGGCAAGCAGGTCGGCGGCGATCCAGTCCGGATCGTTATTGCCGTCGGCCACGACAAGCACTTCCGATGGCCCGGCGATCATGTCGATGCCGACCGTGCCGAACACCTGGCGCTTGGCCGCCGCGACATAGGCATTGCCGGGGCCGACGATCTTGGCGACCGGCTTTATCGTTTCGGTGCCATAGGCCAGCGCTGCGATCGCCTGCGCGCCGCCGACGCGGTAGATCTCGGTTATGCCGGTCAGGTCCGCCGCCACCAGCACCAGCGGATTGATGATGCCGCCGGGCGCCGGCACCGCCATGACGACGCGCTCGACGCCGGCGACCTTGGCCGGCACGGCGCTCATCAGCACCGAGCTTGGATAGCTCGCCGTACCGCCCGGCACATAGAGCCCGACCGCCTCGATCGCGGTCCAGCGCGAGCCGAGCTCGACGCCGGCAGCGTCGGTATAGCGGTCGTCGTTCGGCCGCTGCCGCTCGTGATGCGAACGGATGCGGTCACGGGCGAATTTGAGCGCCTCGATCGTCTGCGGGTCGGCTGCATCGTAGGCCTTGGCGATGTCGTCTTTCGACACGGCAATGCCGAGGCCTTTCAGGTCGGCCTTCTCGAATTTCTGCGTGTAGTCGATGAGCGCCGCGTCGCCCTCGGCGCGGACCCGCGCGATGATCGCGCGCACCACCGCGTCGACGTCCTCCGAGACCTCGCGCTTGGTCAAAAGGAACGCGGCAAACCGCTGCTCGAAATCGGCATCGGACAGACGAAGCGTGATGGCCATCTTGTGTGCTCAGGCTCTGTGGAAGGGGCGCGACGTCGCTTCCCAGGCGCCGCCAGTGTCAGCCAGCCGCGCCTCGATGCACTCGACATCGAGCATGATTGCGCCGCCGCCTGAAAAGATCAGCTCGACAATGCCGGCCGGCTTGTCGAGCGCGACGAAGCTGATCGCCAGCAGCGACAGCACCTCGTCCGGCTTGTCGCGTGCAATGCCGCTGGTCTTGGCGCCCAGCACCCGGTCGAAATGCAGCACGCTTTGCCGCCGTTCATTGTGCTGGCGGAACAGCCCCGATTTCGCCTCCCAGACGAAACGGTTCATCGTCATCACGAAGCGCTTGACCGCCGGCATGTATTCGAGGTCGCCGACCTTGAGCACGGCGTCCTGGACATGGGCCGAGACGATGCTCAGATCCTGATCGTCGAGCGCGACAAGCTTGAGAAGGTTCATGCGGAGTTCGCACCTGCGAAGGTTTACATCAGTTTTCTGTTAGGCGGTCTTGGCGATCCGTGCAACCGCGCCACGGATTCCAGCACAATCGCGTCAGGTGTGCGCCGCCCCTCACCTGCCTGCCGCTGTCCAGTTGATAGATGGGTAACACTTTGAACCGGATACATGGGTTACAGTTTTCCCCCTGTCGTGTCCGCCGC
>NZ_AYWU01000036.1:0-56962 GCF_000502375.1 Mesorhizobium sp. L48C026A00 | reverse complement strand
CCTCGTAATTGGTCTGGCTGCCGTCGATGACGATGCGCTCCGGCCGGCCATGGCGCGTCAGCGCCTTGCGGAGGAAGCGTTGGGCCGCCATCGAGGGGGAGAGACCGCCGGCGAGGTCGCCGAACCCGCCTTGCTGAAGGACCGGCTGCATCAGCTGGCGCACTACCTCCAATATGCCGAGGATCGGCTGCAGCAGGCCGACGTCCATGCTATCGCGAGTATATTCAAGGCGTTGGGCAAGGCGCAGTTGTTGGACGATTTCGGTGCGCTGGCACAGCCGGGCGATGGTGACGACCACTTCGTTCAGCAGACATCATTCCGGCACGGCGGCTTGCGGCGCAAGCAGCGAGCGTAGTCCGGCCCGAACTTGATGCCCCACCNAGCAGACATCATTCCGGCACGGCGGCTTGCGGCGCAAGCAGCGAGCGTAGTCCGGCCCGAACTTGATGCCCCACCGGCCAATTGTCTCATACGAAACCACGATGCCGCGTTCCAGCAGCATTTCCTCAACCAGGCGCAGGCTCAGCGGAAACCGGAAATAAAGCCAGACCGCGTGGGCGATAATAGGCGGCGGAAATCGGGGGGGGCGTGTAGCTGACGGCGGGCGTATTCATGCCCCCCGGCGTCCATGTCGCAAATCTTGACGATTGCTTCGTGTGACAAGCCCGCCGCAGGTCTCAACGCGTTCATATGCAGACATTGTGAAATCGCCCTATTCCGCCTTTTTTTTACCGCCCCTTAAGTCCCTCGCTCGCATGCTTGTCGATGCCATTGAACTCATAGCCATCGGCCAAGGATTTTGGAGAATATGTTTCCGCTCGCAGCAGAAACCGTGAGAGTCGCTGTAGGCCTAACGTTAAGGGGGAGAGAGCGGTTTGATTGGACGAAATGTGTACCGGAGTACCGAGTCATGAAGCCACGAGGTAATCTGGTCCGACTGAAGCAATTTCAGGTGAATGAGAAGCGGCGACAGTTGAACCGCAGCCGAGCCATGCCTCGCCGAGGCTGAAGCAGAGCTCTCCAAGGCGCAAATGCTAGAATCGCGCAGCGGCAGAGGCCACGACCTCGAACCCGGCAACCGAAGCGCCATGATCGGCTGAGCCGGACGGCTTCAGCGCGCCTCAATTCGCGACACCCGACTGGCCGTTGGCGCGCGAGAGGCGTGCGGGCACTGTAAAGATATCAGCGTCTTGATGCAGCGATAGCTGGCCGGGACGGCTGTCATGCTGCGGCGACATACGCGATTTTGTTCCAGATTTGCATGGCGGCGTTACGCAGGTATTGGGGGAAAGTGGAACTGGTTGGCAATCGGATCATCGGTGGAAACGAACCGCTGCCGGCGGACCGGCGCCTGGCGGCAACGCCTGGCGCTTTCGGCGGCGGCGGTAACGGCAAAGCAGGCTGGCCGCGTCGAGGATGAAGCGGCCCCTGCGCGATGCCGTTCTGCTCACGACCGGGAGACGGGGTCGGCCCCGCCGGCCAGATGCTGCTCGCTTGGCGCGGCACCGTAAAGTCAACCGACAGCTTATGAAGATGTGCGTACATTGGGCCATGTCAGAAGTTGCTCGTGATCCGCTCTATGGTCGCCACCGCTTTCCCGCCGAGATCATTGCGCACGCGGTATGGCTCTACTTTCGCTTTCCGCTCAGCCTGCGCATGGTTGAGGACATGCTGGCGGCCCGCGGCATCATCGTCACGCATCAGACCGTTCGAAGCTGCGCGGAGAAATTCGGACGGCATTTCGCCCGGGAGATCAAGCGACGGTCAGCCGGCTGCCTGGGCGACAAATGGCATCTCGACGAATGTGTCGTGGCTATCAGTGGCAAGAAGCAGTGGCTCTGGCGTGCCGTCGATCAGGACGGCTTCGTCCTCGAAGTGCTGGTACAAAGCCGCCGAAATGCCAAGGCGGCAAAGCGTCTGATGCGCAAGTTGCTGAAGGCTCAAGGGCGGACACCACGGATCATGATCACCGACAAGCTCCGATCCTATGATGCCGCCATGCGCGACCTCATGCCCGGCGTCGAACACCGGTCGCACACAGGCCTGAATAATCGAGCGGAAAATTCGCGCCAGCCGACCCGACGACGCGAAAGGATCATGAAACGCTTCAAGTCGGCACGCCAGCTTCAGCGGTTCGTTTCCATCCATGATCCAATTGCCGACCTGCTCCACTTTCCCTGCAATGCGCTGTCATCGGCTCAACATCGAGACCTGCGTAACGCCGCCATGCAAATCTGGAACAAAATCGCGTGTGTCGCCACAGCGTGACAGCCGTCCCGGCCAGCTATCGCTGCATCAAGCCGCTGAAACTTTACAGTGCCGGGCGCGCTGCTACCTGAATTTCCTTACCGCTCAATCAATGTGACAGCACCGATTCTTCTCAACCGCGGCATGCCCTAAATCGTCACTTGCGTTCCTATCTCGACGACGCGTCCGGTCGGGATCTGGAAATACTCGGTCGCATCGGCGGCCGTGCGTGCCAGGCCGATGAACAGCTTGTCCTGCCACACCGGCATGCCCGAATTGGGCGAGGCTTTGAGCGAGCGCCTCGACAGGAAGAAGGACGTCGTCATGATGTCGAACTTCCAGCCCTGCTTGCGGCAGGTCGCCAGCGCGCGCGGAATGTTGGGCTGTTCCATGTAGCCGAAGGTCAGCGTCACCCGCATGAACAGCTCGTTGACCGTCTCCATCTTGCCCCGCTCGTTCTCGGGCACCACCGGCTGCGGGGCCGTCACCACCGAAAGGATGACGTTCTGCTCATGCAGGACCTTGTAGTGTTTGAGGCTGTGCATCAGCGCTGTCGGCGCACTCAAGGGATCGCTGGTCAGGAACACTGCCGTGCCCGATACAAGCTGCGGCTTTTTCTTCAACAGATTGCCGGCGAGGAAATCGAGCGGGATCTCGTTGCGGTGGGTCTTTTCGAACAGATAGCGGCTGCCGCGCACCCAGGTCCACATAGCCAGCACGATGGTGAAGGCCACCGCCAGCGAGGCCCAGCCGCCCTCGAACACCTTGACGATGTTGGAGGCGAAGAAGCCGACGTCGATGAAGGCGAACAGCGACGTCATGGCGATCGCCACCCTCAGCTTCCACTTCCAGATGCGGGTCATGATCACATACAGCAGCACCGTGGTCACCAGCATGTTGCCGGTCACAGAGATGCCGTAGGCCGACGCCAGCTTGCTGGACTCGCCGAAGCCAACCACCAGCAGCATCACCACCAGCGCCAGCAACAGGTTGACGCGCGGCATGTAGATCTGGCCGGACTGTTTTTCCGACGTGTGCAGGATTTGGAGCCGCGGCAGCATGTTGAGCTGCACCGCTTGCCTGGTCAGCGAGAAGGCGCCGGAAATCACCGCCTGGCTGGCGATGACCGTCGCGGCGCTCGCCAGCACGACCATGGGAATCAGAGCCCAACCTTCATTCATCTCGAAGAATGGGTGGCCGACCACGCCATTCTTCGCCAACACGAAGGCGCCCTGCCCGGCATAATTCAGCAGCAGGCACGGAAACACGATCCACAGCCAGGCGAGCACGATGGGCCTGCGTCCGAAATGGCCGAGATCGGCATAGAGCGCTTCCGCGCCGGTGACGGCAAGGAAGATGGCGCCGATGGTGACGAAAGCGACGTCGGGCGAATTGATCAGGAAGGCGACAATGTAATGCGGGCTGATCGCCCACAGGATTTCCGGGTCGGCGATGATGTGGTTGAGACCGGAAAGGCCGATCGCCAGGAACCATACAGCGGTCACCGAACCGAAGACTAATCCCACCCCACCCGTGCCAAAGCGCTGCACCGCGAACACCATGGCGAGGATGACCAGGGTCAGCGGCACCACATAAGGCTGGAAAGCAGGCGTGACGACGTTCATGCCTTCGACGGCCGAAAGCACCGAAATCGCGGGCGTGATGACCGCGTCGCCGAAAAACAGCGAGGCGCCGACAATGCCGATGCCCAGGATCACCGCCGACCGCATGGGGAAACTGCCGCGCGCTAGCGCCATCAGCGACAGCACGCCGCCCTCGCCGCCGTTATCGGCGCGCAGCACGAACATGATGTACTTGATGGTGACGATGATAGTCAGCGACCAGATGATCAGCGACAGCACGCCGAGGATATCGCCGCGCTCGGCGACATTGCCGCCCGACGACGCCACCAGCGCCTCACGGAACGCGTAGATCGGGCTGGTGCCAATATCGCCATAGACAACGCCGAGCGCGCCTAGCATCAGCACGTTGGGGCTTTGCTGTTCGATTGCCGGATGGCTCGACTGTTCGACGGGTTCTGCCTCGCTACCAGTATTGGTAAGGACCATGGACGACACTCCGATAAGGGGCGGCCCTCTACCTTTGCTGCACTGCAATATCAAGTGCCGCGACGTAATGGCTCCGTATGCGGACCGCATTTGTTGCCGCACCGGCGGATTGTCTCATACGAAACCACGATCCCGCTCCAGCGCCATTTGCTCGACGAGACACAGGCTCAAGGGGAACCTGAAGGAGAGCCAGACCGGATGGGCGATGATCTGCGGCAGGAAACGATGGCGCTGCTTGTAGCAGACGGCATATCTTTCTCCTTTGTGTGTCTGCCAGACGAGCGGGCGGGCACGGAAGTGGTCGCGCTCTGGCTGCCAGACATACTCGTCGAACCTGATGAAAACCTGACTTGTACACCCAGCCCAAACCGGTGCGAGGGGTCGGTCTATTACCAAAGGCTCTGAGGGCTGATTCTCTAGGGTTCCCGCCTCGATTGATCCGTGACCCCTTGTTGTGAACCGCCCCGGGTTGATCGGAGGCTCCAACTCCTGAGAAGGTGGAGCCATGACAAGCAAGACGACCAACAAGTTCTCTCCCGGGGTCCGGACCCGCGCGGTGCGGCTGGTTCTGGATCACGAACGCGAGCATACGTCGCGGTGGGCGGCGGTTTCATCGATCGCCGCCAAGATCGGCTGCACGGCGCAGACGCTGCATAAGTGGGTGAAGAAAGCCGAGCGTGACAGCGGCGTGCGCGCCGGTGTGCCTACGGATGTGGCGACGAAACTCAAGGCTTTGGAACGCGAGAATCGCGAGCTTCGGCAGGCCAACGAGATCCTGCGCAAGGCGAGCGCGTATTTTGCCCAGGCGGAGCTCGACCGCCGGTTCAAGCCATGATCGCGTTCATCGACGATCACCGCGAGGCGCATGGGGTCGAGCCGATCTGCAAGGTGTTGCCGATCGCCCCGTCGACCTACCACGACCATGTCGCCAAGCGTATTGATCCCTCCCGGCTGTCGGCTCGGGCAAAGCGGGATGAGGCTTTGAAGGATGAGGTCCGACGCGTGTTCGAGGCGAATTTCCGCGTTTACGGCGTTCGCAAGGTTTGGCGGCAGTTGCAGCGCGAGGGCTTCGACGTCGCCCGCTGCACGGTTGCCCGCTTGATGAAGGCCATGGGCCTCGAAGGCATCATCCGCGGCAAGCCGATCCGCACCACGGTGAGCGACAAGGCGGCACGATGTCCTCGGGACCATGTCAATCGCCAGTTCCATGCGCCGAGGCCGAACATGCTGTGGGTCTCCGACTTCACCTACGTCGCGACCTGGACGGGCTTCGTCTATGTCGCCTTTGTCATCGACACCTATGCCCGTCGGATCGTCGGCTGGCGGGTGAGCCGGACGGCGCATGCAGCCTTCGTTCTCGATGCCCTGGAACAGGCATTACATGATCGGCGGCCCGTGCAGGGAGGCGGGCTCATCCATCACAGCGATAGAGGCAGCCAAGGCGGATTCAACCGGTCGTCGCAACACCGGCATCATACTGTCCCCCAAGGAGCTGGTCGAGGACTTCGGCAGGTGTTTTCCAGCCGAGCGTTTTGCGCGGCCTTGTGTTGATAGCATGGGCGACTGCGTCCAGTTCCCGGGCTGTGTGCCGACTGAGATCCGTGCCCTTTGGAAAGTACTGTCTCAGCAAGCCGTTGGTGTTTTCGTTGCGCCTCGCTGCCACGGGCTTTGGGGATCGCAGAAGTAAATCTCGAGCCCGGTGTCGATGCGCAGGTCGGCGTGCTGCGCCATTTCCGCTCCCTGGTCCCAAGTCAGCGACTGACGCAGTTGCTCGGGAAGTTTGCCCATGGATCGGGCTATGGCTCTGCGGACTGCTTCAGCGCCGTGGCCGGCAAGTGGTGGACCGTTCTTGATGCGCAGGCTCTGCTGATAGCCATGCATGCGCGGCAGGTGAAGCAGCATTGTGAAGCGTGAACTTCGTTCCACGAGCGTGCCGATCGCCGAGCTTCCGAGGCCAAGGATGAGGTCGCCTTCCCAATGTCCGGGGACAGCCCGATCGGCAATTTCGGCCGGACGGTCGCTTATCATAACGGCGTCTCCAATGAAGGACTTGTTGCGCACTCGGGACCGTTCGCGCGGTACGCGCAACGCTCGGCCTGAACGCAGACATGCGGTCAGTTCTCGGCGCAATGCTCCGCGTCCTTGAATGTACAAGGACTGATAGATCGTCTCGTGGCTGATCCGCATGGTTTGATCCTCTGGGTAATCGATCTGAAGCCGATGAGCGATCTGCTCGGGGCTCCAGGCTGCCGACCACCTCCGGCTCTGCCGGTGAACAGCCCTTCGCTTTTTCCATACCCACCTTGGGGCCCTCGAATGAGGCGCCATGCGGGTTGGTGACTTTGCCGGCCAAGCGCTCCTCAACATATTCACGCAGAGCCGGATTGACCGCCAGCTTGCCAGGAGGCCGCCGGGACGCACGATCGGCGTGCCATTGGGCGGCACTGGCCCGGTAATCCAGATTGCCGCTGCGCGTCGCGGCATTGCGCCTGACCTCCCGCGAGATTGTGCTCGGCGGCCGACCTAGCTTACGCGCAATGGCCCGGATGCCGATTCCCTTGGCAAGCTCGAGCGCAATATCCTCGCGCTCCCGAAAGAAAGATATCGCCCCGAAGGCGGCTTCGCCCACGGCGCCAAATGCGTTGGCGGCATCCCTCCTGCACTCCGAAACCAGCGCGGACCAAGAGGCGTTGATATACCGGCATCCAGTGCGGCCTCCTCGCTCGAACGTCCCAAGGCAATAGCTTGCCAGAACCGGAAGCGATTCTCACGCTGCCAGGCAGGCGGACGCCCGGGCGAATCTAGCTTCTTTCGAGTGCACCGATCTGAAGCGCGTTGGTGAACCGTCATTGCAACCTCCAATCCCTTGGTGTTGCGACGACCGGTTGAATCCGCCCAATACGTCAGCATTCGATACACCGAGCGCTTGGCGGAGGCCGGCGTCGAACCCTCGGTGGGCAGTGTCGGCGACGCTTACGACAATGCTCTCGCCGAAACGATCAACGGTCTTTACAAGGCCGAGGTGATCCATCGACGCGGACCCTGGCGCTCATTCGAGGCCGTCGAGTTCGCCACGCTCGAATGGGTCGACTGCTTCAACAATCGCCGGCTGCTGGAGCCCATCGGCAACATCCCGCCGGCCGAAGCCGAGGAACGCTACTACGCCATGCTGGATGAACCAGCCATAGCCGCGTGACTCAAACGAAACGGCCTCCGGAAAACCCGGCGCGGTTCATGTCGCCCCCGCACTTCAATGACATGCGAGGCGAAAACGAGTGCGCACCAAAGGAGCGCTAGTGCGACAGGTCCATCGGGCGGGACTCATTCATTAGATCATTTCCAATTCGTGAATCTCGTCGGCACGTCCTACCAAGCGGCCCGGAGTACGCCTGTTTTGAAGTCGCGCGATGCCGTCTGATAGTAGGCAATCGCCTCGTCACGCAGCTGTGCGTTCACTGGGGCGGGGCGTGAAGCGAGGGTGGTCGGATCCACGGCATAGCTCTCGACCACGCCCTTCGGACGCAGGACGGTCAAAGTCCCGTTCTTCATGTACCCGAGCGACTGATAGTTGCTGATGAAGGCGCGCTCGTTGTCGGACTTGGACCCGTCGATTGCCCTGCCGAAGAAGTGGCTTTCGCCACTCGCACCCAGTGCACGGAGGATCGTCGGCGGGAGATCGATCTGGCTGACAAGCGTACTGATATGCCCGGGCTTAACCAGGCCCGGTCCATAGAAGAACATCGGGATATGATAGCCGCCCACGGGAAGTTCAGTCTTGCCGGCTGCAGAAGCGCAATGATCAGCGGTGATGATGAACAGCGTGTTCGCGAACCAGGGCTTGGTCGCCGCCTGCTGCAAGAAACGCCCAATCGCATAGTCCGTGTACTTGACCGCGCCATCGCGTCCGCCAGGTGAGGCGATATCGATGCGGCCATCAGGATAGGTGTATGGGCGATGGTTTGACGTCGTCATCACATGCATGAAGAAGGGCTTCTTCCCGGCTGTCTGCTTGTCCAGTTGGCTCGTGACATTATCCAACAGGCTTTCGTCAGCGACGCCCCAGGCGTTCTCGAACGCGATCGCGTCAGGCGGAAAATCGCCCTGGTCGAGGACGGCATAGTCGTTGCCGCTGAAATAGGCTGCCATATTGTCGAAGAACGCATTGCCACCGTATGCGAACCCTGTGTCGAAACCATCGCGATGGAGGATTTCGCCCAGCGTTGTCAGATGGTCGCTTTGAGGCCGCCTGACGATGGCCTGCCCGGGGACAGGCGGCGTGCCTAGCGAGGTTGCCTCCAACCCGCGCACCGTGCGCGTTCCGGTGGCGAATAGCCTGTCGAACATCAGCCCCTGTGAGGCGATGCGGTCGAGATTTGGCGTCAGACCCTTTGTGCTACCATAGCTTCCGAGGAACTCGGCCGACAGGCTTTCAACCGTGATGAGAACTACATTCTTCGGTCGGCGGACGAGATAGGAAGGCATGGAAGCCGTCGGGCCGCCAGGCTCATCCTGTTTGGCCCGAGAAACTTTGAGATCGACAAGAATCCTGTTCGCCTTGTCCGCCGGAATGGTCACGTAGAACCGATCATAGTCGAGCTCATTCAAGAAGAAGGCCGAAACGAGACTGAACAGGCCGTTTCCAGAAAGCTCATCAGCATAGGCGTTACCCGACCCGCGCATCTGATCGATGTTAGTGAGAAGTGAAAGACAAGGGCCAATGACGGCCAAGGCCAGCATGATCAGCCGCGTTCTGCCGCTGTACGGCGTAGTCTCAACGGCCGTGAACCAGCGTCGCAAAGCCCAGATGAATCCTGCCGCAACAAGGCCGATGCCGATGAGGAGAGGCGTAACCGGATAGGACTGGGTGATGTTTGCGATAACTTCCTGCGTGTAGACGAGGTAGTCGACGGCAATGAAGTTATAGCGCGTTGCGAACTCTTCCCAGAAGAAGAATTCGCCGATGGCGGAGAACAACAGCAAGCACACGACGAACCAGACCACTGCCTTGCTCAGCCAGGCAAAACCACGGCTTTGGCGCAATCGATTCGGGAGAACGGCGTTGACGAAGAGGAAAGGCGATAGAAGGGCGCCGATGGTGACAAGATCGAACCAGACGCCTCGGCCAAACACGTGTGGCAGGACCGGCATCCCGATGTCGCGGGCGCTGTGGATTGTCAGGCCGAGCCTTGTCGCCATGAAAATGGCCAGCGCACAAGCGGCAAGGATTGCCGGATAAGTCAACAGAACCGCGGGCAACCTGGGCGAACGAAAACCCAGGTCATGCCTGGCGGTCGAGTGAAGCACTGTCAAAATGGACACGCCTTTTCAAATTTGTGGGAGTTACTGCTCCGAAGTGCTTACCGACAGGAATCGGACACGAAATCCATCACGGATTGCGCCGCGCATGCTGGGGTTCTGTCATGCGCTCTGACCTGGCCGAACGACGCCAGCAGGACGACGGCGATTACCAATGGGCCAAGAAGGCAACCAACATGAACCCAACTGATACTCGATTTCATGCAACATACCTTGGTCTAGGAATTGGGGATTTCATGCTGCTGTCCGACAGGCGCGAGCGTTTGGGGATTGAACGTGGCGACGACGACGTGGCCGGCATTGTCCGTGCCGGTTGCTTCGTAGCAGCCGCTCTTTGCGGTGATGGACGTTACGCTCCAGCCTGCGGACTCCAGTTGTGATTTCAGGGTCTCGCGCGGTTGCCAGTCGACCACCGGCACATCGCAGGCGTCTGCGGCCAGGGCCGAGAATGTCGATGCGATTACCAGCGCGGCTACGTGCAAGACTGTCACGTCAACTCCGGACACGAACTTCAAGTCACCGCTTCATGACACGCGAACCTGACACCAGCCTGAAAGCCGCCGGTTCAGGAAGCCGTCAGGTTTGCGCTATAGTGTGTCGGGCAATTCATGGTTGGGATTGGCGTTGCGCATATTGCTCGTTGAAGACGACAAAAGGATTGGAAGCGCTGTGCGGGATCACATCGCCGCAGACGGCCATGCCGCCGATTGGGCGCAGTCACTCCTGCAAGCGCGCGAATTCGCCGACGTCGCCCGGTACGGACTGACATTGCTCGATCTCCAGCTACCTGATGGATCTGGCGTGGAATATCTCCGTGCGATGCGGGCGCGTGAAGATCGTACGCCGGTGATTGTCTTGACTGCTCGCGACCAGATCTCTGACAGGATTGAGGGGCTCAATGCGGGCGCGGACGACTACCTTGTGAAACCTTTCGACCTCGGAGAGTTGTCAGCGCGAATCCACGCTGTGGCGCGCCGTGCTGGCGCCGCTCCGTCTGGTCCTTCCATCAAGTTTGGAGGGGTCGAGATAGTCTCCGTGGACAGGATTGCGAAAGTAGACGGCGTGATCGTAGAACTGACCGGCCGCGAGTGGGCAGTTCTGGACGCTCTCTCCAGTCGACCCGGAGCCACCGTCCCGAAGAATGCGATCGAAGACGCGCTCTACGAATTCGGGGCGGAAGTAGAGAGCAACACTGTCGAGGTCTATGTAAGCCGCCTTCGGAAGAAGCTGGGAGCCAAAAAAATATCGACTTTGCGCGGGGTCGGTTACAGGCTTGCGGTATGACTCGATCAATCAGCATCACGCGTCGGCTCATAATCTGGCTGACGGTCGCCACCGTTCTTTTCTGGATCGCCGCCGTAGCTGTCAGCGCCTTTGTTATCCGTGAAGAGCTGGACGAAGTCTTCGACAGCGCGTTGCAAGAAACCGCCGACCGGCTGTTGCCATTGGTCGTGGAGGGCCAGCTTTCTCAGGATTCAGGATCGTCACCACGGCGCATGCGCGCGAGTACGGTCGCAGGTGAAAGCTACCTGACCTACCAGCTGCGCGATCGAGATGGTCGCGTGCTGATATATTCACACGACGTCCAACCTCAGCCATTCGACGCGCCTCTGCAGAAGGGCTTCTTCGATTCGCCGACACATCGCATCTACAGCACGGACGCTGTGAGCGGATCGCTGCTTCAGGTCGCCGATCCGCTTGACTATCGTCAGGAGGCAATGGCCGAAAGCGCCACAGCCTTGTTCCTGCCGCTGCTGCTTCTTGTTCCACTCAGCATAGGTGGCATCTGGTGGATTGTGCGGCGGATGCTTGCGCCGCTGGATGATCTGCGGGCCGAGATCGGCGCCCGGGACTGCGGCAACCTGGCTCCAATCTCTACAGTTGGATTGCCGATTGAACTGCAATCCATCCGGACGTCCGTAGATCGATTGCTCGACCGCCTGCGCACGGCACTGGAGAGCGAGCGCGAGTTTGCCGCCAACAGCGCGCACGAACTGCGTACGCCCATTGCCGGCGCGCTGGCGCAGACCCAACGGCTGGTGCGCGAACTGCCGAATGGGGCCAGCAGGAAACGTGCGAGGGAGATTGAAGGCTCGCTTACCAATCTCAGCCGTTTGACAGAAAAGCTGCTTCAAATGGCCCGCGCCGACGCTGGCATCGGGTTGTCGGACACAGAGACCGACCTTGTTCCGGTCGTTCGGCTGGTCGCGGACGAGTTTCAGCGAACCCGGGAGTATTCAGGCCGTCTGACGGTTGATGCACCACCCACGTTCTCGATGGTAAGACGGATAGATGTCGACGCGTTCGGCATCGTCTTGCGCAATCTGATCGAGAACGCCCTTATCCATGGCAGCGACGACAGACCCGTCACGATTGCCCTGTCAGACCCTTGCACCGTGACGATTACCAATGCCGGACCCGTTGTGGCGGCGGCCAACCTCGACGACCTCACCACGCGTTGCAAGCGAGGGCGTACAGAGGCGAGCGGATCTGGCCTTGGCCTGTCTATCGCGACCTCACTGGTGGAAAGAATGGGGGGTACTATCCAGTTCAAGTCTCCGGCAACCAGACAGTCAGACGGCTTTGAGGCCGTGATGAACCTTCCCTAGTAGTTGTCCCCCGGCCAAGGCGACGATCGCTTCAACGGTAAGCGATCAGGATTGCACCAGTGGCGACCAGCAGGATCCCGAGCCAGTTGTAGCCGGACAGGCGCTCGCCCAACAAAATTACCGCAAAAATGGCGACCATGACGACGCTGAGCTTGTCGACAGGCGCAACCCGCGCTGCGTCACCAAGCTTCAGCGCGCGGAAATAGCGGAGCCATGACGCACCCGTGGCAAGACCCGACAAAATGAGGAATGTCCAGCTGCGAGGCGTGACACTGGAGGGCGCTGCCACTGTCCCGTAACCGTGACCAGTACGCCAGCGGCGTCCAGGATGACGATTGTCCGGATAAACGTCGCGAATTCGCTGTAGACATTGTCAACGCCGACTTTGGCGAAAATCGCGGTGAGGGCGGCAAAGACTGCCGAAAGGACTGCCCACGTCTGCCACGATTGAATCATTGTCTGCCACCTATGCGGTTGAGGGATCATCGGCTTGCTGACGGACAGTTCACCACCTCTTTCCCGCCATTCACCCCGATAGTTATATCCGTGCATTTTGCGACCGACGCCGCTCGCGCTTGGCGATATCACCGACCGTATGCTTGCTTATGCCAAGGTCACGCGCGATCCAGCGATAGCTTCGACCTTCGGCAATCAAGGGCTTGACTTACGCCGTCGCTTGACCCGGCTTCGTCTATGTTGAATTCGTGTTTCGACGCCCAAGCCCGCCGGATTGTGGGTTCGCGGGTAAGCCGGACGGTGCACGCAAGCTCGTTCTCGAAATTCGGCGTCCTATCCGTGGCGACGGCCTGATCTACGGAGCCTATACCGGCAGTAATCCGGACAGCCGAGCAGTCGATTCCGAGGGCGAGAAACCGCGACTATACGGACGACGAGGACCTTCGAGGTAACCATTTTCAAAATCCTCCTGGAAGATATCAAGGTAATAGCTGGAGATGGTTTCGAGTGTAACACGGGTGAGAGCGTCCCTCGCCGGGCTGCCAAACGGCGCTGCAAGCCAAGTCGGCATCCTTGCCCGCGGGCAGTCGGCTGCTGGCGAGGCATGCGTCATCTTGAACCGTCATCAGGTTGACAACACATTCTGCGATGTCTCCGACGACTCTCAAAGGCAGTTTCGTCATACGCCCGAGCCGTTCGACAATTTGGAGGAACGAATGAACGTCACGGCATTCAGCAGCCCCGTATCCGTCAAGCATGGATCCTACCTCGTGCAGGAGATCGTCGATCTAGCAGGCGCGATCGAGTTTCTGGAGGAATGGCCGGAGGACCGCCGCAGTCTGATTCATGAAACAGCTCTTCGCGCATGCATCCAAGCGCATGATGGCTTCAAGCCGCTGGACGTGGCGCGCGATGCCTTTGTCGGCTTCGCGAAGCGAGCCGGAATCCTGGAAGACCCCGAGGCGGTAATGCCGTGGATCGCTGCTTCCAATTCGGGCGGTGGACAGGCGCAGGTGTAGGCTCGTTTCGGCGGTCCGCCTCTTTTGCCGCCGCCAAGAGTCTCGCGTATGCCAAGCTGCCCCCCGGTCGGCCTTATTGGGCAGAAGCCGGTCGCAAAAGGTCAGAGCGATGACTCGCGTGACGAATGGTCGTGGCTCAAGGCCTGGGCGATGGAACATCGCCAAGCGGCGCGCGTGATGCCTAAAGCACGTCGCCCTGGCGGTCATCTTGCATTGCATGTGGCTGGAGCTCACCGAGCTGGACGCGGGAAACCCATATTTGGGAGGGCGAAAACGCCGACCCCCAAGAAGCAAGGCCTGCGAAAGACGTCAAAATGCCGGAGACCCTGAGAAGCTCGGTAGCGCAGTGGTTGACCTCAACACGTCGAATAGAGAAGTGTCTCTATTCGACTCGCATAGGCGTTGTCGCATAACGGCCCGCCTTTATGCATAACCAGAACGCATGGGAATTCGCGATGGCAAGCCTAGCTTTGGAATCATTCATTGACGAGACTGTGCGGCTGTCCGGGCAGAACGGATATCGCCCAACCACATTCATCGGGATGCGCCAGCGACACGGAACAGTCAAAGCGATTTCGCGCCTAATGGGAAGCGGAGACGTTCAAAGCGGGTTCAAGAGGCTCCAGGAGCTTCGCGGCCCTCGTCTTCGCCAGAAGGGTCAGCAGATCGCCTGCATCACCTACACGGAAATCGCGGTGGGAGAGATCTGGGGCGATGTCGGCAATGCGCCGCTCTTTTATGTCTCGACCATCCACAGTTCCTTTGGAACATCATCCGGCCCTTCACCAACGACATTCGCGAATGGATCCGGGGCCGTATCAACGAGAAGATCGATGATGCCAAGGAGAGGCTGGTGAAGCCCAGAACTCAGGCGGCGACAAAGCTAAGGCTCGAGGCGGACCTGGTCCGCTACGACCAACAGCTCAAGACCATAAAGACCATTAAACAGTTCACTTACGGCATCAGCAGCAACTACTCAGACGGCGTACTCGGACATGACGACGTTCTTAGGATCGGTCCAGCACTGATCAACGCGAGTGCCCTGATGCGTCGGCTCGTCGCAGACCGCTTCCCGTACCTGTTCGTCGACGAGAGTCAGGACATAGATCTGAAGGTTGTCGAGGCTTTTCGAAACGTCGCCGTCGAGCATACCGGCCGGTTCTGCCTCGGCTTCCTTGGCGACCCCTGCAGAAGATCTACCTTATGGGCGTCGGCGAAATTGAAAAGGAGGACGGTTGGGAGCCTATCACCAAGCCCGAGAACTTCCGTTGTCCGCGCCTCGTCCTGGACGTCGTCAACAGGATCAGGGCCAAAGGAGACGGCCTTGACCAGACTCGCGGCAAGATGGTCGAAGCGGACGGCGAACTCGTCTCAGTGCCAGGGACAGCGAGGATCTTCATCCTGCCGGCCGACATGCCCGTAGCGGCAACCTGAACCGTGTCCGCCAATGGCTCAGTGAGCAGAATGGCGACCAGAAATGGCTCGACCACTCCATTGAGGGAGTCAAGGTCATGGTTCTCGTTCACCGCATGGCAGAACAGAACATGGGTTTCCCCGACATCTACGCCGCACTTAATGATCATGGCTCAAGCAGCCTGAAGGACGGTTTGCTCGATGGATCCGCATGGGTGCTGCGCCCCTTCATTCAGTATGTCATGCCGATCGTGAGGGCGATAAAGACCGGCGGGGATTTCGCCGCCATGAGATTGCTACGAACCACGGCACCAGCGCTGCAGTCGGACAACCTCAAGCCCGACACCGCCCGTCAGATTCTCGACAAGTTGAAAGCCAACCTCGACGATCTCGTTGCGCTGTTCGACGATCCAAACACATCGACCCGCGATGTTCTGACGCTGCTCCTCAATCGAAACCTCTATCCCATCTACGAACGCCTCAAGTCTCGCCTAGAAGGCCTGCCTCCAGCCGCACCCGCCGACGAGGGAGCGGACGACGACGCAGCAGTGATCGCCTTCTTCGCCTGTCAGGCGAGCCAGATGTGGAACTACGAAAACTACGTGCTAAGGCAGTCGCCCTTCGACACGCACCTAGGCGTCAAGGGCGCCGAGTTCGATCGGGTCCTCGTGGTGCTTGACGACGAGGAAGCCAAATACACTCTATTCTCTTACGGGAAATTCTTCGGCATCACGCCGCTCTCTGAAACTGACAAGGCCAACATCGCCGAAGGCAAGGACTCCGTTCTCGATCGCACGACGCGTCTGTTTACGTATGCTGCTCCCGAGCCGTCAGCGACCTAGCGGTCGTCTTCTATGTGCCGGAGGACGAGCTCGTGGCAACGACGGAGCAGGCCAAGGAGTTCTTTCGAGCACAGGACATTTTCACGGCGGCTGGCCTGCCTTAGGCTGCGACTAAACGCTCGTGCCGGATTGCCGACGGTCGCTTAGGACGGTCGAAGCAGGCGACACAAGTGTCAGCATCGGCATATATGCCGCCGTTCTGCACGCACTCAGCCTGCTCGATGGCCTGAGCCAGATCGCCGACATCAGCAACGACAGGATCGGCCAGGCGCTAGATTAGCGTATGCCACGGCCCGCATCTCGTGGAGTGCGGTCAATGTCTCTATGCCTGTTGGTTGCATCCGCCGAATTGCGCAGGTGGCGGGTCTTAACTGGGACCAGAGATTCTTTGGCTGTCTTCTATCAAAATCAAACGACTTGGCTCCTTCAGATCGAACTCAATTACCCGTGGTACGAAAAGGCGTGCATATCGTGTAAAGGCGCTCGTCGGAGGAAACCGAATTACGGTATCGCAGCGCCCGAGAAGATACATCTCAACGAGGGCGGAAATTCCGCCGTCAATCCCAAGTGCTGCAGTGTGTAGGGGGCCATCTTGATCGGATCGGAAATGCTTGGGGACGGTGAGAAGATCGGGAAACCTGGCCGACAGATGATCCAGGATCTGCGCGCTGTCCGTGCACAAGAACAGCCGCACAGGTCTGGGGTGCGGTAACGCTTTAGCCTTATCAATCGCAGTGCACACTTGTCGAACGGCGAGCTCCGGATCGGCCCAGTAGGGCGCATGGTCCATGATGTCTTCACCGTTACCATGCCGAACATGAACCCCGATAATGCTGTGCCCCTCAAAACATTCTTGGTAAATGGCATCTATGCGTGTTTGAATTTCAGACCGAGGCTTGACACTCTGGAACACCTGCCGCTCGGCATCCTCATCGCACCGCCACATCAAACAAGCGTCACACACTACTGTGTTCGCTTCGACATCGTGTTCGGCCTGAAAGAGCTCGCCCAACTCGTCGCGCTCTTGGAAAATCTGCTCATCTGGGCGGTAAAGGCAGTCGATCGCTGGCCTATTCCACCACTCCGGGAAGAATGGACCCGGGAAGGAAAAGTCGTTGATCCGGTCGTCGCAAATAGCCGGTACGCCAGCGATGTCATTGATCGGTTGGAAGAACACCGGAAAGGCATTTGTGAAGGGTTGGTCGAGATAGCAGGACCCCCGCCAGTCGACGGCTAGCGTTCGTCCCGACCGCTGAGCGTAGCGCCATGCGGCCGCCAGCGACCACAGACAATCACCGAAGCCCGTACGCCTCTGAGAGACGACGAACCGGCGCTTTCCCAATCCACTAACCTGCATTTTCGGAAATCTCGTTTCAGAGACGAGGTTGCATCTGGCTTGGGATCTCTTAATCGATACTAGTCGACCGTTACGCCGGGCGATTTGGTAGAGGCTGCGCCGTGGGGCAGAAGAGCTCCCTCAGCACTGCCTATCCTTATCTCTGTGACGCTCGCAAATCTTGACGCCGGTACACTCGCTTCGGTTTAAATTCAGCGTTCTCTAATGCGCCCGGCGACATGTGTAAAATTGATTGCGTGGATGTGGCCCATCCATGTGTTGGATACTACGGCGTTCCTTGACGATGGGCCTCTGTTGACGTGGAGCCGCGCTTTGCTAAGCGAAACAGCCGGTCGAGGCAGTCCACAAAGTCCCTTTTTCAAGACCAATTCTTAACTGCCTCAACGTAAAATGGCATTTGCGGGGCGTTTCCTGAAGGACGGATGTGCAGGACCCGCCAGCCGTCGAATGTCAGGCGCAGGCCATCCACGTCATTTATGGCCATCATGCGTCCGGTCCCATCGAAAGATGCGACACGGCGCCCTCTGACGCTTTCAAGTGCGCCAACATGGCGCAACTCCTGCCGGATAGCTTTCGATCCGGCTGGACTGAGCGACTGGCACGCGATGCTGTGCGACGACGGCCGAGAGAGGAATTTTGGCGTCTGCAGCCATGTGAAGGATCGTTCCGACGGTTCTGCGGGTTCTCGGTGTCGGAGCCGACACCTGTGCGAACCCGCTTTCGTCCGTTTTCGAAAGGCCCTTGAGGTTCATGACTTGTTGTTCGCCGAGATCCCCCGCCAGCTCAGCGATCCAGGTGAAGACCGGCACGCTTGTCGATGCGGCGATCATCGCCTCGGCCAGCGAAGACGATGAAGACGGCCATTGGGTCAAGCACAAGGGCCGACCAGCGTTTCATTGCTTCAAAGCCCATGTCGATGCCTACGCCGATACGGCCCTTGTCGAGGAGATCGCCGTCACCGCGCCCACACCGAGGACGGCAAGGCCGTTCCTGATGCTCTGCCCGACAATCCCGGCGATGTGTTTCCCGACAGCGCCTACCGAGTCATCTCGGCGACGCGGTGCGCGCCAAGGGTGGAAGGCCGCGCATCGTCGCAACCGCTATGTGGGGGCGCGACGAGGCCGAAAGCTCGACGCCTGGAACCAACCGATCCACAGAATTGTAGTCGGATCGAGAAGATCTTCGGCACCTGTAAACGAAGCTGCGACCTTCGCCGGATGCGATGGCGAGGGCTGGCAAACACGGCCGTTCAAATTCGCCGCACTGCGATCGCCTACAGTATGAAACACAGTTTGATGGTCGCCTCGTCCCGCCCATCGTTGAAGCCCAGCCACCGTTTTCTGGCTAGCGCGCCCGAAATTCCATGGAGGTCAATACGTAATGCCCTATCCGCGCTTTTCGCCGCCGTCTCAGATGTGCAGCCGCCGACTGACACGAACTTTTGTCTTCGCGCGGAGCGAAACCTCGCACCCACGACTTTGTGCCGCCGATGGGGCCGCGCTGCCCAAACAATCCATTTTGTGGATGCACCTCATCCAAACAATCGATTTCACTGATCAAAACAATTTCCATTAGAAGACGCTGAAGCAGGCAATGATTAAGATTACTTGGTTAGCGCAAAAGAGCGGTAAGGTGGAGTTGTCGGCTTGGACCCACATGCCCGCCATTTTATCTGGGAACGGCTACGTGCCCTGCTGGCGCAGGGCAATACGATTCTACTGGCCACCCACTTCTGGAAGAAGCGGAGCGGCTATGCAACCGACTGTGCGAGCTTGAGAACGGATGTAGAATCCCAGAAGGGCGCCCTAACTCGCTGATTGATGAGCAAATCGGGTGCGACGTGATTGAAATCTATGTCGCTCACCCCGTGAGCTGAGTTCGGCACTCAGGCCGCATGTGCGACTTAGGCAGGTTAGCGGCGAGACTCTGTTTTGCTATGCCTCGAAGCAGGAGCAGGTGCGCTCGGCTGGCTGACACTGTCAATGACGAGCTCCGCGCCGCATCTGTCGAAATCCTACCATAGGGTATGGGGCGGGCACCAGTTTGCTGGCGGTGTGGCGAGCCGGAGTCGAAACTTCAACTTCAATAGAGCAGGAAGAAAATGGGCGAGAACAGGAAAGTTGCTCTGGTTACGGGCATAACGGGACAGGATGGTGCCTATCTCACGCGTCTTCTGCTGGAAAAAGGCTACATCGTTCATGGGATTAAGCGACGTTCCTCTTCCTTCAACACGGGTCGCATCGAAGACATCTACCAAGACCCGCACGATCCCGATCCGCGCCTAATTTTGCATTACGGTGACCTCACTGATGCGACTAATCTCATCCGAGTAGTTCAGGAATCCCAGCCAGACGAGATTTACAACTTGGCCGCTCAGAGCCATGTCCAGGTGTCGTTCGAAACGCCGGAATACACAGCAAACGCCGACGGTATCGGAACATTGCGACTTCTTGAGGCGATCCGCCTCCTCGGTCTGAAGGACAAGACCCGCTTCTATCAGGCCTCGACTTCAGAGCTCTACGGCCTCGTGCAATCCGTACCGCAGAACGAAACAACGCCCTTTTATCCGCGCAGCCCTTACGCCGCCGCCAAGCTCTACGCCTACTGGATCGTGGTCAACTATCGCGAGGCCTATGGTATCCATGCTTCCAACGGCATTCTCTTCAATCATGAAAGCCCACTGCGCGGTGAAACTTTTGTGACGCGCAAGATCACCCGCGCCGCCGCTGCTATCTACCTCGGCAAGCAGGACAAGCTTTATCTCGGCAATCTCGATGCTCAACGCGATTGGGGCCATGCGCGTGAGTACGTGCGTGGTATGTGGATGATGATGCAGCAGGATCAACCGGATGATTACGTGCTGGCGACGGGCAAGACGACCCCTGTCCGCCAATTCGTCGAATGGGTTTTCGAAGATGTCGGCGTCGAGCTCGAATGGCGTGGTGAGGGAGTCGACGAAAAGGGCTATGATGTCGAGACCGGCAGATGCCTAGTCCAGGTAGACCCACGCTACTTCCGCCCCACGGAAGTCGATCTTCTCCTGGGCGACGCCACCAAGGCGAAGGAGAAGCTCGGCTGGGTGCATGAAACATCCGTGCACGAGCTTGCCGCGGAAATGGTGCGGGAAGACCTCAAGGTCATGCAGACATCGGTGGTCATGAAGGAAGCATAATGTACGATATGAAGGGCAAAGCCGTGTGGGTCGCGGGCCACAAGCGTATGGTGGGCAGCGCTGTTGTACGCCGGCTCGCGTCTGAAGACTGCAAAATTATGGCCGCCCTGACGTTTCCCCCAAATTTTATCCAGTCGTGAGTTCGTTTCCGGGGGTGGATTTGCCCTGATGGGCGGTGGACGCGACGGGTGCTGGCGCGGAGCGTTTCACGTGCGCAGCGCGAGCGACCGTCGCGGGTTGAAGGTCGATGCAAATTCGTTGGGTGTCTGCCATCCGATGTGCGAGTGCGGACGCGCGCCGTTGTAACCGGCGCGCCATACATTGAGCCTCGCGCGGGCCTGGGCCAGGGACGTGAACCGCGTCTCGTTGAGGAGTTCATCGCGAAGGGGGCCGTTGAAGCTCTCGCGTTAGGGTCCTAGCCAACCTCTGACTGTGAACTCGCGGAAGCGATTTAGGGCAAGCGCACACAGCAGCTCGTCCACGGCGTTCGTACATGAAGTTTGGAAACTTATAATACTGGTACACACCTCCATGGCGGAACATTATCTCCAATATCTCAGCGATTACCGGACAGCTATCTGCCTTCACCTACCTCGGCCTAGTGCAGAATGTTGGCCGAATGAACTCGGCGCTCTTGCTGCACACCAATGGTCCGTCCCGCGCGAAGTGCGATCATACCGCCGCAGCTTACCTTCAAATCCGGCACTGGCGAGGATCTAGATCCAAGCCGACGGCGCCGGGGATCAAATAAAAAGCCACCGACCGAAGCCAGCGGGCTTGATTGGGATGGCCGCGCGGACGGTCAAGGCTGCGCCGGCCGACCATGGCGGAGGGACCACCTTGGTCAACGGCACGGACCGATGACGGCGTGCCGATGTACCACAACATGCGGCGAGATAGAGCCTTCCGACGTCGCGGAAAAAAGCCCGCCGGTTTTGAGCCAGCGGGCAAGTTCTGGAGTGGCTGAGATCAACCCAGCATCAGTCAACGACCGGCGGAAGGGTTGGTTGCAGTGGATGCCAGCTAGCCGCAGCATGCTGTGAATCGTAGCAATGTGAAAAACAAAACTCTGGACTTCTAGGTCGGACTCGCCCCAATATTTGTTTGGGGGAATTCACATGAAAATTGGAGCACTCATCGCAAGTGCAGCCCTGTGCGTCAGCGGCTGCTCTACGAGCGCTGTCGTGTCGGACAGCGATCTCACGGCAATGAATACCGTTGCGCTATGTCACGTTCTCGCCAGCAGCACGGACGAACAGTATCGTAGTCGGGTATCGGCCCTTCTAGTGCGCAGGCGCGCAACAGCAGAGAAGTGCACCAGGCTTGTGCAAACCGACAATGCTGTCGCGACAGGCATAGCGGTCGCGGCTGTCGGAGGCGCAGCTGTGGGTGTCGCTGCCAACAACGGCTATGGAGGCGGAACATATTACCGACCACCGCCACCACAAACCTATGGCGTCGCGTGGGACCAATTCTATGGCCAGAACTACAGCGTTATCTGGCGCTGCCGGGACCGGTCCACCGGGCGGTTCGTTGACGACTACTATTGCGCCGGCCTGCCCATGGTCGACAGCGCATGGCCGGGCTGGTCGGCGTAGCGGATGAGCAGGCCATACCGCAAATATCGATTCAATCGATGGCAGAGACCCACCGGTGCCAAGCTGTGGCGGCGCCAACTAGCGAGCGTGCCGGCAATGCTCGGTCTTACGGCAGCGGCGGCAGTGGCCGCCTTCCTGGCGCCGTCGGGCGCGCAACGTAGCGACGATCCATCAAAGGCCAGCCCACGAAGGGCGGCGCCCGCCTCGCTTACCGGTGTCGCTTCCGTCATTGACGGCGATACGATCGAAATCCACGGCCAGCGCGTCCGTTTCAACGGCATCGACGCGCCAGAGAGCCGGCAGCTGTGCCGCGATGCGAATGGCGCCGAGTATCCTTGCGGCCGGCGATCGGCCGAAGCGCTGGACACTTTCCTGGCCGCGTCGAGGCCGCTCGAATGCACATTCGTGACGTGGGACCGCTACCACCGCTTTGTCGGCGATTGTCGGCGCGCTGACGGCGCGGGCGTAGCCGCCTGGATGGTCGAGCACGGCCAGGCGCTGGATTGGCCTCGCTACAGCCAGGGCACCTATGCGGGGCAGCAGGCGCAAGCCCAAGCCTCAAAGATCGGCCTGTGGGCCGGGACGTTTCAGGCACCCTGGGAATGGCGCGCTGCGCACGCCGACGGCACGGCGCCGTCGAGTCGCCCGCTGGGCATCATCAGCCGTAAGCTGGTCGCGCAGAGCGGCTATTCTTGCGAGCCGCGGAGAACGTGCAAGCAGATCGGTTCCTGCGACGAAGCCAACTGGTACCTGCAAAACTGCTCATGGGGCGGAAAACTCGATCGCGACAAGGATGGGATCCCATGCGAAACACTCTGCTAGCTGAAATGTAACGGAGTAAGCGCGCTACGGCCTGTTCGGCTTTCCGCTTACACCGATCCAACGAAGACCATGCATGGGCGGCGCGGTCTGCTAACCCCATTTTTTTACGAGGTATTCTATATCTGAAGGGCAGAAAAAGTTGTTGCGGCAATAGAGAGAAGACGCCTTAACTAAGACTTTCAAAATCGTTAGCATAGTTATTTTTCAGTGTATGCTGACAGGCGATCAAGGCGTGATGTTGCCCTGTCGGGGGGTCGAGTAAAATGCAGACTGTGATGAGTCAAAAGCTGGCAAGCTATGGCCAGTGGACCTACCGTGGTGCCTGGGCCCTAGAGATTGCGGCCGCAGCGATTGGTCTTACGACAGGTGTAGCATTAGGCGTACAAGCGTTTTCTGCAAGCGAGTCTGTCACTGCAATGGATTTGACGCTCGCCAGTGCACCCTTTCTCATGGTGGCAATCGCGGAGCTCACCAAGATACCGATAGCTACACTGCTTTTCAGCGCGTCTTGGCTCTGGAAGCCCGTAATCTTGGTCTTCCTCCTGGTTCTTGCAGGCATCACTTTCGAAACTGTCTTTATGGGGATGGAGAGGGCAGGCGCATTGCGTCAGCTGCGTTATGAGGAGCTCGTAAACAAGATTGATGCCCTTGAGCAGGAAGCGACAAAGCTCGCCTCTGCTGACGAACTTGGTCGAAAAGCCGATCAGGTCGATCAAGCCCGTTCCGAAATTGAGCAGATGACCTCTCTTGCGGAAAAATCGCGTGCGACCTTTCAGTCGCAAATTGCCGAGGCCAATGCGGAATTGGAGGGAACGACAGCCCTTACTCCAGAGGCCTCGCGTGGTCGCGATCAAGTGGATGAGAAAAACGCGGTTCGATCGGCGCTAATTCAACAGCGTGATCGCGAAGTTAAAGACGCTGTCGATCAGTTCGAGCGCCAACGCGACAGCTTTGTTGAACGTATCAAGATGGCGCGCGATTCAGGCGACAGCGACTCGGCACGCAGGCTAGAATCGGAAGTGGCTAAACTTGCCAACCCTCGCACTAAAATTATTACCAAGTTCGGCACTCAGATTGAGCCGCTTGATCAAGAGATTGCTGCGCTGCGCGAAAATTTCGATCGTTTGCGGGCAAACAGCCCTCCTATGACTACTGACCAGAGGCAGAAGCTTGTCGATAGGCGTTCGTCTCTGGAGCAAACGCGCGATAGTGATGCCGCGGCTTGGCAGCGTCGATTAGATGAAGCGGGCAAACGGCTCGCAGATGCCCAGGCGGCAGAAGCCAACAAGGCAAACACCTCGGCGCAAAACCAGGTCAGACAGGACCAGATTGCCAAAGCCCTCAGCGCCTTTGCCAAGGAGCGGATCCCAATGGCGCGGACAGATCAGGTCCGCCGTATTGCCTCACGGTGGTACGGCAGCAAACCTGAACTGGTGACTGAGGCACAGGCCGGAATAATCTCTGTGATTTGGTTCGGCTCGCTCGCGCTCATCGCCGCGCTCGCAGGACCAATTACGGCAATGGTCGCTCTAGCGCTCCAGCGCATTGCCGCCCGAGAAGAGGACAATTCAGAGAGCAAGACTTCCAGGCTGCTCCGCAGAATGCTTCTGAGTTGGCGGTGGCGCCGAATTCGAACGATTAAGGTACCAGTCGAAGTTATGGTCGAGAAAGAGGTTGAGAAGCGGGTTGAGGTGCCTGTGGAAAAGGTGGTCAAAGAGATCCTCTATGTTCCGCTCTTCACCGATGATCCCGAAGTCCTTCGCAAGGCCCTCGACCAGGATTTGCCGCCTGAGGTCTCAGACCTCGTGACGGTATCAATGAAGGGTCGCAAAAGTGCTCGTCCGGCATAACACGACCCTGCTTGAGCAAGCCGTCGATCTCGCCGTCAAAAGGTCAGCGATTCCAACCTTGCAGGCTCAAGCCGCGGCCCAAGAGAAGACAGCCCGAGCGACCGCCTTTCGCCGAATGGCGACTGGCGGAGCCATTGCAGTGGCGGCGGTCGGGATTGGGCTAGGCATCAATCTTGGTCTATGGGACAAAACCTTGCCGGAGCCGGCGGCTTTGCCGACCATAGAGCAGCCAAGCGATCTCACCTCCCCAAAAGATGAGCCGCCTATTCCTATTCCAACTCCAAAGCCAACTCAGGAGCAGGCGCCCCAGGCTGACGTCCCTACCAAGCCTGACGTGGTGACCGTCGACTTCAACAAGTTCGCCACCAAGAACGTCGAATTCCAAGGCACCACTTGGGAGTTGATCACAGGTCACCACTTCAAGGATGAGAACGACCAAACCTGGGACCGAGCGTGGTGTTACTCTCGGCGGAGTGTGAACGGCGTAGACGTAAATGTATCATTGGCAGCTCGTTTTGCCCCGACAGCGCCACCAGCCGGGCCTGGCGCTGCTGCTCAGACGCTTCAGTTGGTCGGTCTTAATGATTCATCCGCCGTCGATCTTGCAACAAGATGCGCGTGGCTGGATGGTCGCACATTTGGGTCTTCAGACATCATTCCTGACCCGTCACGAGAGCAGGCCGCAACTGTCCGCGCAGAAACTCCTGCGACAGAGGTCGATCCAGATAGTGGATTTGTTGTTGTGTCCGGGTGGGACGCGATCGGAAACGACCTGCCGGATATGCCAATTAGGAACGTGAGTTCTGAGCAGTGTCAAACCGCCTGCGATACCGACTTCAGGTGTCTAGCGGTTACTTATAACACAAAATTTCGAGCTTGTTTCATGAAAGGGGACGCTTCGCTACTGGTTAAAAGCGAAGAGTCGATCATGGCCGCAAAAAAAGTGGTCGAGAGCAATTTGCGCTACTCGAATTTGGTGTTCGCCACAAAAACGGAAATTTCTGGCAATGCTTATTGGACCTCTCCGCTCCGATATCCCGACTGCATACTGCAATGTGCAAACGACAAATCTTGCGTAGGGTTCAATTTCCGCAAAAAAGAAAGTGCGTGTGTCCTTTTCAACAGCATAACCCAATCCGCTGATAACGCAGCGGTCGCATCTGGCATCAAGAGCGTCGCCAACTAAAGTTGAAGCAAAGCACCTATCCTCAAGGAGCGATTGAAGCCAAGCCGCTTGTCCAAGAAAGTGGCTAGCAAAATTCCACGATAACCTTTGGTTTAGCGGCAGGAATGTTCTTCGACGACGCTCTAGCAGAATGCAAAGTGGACTGAGGCATCTCAGAGAAAGAATTGACGTCGGCGCATTGCGGGACCGTCTGACTGAATGTCAAAAATGGGGCCGTGACCGGACTGTCTGCTCTTGGGCAGCATTGAGCGGGTAGCTGCCATTCGGCAGCCGACGCCGTTCCAGCGTTTGCAGGTCAATCTTGAGATAAAGCCGTCAATGAAGTGCGATTGAGTGACGGCACTTCCAACCGCATCGTCATCTTCCAGGCCGTCCAGCCGCACCTTAAGGCCCGCGGCGCCCACACGATCTGAAGGTTAAGATGCGGAATGTCGAGAAAATCCTTCGCAGGAATGTCTACGGATGGTTCGTGCGGTCGGAACGGGGCCTGAGACATCGCTCTCGCTGGGCATCACGCGTTTGAAAACTTGAAGAGTCAGGGCTGAGCGTCGCCTCGCCTCTTGATCTCATACGTCGATCTTCATCTCGACTCCTTCGCCGAAGAAGCATTCGTGGCCAAAGGCATCGCGCATGGCCTGTGAATCCCAGACCTCAGTATATGGTGTCCGATAGTTGAAATAGAAATGCAGTTCCTTAGGACCGTATTGAATCAGCCTCGCGACCGCTTCCGGGTTCGGGTGTCGGTTTCGAGCGCCACTGGTCGAAATCGCGATGCGCTTAGCTGCCATGGCCCTTACCAGCGGGATGGTCGTGTTCGCCTTGCTTCGGTGATGCGAGAGCTTCACCAGGTGAAGCTCCTCGGTGTCGAGCTTCCGCAACCTTTCCAAGAGATCCGACGGGAGGGCATCCGCAGCCAACAGGACTCGTCGGCCCTCGAATTCGGCGACGAATGCAATGCTCGATCCGTTCGGGACGGTTCTGTCCTCCACATCCGGCGCGTCCGCCAGCGCCGCGACGTTTCCAGGGACGGTCACGAGCTTCGGGCCAAGGATCTCAAGCCCGGCTGGGACTGGATCGGGATCGACAGGCAGGGTCTTGGACTGACGATACTCGATCCAGTCCGAGCGTAGCCGGGATAGCGCTTTCATCGTCGGTGTCAGGAGCGTTATCTTCATCCCGCCTACTACGTCAATAACTGGCAGTTTCGCTTCACGGATTGCCACCGCCTTGCCATTGAAGTCGGCGTTCCATGGCCATGCTCGTTTAAGAAGACCGTCCGAGAAGGCGTCTCCTTGTCTGGGCCCCATGATCTCCAGATCCGATAGCTGGTCGAAACCGTTGAACCAGACCTGCGCCACGGATCCTGGCAGGTCAGGATCCTCGATCAGGGGCAGTAGTCCTTCGATATGGTCGGCGTCGATGTGACTGAGGACGAGGAGATCGATGCGTTCACCGCGCGCGCGTATATCCTTCAGCGCCAGGACGATCGAAACGGCGTAGGTGGACCCACGTCCACCATCGATCAGGATATGATGCTGTCGATCCTCCGTCCCGTAATCCAGAAGAAGACAGTCGCCGTCATCGGCAGGCAGCATCCTGACGCGGAACATGACATCACTTTCAATGACGTGGGAACTGAAGTGTCGTGAAGGCCTCGCTGATCTCGCATCGAGAACTCATCGAGCGGACGCGGCCCAACATCTGCTTTGCTTCGGCATCGTCAGCCGAGAAGATCGTGAAGATGTCGCGCAGGTGACTGAACCCGACAGTGAAGAACGGCAGCCCGCGGTTAAAGGCTTCCTTGGCAAGTTGAAGGATTTCGGACCGCGTATCGCTGGAGACCGGGCCATCCATCAGCGTGCAGGCTCGGATGATCGCACCGTCGGGCATCCACGGAAAGAAATTCATCAAGTTGGGCGCCCAGTTCCGCCAGCGTTCGATGTGCTTCCTGTCCGCCGTCGCCAGGCTCACATAGGCGGCCGCGCATGCCGCCAGGGGATTGGAACGCTTGTCCCGGATGGCATGAACGATCGTGTTGTCATCCGAGAACATTGCGACCGATGCCGCTGCGGCCGAAAGCCTGCCCGCTTTGAGATACTCGAGCAACGCATCCAGTCTAGAGTCGCGTACGGTGACGCCGAGATGATTACTTACCCGCTCGAACCTGACTTCAACCGAAGCCCCGGGAGATTGGGTCGCGCCGGACAACCAGGCCAGCGGCAGAACTCCGAGGCTCTCCCCGCGATCGTGACGCACACGAACCCACCAACGTTCGAACTGCGACCCGAAGTAGTCGCCGTCGCCGGCACTGATGGACAAAGCATTGGTGCCAGCATCGAAACTCACGTCCAAGCCGTGCCCAATTTCTCCGTCAACTTCGACGATGCGGTCATGTACGTCGATCCAGGACACGAAGGACGGGGTTTCTGTGCATATATCCAACGTCTCCATCGGTTCGTCGTCGAATCCGGAAGTGAACGCGGGCTGCAACTCGAAGGGGTCGTACTCCTTGCTGAGATCTACCCTGTACATTCCGAGGCGGTACCGGGTGTCGGCGGTCGCGCGCGACATTGGCGGCCTCAATTCCACCGGAGTTTCGGAGGCTTCTTCCACGTTTGCCCTGTATTGCAGGATTTGTCCGGATGGGAGCCAGGCCTGTAGCCTGTAGGTTCCCGCATCGACTTCAACGGAGAGGCCGTGAGGAGACGTAGGGACGAGGACCGACCAAGCGTTCGCTTCGCCATCGCTTTCGGAGACCGCTCTCTCGATCCGGACAGCGATACCCGACGGCAAATCCCGGATGCCTTCACCACGGGCGAAGTAGAGTTTCAACGTGCCCTTCATGGCACGGCCCCAGCTTGTATCGTCAGGGTGTAGACCGTCTCCGGCGGAGCGACCATCACCACTTCGGCTGCGTGATTGTAGGCAGCACCCTGCTTGAAGGCGGCTGCGACCATGTGCTCGCGCAGAGGCACGACACACGACCATTCCTCGATCGGATTCGCGGGATCGTGGGTCAAGCTCGCCGAGATGCCCGTCGCACAGCGCGCCTTCATGTTGTCCAGGTGTCCCCAGGCTTCGGCGCGATCGAGAGAGATATGGAGCGGTACGTCCACTTTCGCGGGTTTGGAAATCTTGAAGAACTGGCCACGCGATCTCTCCGGGACCTGTATCACGGAGTGCTTTTGCGCGGCCCTTGACACATATGCTCCCAACGCCTGTTCCAGGCCACTCGTGCCAACATGCCATTGCAGATGAGGTTGTGCACCTCCGCCGCGCAGGGCGCGAAGCAACGCTTCGGTGAACAGACTAACCCCATCCGTCGTCCCATAAGCCACGGCGAATTCGGTGGAAGCATGATGGACGCTTTGGAGAGCCAGCTTTCGCCCGGTTCCGGTGGGGTCAACGGCGGAAACCAGCCCTACACCCCGGTGCTCGCCGGCGAGTTCGACGGATGTCTTCTCCGTTGTCCGGCAGGCGTCGATAAGGAACAGCTGCTTTCCGGGGACCATCGTTCGCATTCCACCGAGGAAGTCTTCAAGGTTTACGGAAGTCGCGTATTTATCGAATGACCGGGCCCCGAAATCCTGGAGGAAAAGCAGGGGGTCCGATGAAGATACACCATGCCCTGCGAAGAAGAATACCACCATATTGTCAGGAGACTTCGCAGAACGGCCGAGCCAGCCGTCGATCGCAGCGGTGACGCTCCCGATCGTCGCGGTCGGAGGTACCTTCGGCTTGCTCAGGTTCCCGGGAAAGCTGAACGGCGTAGGCGAAGGATCCGAGATCAAAAGCGAGAGGCTTTGAAGGGGAGTGTCGGCGTTCTCGAACTCCGTCAGAAACCATTCGGCGAGGGCGCGCGCCGACTTGGCAGGCGACGCCAGCTGCCCCATGTCATTGGCGAGGTCCGGTTTCTCGTCGGTGCCTCCCATCAGATGATCGTAAGCGGAGACGCCGATCAGCAGGACGTGAGTTCCGGGACCGTCTGGCGCGGGACCCTCGAATACGAGTGCAGCATCGGTCATGGTCGAGACCATACTTGGGCAGCGCTCATACGTTTGTCGAAACGATGATCGCGTGGGCCGGCACGTTGGCCATCGCCTCAGTGTAAAGGTCGACGTCGGCGTGCGCCGTGCGTAGCGAGATGACTAGGCTGAACGGTGTGGAACGTCGACACTCGGGCGAACTGCGATCAGCCCACCAGCCTTTGACTGGATAGACACATACGCCGCCGCGGACCGCCAGCTCGTGCGCAGGCCCCGTCCATATGTTGTTATGAACGGTACCTATGTCGCTGCGGCGCCAATCCATGAACCAACGACCGTCATCGAGGTTCGGGACCTCAATTTCGTCGTCATCCAGTTCGACGAGTTGATTCAATCGACTTTGAGCAGTTGTGGCAGTGTCGTCGGGCTGGTTGAATCGGAACCGCAACCTGTGCGACGCGTACCGATCCTTCCTAGCGCGTTTGTCCGCCAAAGGGTCGGGTTCGATGAAATACGATAGGGTGCAGGCAAGCCTGACTTCGGCATTGCCGATCCGTTCGAGTTCACGTTTTGGCCACGGAAGGTCGAAATACTTCATTTCCTTGAGGCCGCATCGACCGTCTCGCGTTTCGAACGGGGTGATCTCGTCTTCAATGACGAGAGTAAGCGAGTTGCTGTCGCTTTCCTGAATGAGCCGCTCGTCCGGAACTCCCCAGCCGAACGTGTCGAGTACCCGCTTTCGTTCCTCGGAGCCGCCCTCTGCCTGCCGTTGCATCGCTGGTGTCCAGGATGCGCCGTTCACGATCAGGCCTCGGACGCTTTCCGAGCGCATCTGAGGATATCGGGAAAGTAGACGGGTCGCGAGACCGGCGACCCCGGCTGTCGCTGCACTGGTTTCGCCTGTGAGATCCAACTCCTCCCCGGCTGCCCGCCCCGTCGTCAAAACGCGTGTATCGGCGGAACCACGCGACGTCTTCTTGCCGGGATCGAAGATGTGGTTGCCACCTTCGAAAACCACGTCCGGCTTGTTGGAGGTGCGGTACTTGTTGTCCCACTTCTGGCTGGTGCGCGAGACCGGGCAAAGGTCGCCCTTCGGCGCAACCGGCGTGCCGACGCTGATGTCCTTGTCCGTATAGGCGCCTACCGACAACGCATTGACTGCCTGCCCAGGAGATTGAACCGGGAAATCCGCGTTGCGCCCGTCGTAATGAGCTACCTGATAAGGCGTCTCCCGGCTCAAGGGAACATTGCCGGCCGCCACGCAGAAAAGCCTCGACCGAACCCCGTCGTTCCATGCCAGCTTGTCGACGGCAGCCGAAGTGGCGCTCTGCCGTCCGCTCTCGTCCTCGCCAGGAATCGTCGCCGATAGCGAGAAGACACGCTCCACTCCGGAATCACGCTCCACCAGTTTGACCGCCTCCTGGATCGCGTCGCGCGGAACGATCAGGTTCGTGGAAGACAACGGTCGGAAAACCTTGACGGACTCCAACGCGGTCGTCAGGACGATCGGCGCGCGAGAGGTAGCCGCCGCCTCGAGGTTCGGGAACAATGCCACACCCGCCATCGCGGTGCCGTGGCCGCTCTTGTCGTCCGTTCCCCAATCCGCATCCACGGTTTTGAGGTTGGCCGGAGATATCGAGGCCCGCAGCAACGGGTTGGCTGCATATACGCCCGAGTCTAGGATCACGGTACGAGGTGCGCCGGCAGGGGCGGGAACGATCCGTTGAGCGACCGCATTCGAAATCGCCTTGCGTGCGTCCCCGTCCCCGCGTCGGTAATCGTGCACGAAATGGGACGAGGGACGGAACTCGATGACAGCTCCCGTGGAGTCCAGCAGTGCCTGCATCTGGACCGCGTTCAGGGTCATGTCAACGACGATGCTGTCCGTGAACTTTGTAGGATTCCCGATGGTGGAAATCCCCAGCCGTTCGGCCACCCGATAAAAGTAAGTCGCCCTGTCGGAACGGATCCAAGTTTCGACGGACTCGGACTTCCTCTTGGGCATGTCGTCGATAGGTCCGGTCCAGACGTCTTCCAGCAAAGCGGGCTTGAATTCCGACGTGCTTTCGAACAGCTGAAAGCGTGTGGGTTTCTTCTTCGAGCTGACGTTCGAATGGCGCGTTTCGAAGGCTGAGTACTTGTCGATCTGGTTCGAGATCGTCTCCAGGCTGTTCCTGGTCACGAACAGTTTCGCTGAGGCAGGCGCGTCATCGTACGCCGACGTAACGGACAGCAGGCTGACGCCCGGGCTGGAGGCCTTCATTTCGCCGACCCAGAGCTTCTGGGCTCCGAAGCCCGTGGCGGTGATTACCACCCCTTGCTTGTTCTTGGGAATTCCCGCTTCCTCCTGCGCGGGAGTATGCTCCGCCAGACGGTCAGCTATCTTTGCGAAATTCGCTTTCAGGGCACGGGCATGGCCTGCCCGATCCGGAATGGTCGCCGGATCTTTCTTTGTCCGTCCGCTGCGATGAGGTCGAAACGGAGTCGCGTCCAAGGTAAGGTTTCGTAGATGAAGATGAGGTTGAAGCGGCATCTATTCAAATCTTTAAAGTGATTCTCTGCCTCAAGAATACACCTGATACCACCCTTAGTTCGAGTGGATTTGCATCCTTCCCTCGAGTGCCCACAACAATTCTTCGGTCGTCAGCTTTCCGTCATTTTCGAGCACGGCTTTTCGCGCTGCATCCACAGCGGCCGCCGCGAGATCTGCCTGTGACAGAGCACTGGCATGCTTCTCGATGGATTCCCAATCGACCGAACCCGCATCGAACGCCAGGATGTTGTTTCGAATGACCTGGCGCGCTTCGTCACCCGTGGGCAGCTCGTATCGAAAAGCGCTGTCGAACCGCCGGAAGACGGCGCGATCCAGAAGGGAACTGTGGTTGGTCGCCGCGATGATGATGCTGTGCGACTGGTCGCGGTCCACGAGTTGCAGGAACGAATTCAGCAGACGCCGGGCCTCCCCGATATCGTTCTCGTGCGCCCGACTTGCCGCGATCGCATCGATTTCGTCGAAGAAATAGACGCCCCGAACGCCAGTCATGGATTCGAAGATTAATCGCAGCTTGGACGCGGAGGCGCCCATGAACTTGGTGATGACGCCATCGAGTTGAACGGTGAAGAGGGGAAGTCCAAGCTCGGAAGCGATCCCATGAGCGGTCATCGACTTTCCTGTGCCGGGCGGGCCGACGAAAAGAAGTTTGCGGCGCGGCTTCAGGCCGTAAGTTTCGAGCTCGACAAGTCGCTTGTGCTCGTCGACGATGCGGTCGATACCATCACGCAAATCCCGGCGCAGAACGACGTCCGGAAGCAGGATGTCCGGATATGTGACATCGAGGAGTTCGGCGAGGTCGCCCCGGGGCTTCGCCAATTGGATCGTGCGCGAGGTCTTTTCGCTACGCGCGGCAGTCACGAACTTATGCAGGGACTCTGCGAATTTGCCTCGCCCGGCCTTTTCGGCCTCTTGCGCGATCTGCTCCGCGATCGACAGAAAACGAACGCCATCGCCGGCGATATGGCTCTGAACCATTCCCAATACCTGTCGAGAAGTCGTCATGCGTTACCCCTTCTGCGTTTTGGCTTCGCGCATCAATACATCGAGCTGCTTGAGCAGATCGTTAAGCTTTTGGGACATCGGCAACATCTGTCCCATAATTTCTATTTCCCGGTCCTTTTTAGCTTTGATTACAATCGCCGACGGGGACGTGTCCACGGTCTTCAGCCAACGGGCCACTGCTTCGCGGGATGGCTGCGATACGGTGCCTTCAGATAGAAGTCGATGAAGCGTTGATTTGGGAACGCCCGCTGCTGCGCTTACGTCTCTGACCGATAGGCTGCGTTCACGACTGGCAGTCGCCACCGCGGCGGCCAGCGCATGATCAATGCTATTTTTGGGACGACCCACCATGTCCCATTAATACGCTTTCAATGGTTTCGGTCAAGCGGCGGCGCGCAGCCAACGGGAACGCGGCCGATTACGCGCTAGCTGTCAGGAGCAGACGAGCATGCCCGACGCGTTGAACAACTTAAAAGCACGGTATCGTTGATGAAGCTCGTGATAGCGTTTGCAAGCTGCTCGGGTGCCTCAAGTGCAACGTAGTGTCCTGCCTTGATTGAAGCCCCGGAGTTCGTTCGAACTCACCCTCCTGACCGTTGCGACCGTGAAGTCGGGGCGGGGATAGGCACGGGCGAATTCATCAAGATCGATCTCGACCGACGGCCAGCGGCACACGGTAGCTAGCCTTGGCCCTCAGCATAGCAAACGCTGCCGGAGATGGCATCTGCCTTCGGACGGGTACCTGGATACTGGTTCTCGAAGAGAGATTTCAACAGGGAGAGCTTCGCCTTCGTGCTTCACAACGCGAACGCCCAGGACCAGAAATTCCCGAGGAAGATCGGCGCGGGCGCATGGTTCGAAAACTGGGCCGCACCTCGGCATGAGATCACGGAACAGTCGTTCCGGATCCAACTCAGCTGGGGACGAGTTCGTCAAATCCCCGTCGACGTCGAACATGCCAGGAGACAGCGAAAACCTCAGCAAGCGCAAAAGCTGCGAAGTGCTATCGCCCTCCGTTAAAACTCCGACAGACGTAGGAAATGTCGGCTTTCAGGAAGCGATGTGGTCTGTCGCTACGGCCGACATGAGGCGCAGAGCCGGCATTGGTTCGGGGCAGATCAGCTCGTCTATTGTGCCCTGTGTTTCGGCTTGCCGCCGGCAAATTGCTTCAATGCATTTGCCCGCCTAGAAAGGTGCCCCCTCGGACTCACTGGTCGCTGTCACTTATTCGGACCCTGAAATTGGCTGCCGCCGCGATTTCTCTGACTTGTCGACGACAGGGAGCCCTTCCTTTCTGGCCTTGGCAAACGCTCGATCGCTCTCCAGGAACTCCGCCAGCATGAACGGGATGAGTTCCGCTACCGTTTCGGACTCGCCATAGGTCTGACGATAAAGCGCCGCATAGTCCTTCAGTGCTTGGTTCAGGTCTGCACTTACGCTTATAGTGATCTTCGAAGGTGTCCGATCCGGAAGTTTGCCGAGTTTCAGATTGGTCATGATGACTCCAGTCATTTCGGGTACGGCCGCAGCACAAGATCCTTGTGCACGATGACGCGCAGTGGCCAACCGGGCCGGACAGTGATGGTGGGTTGGATATTGAGGTTCTTCTCGGTGATGCGCTGGCCAGCTCGACTGACGTTCTGCTGAGCGGATTCGCGGATTGCTTTGACCAGGTCGCTTTCGTCTTCCCCGAGGCTCAGCTCGGTGCCGACCCCTACCAACGTGGCCAGCGCAACGCCTTTGATCAGCTGCCAGGTGTGGAAATCCACCTTGTCCTCAAGCCCGGCATAGCCGGCGGTGTCCGTCGCCGGCAGATTGTCGATTTCGATCGAAGAGCCGTCGGGCAGCAGTATCCGTTGCCAGACCAGCAGCGCGCGCCTTTGTCCAAAGGCGACTACGCTGTCATAGGTGCCAATCAGGCGAGAGCCTTGCGGAATGAGCAAGGTGCTGCCGGTGACTGTGTCGTGCACATTCTCGGTGACCTGTGCGACGACAAGGCCGGGCAAGTCGGAATTGATGCCAGTGATCAGGCTCGCTGCGATGACGCTGCCAGCCATCAGCTGATACGGCGAAGCCGGCGTCTGCAGTGCATGCAGATGTAGATTCCACTTGTGTTCCGCTGGCTGACAAAATCGAGCTTGCGCTGTTGATTGTTTTGGTCGCCCTCGGCCGGTGCTACGGAAGCTGAATCGCGTGCGGCACCGGATTGTGGAGCCGTTGCCTCAAAGGGTGGACGCCCGCCCTGCCCGTTGCCGGCGGCATCCGCTTGCCGGGGTCGATTTTCGATCCGGAAGAAGACTTGCGATTCGCGCGCCTCGATCGCCTGCTGTGCAAGGCGCTGCTCCTCCGCCGAAACCTCCTGGCCCGGCGCGATGCCCAGCTGGCGTTGGTGCTCAAGGATGGGGCGGCCAAGGTCGCCGGGCAGCGGTGGTCCAAGCACCGGAGGCTTGGGCTTGATCCCGGAATAGTCCTTAGGCAGCCTTTCAATTGCCTCCGCGGTTGGCTTCCGCTCAGTGTTGTAAAGCTCTTCAGCCTGCTCTTTGATGCGCAGCGCCGGTCCCTGCAGCGCCATCATGGTGACGCCTAGAACGGTGCCGGAACCAACAGCAGCAATGGCGACAATAATGCCGCGCTTGAAGCGCACAGCGCGGCGAGGCGAGGCCCGCAGCTGCAGCTGTTCTGGATCGAGTTTGGGTGGAGCATCGGAGCGGGAAGTATCCGTCATGGGCCGTCCCTCACCTGCTGGAACGCGAAAAGAGCAATATCCGCCGCGGCGCTTGCCTGCCGTCGGTCCTCGTGATGCGCACCACCTGCTGCTGCTTGGCCCCGAGGCGCAGTTCGGCCGCGGCGAAGAGGCGATCGACGATGTAATAGTTGCCCCGTATGCGGTAGTTGACGAGCTGGTTGTCCCCGTCAGCACCGACGATGAAGAGCGGCGGGGCCTCGCCCTGATCGATGCGGCGCGGGAACTCGATGAAGACCTTGCTGCCATCATCGAACGCGCGCGTCGGCCTCCAGGGTGGCATGTCGCCGGTAATCGAATAGCGGAAGCGAATATTTTCGAGAGCCACATTCGACGCCACCGGCATAGCGGCCTCGGCCTGCGCATTCCGCCCGCGTAGCGCGATGATCTGGTCCTCGCTGTAGGTCCAGGAGATGGCCGCCATGGCGGTCTTCTCCGTGCTTTGAAGCTGCAGGTGATAGCTTCTCCGGTCCGTCGTGATCACCAGATTGGTGGCAAGTCCTGGCGCGAAGGGCTTCACCAGCACATGGGTGCGCTGGTCATCGCCGGAGCCACTGACGGTGTCGCCAATTACCCAGCGCACTGTATCGCCGGCCGACACGGATTGGAGTTTCTCGCCTGACTGCAGAGCGATATCGCTGACGCGCTCCGGTGCGGCATAGAGCTGGTAGAGCGCGCCTTCGGCAAAGGGGTAAACCTGCACCGCATTCATATAGCCATATTTGGTGGGTTGCTGCGTCGCCGCCTTGTTGGCATCGGCGACACGTTCTTCAGGCGAGCGCCTGTCTTCAGCAGCCTTGCCCGGCTCGGGCTGCAACTGGCCGGGCAGCGGCAGCGGTTTCGGCACTTCCACGACTTTGACGGGCTTCTCCGGCGCCTTCTCGATGGCCGCCGGTTGGAACTTGGCAGCGTCATAGGAAATCTGAGGTGGCGGCACCGGCTTCGAGGCACAGGCGGAAATGACCGCAGCCGACGCCGACAGGATCAGCGCCGTGCGGAGCGACGAGAGTCTATTTATCATTGGCGGGCTCCTTTGGGGGAACGGAAGTTTGCGCGGCACTGTCGAGCTCGCGCGACCAGTCGATGGCGTTGATGAAGACGCCGAGCGGGTTTTTGCGCAGCTGATCGGTATTGTTCGGCGGCCGGATCACAAAGGTGAGGATCCCCGTCCAACGCGTTGTGCTGGCGAGGCTGCCGCGCTCAAAGACCTGCTCGGTCCATTTGACTTGAAAGGAGCTGTCGGACGCTCGAACCACGCTCGTCACCTGCACCGAGACGCTGCGCGTGCCGATCTTGCCGAACGGGTCATTGGCCTGAGCGTACTCGTTGAGAAAGAGGGCTGCACGGTCGGTGGCAAAGTCGTAGGCCGATAGCCAACTCTGCCGCACCAGCACCGGATCAGTTGAGACGGAGCGGACATTCTGGATGAAGCGGCCGAGATGCCAGGCGATCTGGGCATCGGTGGGCTCGTAGTCCCGGATTGCCGGGGCGACGGCGCGCGCCTCGCCGAAGCGGTCGACCTCGACGACGTAAGGCACGACACGGCTTTGCATCGACTGCCAAACGAGCCCGCCGGAGAGCCCGGTCGCCAAAGCAAGGCAGCCAAGAGCCATCAACCGCCAGTTCCTGGCCTGCACTCGAGATGAGCCGATGCGCTCGTCCCAGAGCTGGCCGGCCTTCTGATACGGCGTGACCGGCTCGGGCGTCTTGCCGTAACGTTGGATGGGTCGCTTGAAAAGCATCTAGTCGTCCTTGTCGCTGAGAGAGGGGTTGGCGCCGCTTCCACCCCGATCGCCATCACGCACGGCCTGCGTGGCGGCGTGGCGATGGGCGCGCGCGGTCTGTTCGGAACGCAAACGCCTTGCCCAGGCCGGCGCGGCATTGGCACCTGACGCGGCAGGGTTTCCGGTCATTGATGCGGTCGGCGTGCCGCCCGTCGCGGTCCAGGCGGCATCGCGGCCGGCATCGGCGCTGCGCCGGTATGGTTCTGTTGCAGATCGCATTCCCCGCATCGCGGCGCCGCTAGCTGCGCCGGCAACGCCCTGCAGTCCAGCAGCTACGCCGGAGAGGCCGGACTCGGGCGATGTTGCACGCCCCATCTGCCAAGCTGTGGAAGCAGCCGATCCCATGGCCGTGCCGGCTCGAACGGCGGCGAGACCGCTGCCGGTTGCCATGCGCGCGCCGGCAAGCGCCGCACCTCCGGCAACGAGCGTTGATCCGGCGGCCGCCGCGGTGGTTCCGAGTGCGGCTCCCGCGCCAAGCTGCGGCGCGCCCGAGACAAGACCCGAGGCAATTCCCGGCCCGAAAATGCCGAGCCCAAGCAGCGCCAACGCGCCCAGTACCTGTGACATGGCCGCGGCCAAGTCCGGCTCCTTGCCTTGCAGCGCGGAAGCGAACTCGCCGAATAGCGTGGAGCCGATGCCGACGATGACGGCAAGCACCATCACCTTAATGCCCGACGAGATCACATTGCCGAGCACGCGCTCGGCCAGAAACGCCGAGCGGTTCCAGAGCGCGAAGGGCACCAGAACAAAGCCGGCCAATGTGGTGAGTTTGAACTCCAGGATGGTGATAAAAAGCTGGATGGAAAGGATGAAGAAGGCGATGAGGACCAGGAACCAGGCGAGAAGCAGCACGAAGATGGTCAGCGCGTTGCCAAAGATCTCGGGGAATCCGACTAGCTGGCTCGCTTGATTGAGCAGCGGCCAGGCGCCCTCGAAGCCGGCCGCGGCAATGCGTCCTGGCCGCAGGAGACTGTCGGCGGACAAATTGCCGGACGAAGCGTTGATGCCGAGGCCGGCAAAGGAGCGGTAGATGATGTCGGCAAGGCTTCTGAAATTGTTCAGAATGAACGCGAAGGCGCCGACATAGAGCACCTTTCGGACGAGCCGACCGAGAATATTGGGTTCGCCGCCGAACGCCCAGACCAGGCCTGCCAGCGTGATGTCGATGCCGATCAGGATGGTGGTGAGAAAGGCGACGTCGCCCGAAAGCAGACCGAACCCGCTGTCGATATAGCGGATGAAGGTCTGCATAAAGCGATCGATGACGCCGAGGTCATTCATGTCGCCGCCTTCCTCGTTGTCTTGAAGAATTGCTGATCAGTTGCCTGGGTAGGCCGTACCGGTGCCCAGGAAACGTTTCGTCGTCTCGCGGGCGGCTTCCTCCGACTGCGCCTTGCGCGCTGCGTCTTCCGCCTCGGCCCGGAACTGGGTCGCGAGCAGCGTCTGGATCTGCATCTGCTGCTTGGTCGAAAGCGCGATCAGCTGATTGGTGGCCTGGCTTGCCTCAAGGGCACCTGCGGCGCCCTGACTGCGGTTGACGAGATCGGTGAGCAGGTCGCCGTCGGCCCGCACGTTCTCGACGATCTGCGACTGGATACCCATGGTTTGGCGGAACGCCTGCATGGCGTTTTGCCAGCGCTCGCGCGCGGCGCTCGCCACATCGCTCACCTTGATCGTGGCATCGTAGCTTTCCGGATATTGCTCACGCCACTGGTTCTGGAGCTTGTCGAGATCGAAGCTCAGGCCGCTGGCCTGGGTCATCAGGCCGTCGATCCGTTGGAGCGAACCTGTGAGCTGGCCCACGGAAGAAAAGTCCAGACGCTGAAGGTTGCGCGCCATGTTCTGCAGCATGGTCGCCTGGTTCTGAAGCGACTGGATCTGGTTGTTTATCTGCTCCAGGGAACGTGCCGCTGTCAGCACGTTCTGCGCATAATTCGACGGATCGAACACGATCAGGGCGTGGGCTGGCTGGACGTAGTCGGCCATCGGTTTTGCGATCAGGGAAACGGTGATCAGGCCGGTGAGAAGTCGGCGCCGCATCATGACGATTGCTCCTTGTCTGGTTGAGGGAATTGCTGGAGAAGCTCGGCAGCCCAATCTAGGCCGCGCGCAGTCAGAAACCGGGCGGCAAAGCCCTCCTCTCCGTGCTCTGACAGCACCTTGTCGACCAGGGTCTGCGTGGCCGGGTCGGAGGCGCCGCAGAGCGCAAGAGCGATCGGGCCGAGCCCGAGCCCGAAGAGGCGGTTGCCGCGGCGCGACTGCAGATAATACTGGCGCTTCGGTGTGGCACGGGCGACCAGTTCTATCTGCCGCTCGTTGAGACCAAATCGCTCGTAAGCCACCCGCGCCTGCGGTTCCACGGCACGGTCATTGGGGAGAAAAATGCGCTGTGGGCAGCTCTCGATGATCGCCGGCGCGATGGAAGAGCCAGCGATGTCGGCAAGCGACTGCGTGGCGAAGATAACCGACACGTTCTTCTTTCGCAGCACCTTCAGCCATTCACGGATGCGGGCGGCAAAGAGAGGGTTGTCGAGATAGACCCACGCCTCGTCGAGCATCAGCAGCGTCGGCCGTCCGTCGAACCGCTCCTCGAGACGATGGAACAGATAGGTAAGCACCGGCAGCACAGCGCCTTGGCTGTGCATCAGCTCTTCGGTCTCGAAGCACTGCACATCCGACAAGGCCAGCCGATCGTCATCGGCGTCGAGCAGACGTCCGAACGGGCCATCGAGCGTGTATGGCATCAACGCGGATTTCAGCGCATTGGACTGAAGCAGGACCGACAATCCAGTGAGCGTGCGTTCCTGCGCCGGCGCGGTGGCAAGGCTGGTCAGGGCCGACCAGATCGCCTCCTTCACCTCCGGCGTGACGGTGACATTCTCATGGGCGATGAGGCCGGCGATCCATTCGGCCGCCCAACTGCGGCTAGCGTGGTCGCTGGTATTGCGCAGCGGCTGGAAGGCAAGCGCACCATCCGCGCCCAGCGCGTGGTGTTCTCCGCCCATCGCCAGTGTTGCCGCACGAGCCGAATTGCCCTTGTCGAAGACATAGACCTGCGCCCCGGCATAGCGTCGAAACTGCAGAGCGATCAGCGCAAGCACAACCGACTTGCCGGCACCGGTCGGCCCAACGACCAGCATGTGGCCGACATCGCCGACGTGGGTGGAAAGCCGAAACGGTGTCGACCCGCTGGTCTCTGCGAAGAGAAGCGGCGGGGATTCGGTCCCAGTCACGTTGGCGAGATGCTCGTTATCCACCGGACCGGCCCACGCCGACGACAGCGGCATGACATGGGCAAGGTTCAGCGTGTGAATGAGCGGCTGGCGAACGTTAGCGTAGACATGACCGGGCAACGAGCCGAGCCAAGCCTCGACCGCATTCGTGCTTTCTCGGATTGTGGTGAAGCCGAGCCCGTTGACTATGCGCTCGACCGCTCGGAGCTTTTCCGCGGCGGCCTGCCGGTCCTTGTCCCATACCGTCACCGTTGTGGTGAGATAACCGAAGCCGACGTGATCGCCGCCCAATGCCTGAAGGGCGGCATCCGCATCGAGCGCCTTGTTGTCGGCGTCACTATCGACGAGAGGGACGGGTTCGTTGGTCACGACCTCGCGCAGGATGGCGGCGATCGATTTGCGCTTGGCAAACCACTGCCGGCGCAACCGCGCCAGCGTCTTTGTGGCTTCCGTCTTGTCGAGTGGAACAAAGCGCGTAACCCAGCGATAGGCGAAATCCTGATGGTTGAGTGCGTCGAGGATCCCTGGCCGGGTGACGTTCGGGAAACCAAGGATGGTGAGGGTGCGCAGATGCTGCTCGCCCAGCATCGGCTCCAGGCCGCCGGTAAGCGGCGCATCGACCAGAACGCCATCGAGATACATCGGCGTTTCCGGCACCGCGACCGAATGGCGACGGGTCGAGATGGTGCCGTGCAGATACCTCAGCGTTTCGGCATCATCGAGCACGCGCACTTCGGGCATGAAGCCCGACAGGAGGTCCAGGACACGGTCGGTCTCGTCACGGAACCGCCCCAGCTCCTGGCGCCAATCTCTTTCGCCGTCGGAACGATGCGCATCGACAAGCGCGCTTTCCGCCCGCGCCTGGCCATCCGGCGGCGGCATGAACAGCAGGGTCAGATGATAACAGCTCTCGAAGTGGGCGACTTTGCCCTCGAAGGCCGCGCGCCGTTCTTCGTCGACCAGCCATGACGCTGCGTCGGGAAAACGCGAGTTCGGGTAGCCCAGCGCTTCGATGCGCTCGGCCTCGAAGAACAATGCCCAGCCGGAGCCGAGCCTCCTCAGCGCATTGTTTGCTCGCGCGCAGACGCCGACAAGTTCGGCTTCCGTCGCGCTTTCGAGATCGGGCCCGCGGAACCGGAAGGTCCGCTGAAAACTGCCGTCCTTGTTGAGAACGATTCCGGGCGCCACCAGTGCTGCCCAGGGCAGATGGTCGGCAAGCCTTTCGGCTTTGCTGCGGTATTCAGAAAGCTTCAACATGCAAACCAGCCCCTCTGACGAAGATGCCGGACAAGCACTTTGGCGAAGTCTGGATCGCGCCTTGCGGCAAAGACCGCGAGCGTCTGGCCTGCGATCCAGAGCACCAGACCGCCGATCCACTGCTGCAAGCCAAGGCCGATGGCTGCGGCCACCGTGCCATTGAGGATTGCTACTGAGCGTGGCGCACCGCCCAGCAGGATGGGCTCGGTCAACGCCCGGTGAACGGGGACCTCGACCCCCTCGATATGCTGCTCTCCGGTAGCCATCAGACGAGAGCCCCGCCACCGAAGGAGAAGAAGGAGAGAAAGAAGCTTGATGCCGCGAAGGCGATCGACAGGCCGAAGACGATCTGGATCAGCCTGCGGAAGCCGCCTGCCGTGTCACCGAAGGCAAGCGTCAGGCCGGTGGTGATAATGATGATCACCGCGATGATCTTGGCGACCGGTCCCTGCACCGACTCCAGGATCTGCTGCAGCGGCTGTTCCCAAGGCATCCCGGAGCCAGCCGCGTAAGCCTGGGCTGTGAGAAGAAACACGAACGCGGCTGACGAAAGAAAGCGAAGCTTCTTGCGCATGGAAGTGACCTTTCAAATTTGATGAAGTTGTGGGAGCGTGAGTTGGTTGACGGCGTAATCGCCGCTGCCGTCGAGGCCGGCGACCTCGGCGATCGCCTCAATGCGGCGTGAGGGTCCGCGGCCGGCGATGAAGACGATCAGATCTATCGCATCGGCGATGAGGCGGCGGGGAACGGTGACGACGGCTTCCTGTGCGAGCTGCTCGATACGGTAGAGGGCGGAGCGGGCCGAATTGGCGTGGACCGTGGCGATGCCGCCGGGGTGCCCGGTATTCCATGCCTTCAGCATGTCGAGTGCTTCCGCGCCCCGGACTTCGCCGACGATGATGCGGTCGGGTCTGAGCCGCAGGGTTGAGCGCACGAGATCGGCGAGCGTGACCGAACCCCGCCTCGTCCTCAAGGCGACGCAGTCCTTCGCCGCGCATTGCAGCTCGCGCGTGTCCTCGATCAGGATCACCCGCTCGTCGCATTCGGCGACTTCTGCCAGCAGCGCGTTGGCAAGCGTTGTCTTGCCGGACGACGTACCGCCGGCGACCAGGATGTTGCGCCGCTCGCGGACCGCCTTCTTCAGCGCATCGGCCTGCAGCGGCAGCATGATCCGGTCCGCGACATAGTCGGCCAGCGTGTAGAGCTTTGCCGCTGGCTTACGGATGGCGAAGCATGGCGCCAGCACGACCGGCGGCAGCAGACCCTCGAAGCGCTCGCCCGACGGCAGTTCGGCACTGACAATCGGATTGTCCGCATGCGCCTCGACCCGCACATGGGAGGCGACCAGGCGAATGATGCGTTCCGCCTCGGAGGGGTGCATATGCACGCCGGTATTGACCCGGCCCTCGCCCAGCCGGTCGAGCCGCAGCGCACCATCGGGATTGACCATCACCTCGATGACGGATGGTTCGGCAAGGGCTTCGGTGATCGCCGGCCCCATGGCAGTGCGCAGCATGGCACGGCGGCGATGGTCGGCTTCCGGATGAGAACTCATTGTTCCCCTCCCCCGCCATTGTCGCCACCAAGCGACCGTTTCCCGGAAGCGATCTGGCGACCGACCTGCTCGACGAATTTGTCGAAGCGCTCCTGGGCAATCGCTTGCGTCGCCTTGTCCGGTACCGGCGTGTGCGCATGAAGGGTGATGGAAAAGCGGATGAAGAGCGCCAGGCTCTCCAGGATCATCTCGACATCGCGCCTGACGTGACCGAGGTCGCGGGAAAGACGGTCGAGCCTCTTGCCATAGCGCTGGTCGAGCTCATTCTCGCCACGCCGCTCGATAAAGGCCTCAACCGCCTTCGCCACGACCGCTGATTTGGTGGTCGAGGGATTGCAGCTGAGCTTCTCCAGCTTCTCGCTCAATTCGGGTTCAAGCAGAAACTGATGACGAATGCGGTGCGGCTTCATGCGGCTCGTTCCAACTGGCCGGCGCTGCTGCGCCGGCGGCGGGAACAAGCATCGTCGAGATCCCCGAAATTGCTTACGGCCGTTATCTACGCTGAAATGCGCCTGTGCAGCGGAGCTCAGAAGCCGGGCACGATGTCCTTGTCTTCGCCCATTCCTTCATTGATGCCATAGGCGCGCGCCGCGATGGAAACCCGATCCATGACGCGCTTGTCGGCGGGCGCCTCGCAGTCATCGTCTGCGGGCGTGAACAGATCGCCCTGATCAGGCTCCTGGGCGACGATGGTCTGTTCTTCGGGGAGGCCCGGATGGCGCTGCTGCTGGACACCTCCGTCTTCGATTGCGGCGCCGGCACTGTCGTCATCGCCAGCAAGACGCCGATCCACGCCGCGCACCTGTCCGCTCCAATCGTCCCGGCGCGACGTGGGCCGATCCGCGTAGGCACCGTCGCGCAGCACCGGCGAAGGCAGCACTCGCTCGGTGAAATTCCGATCCTGGTAATAACGCAACTTCTTGGCGCGAATTGGCGGCAATCCCGAAACCAGGATTAGTTCGTCAGCCTGCGGCAACTGCATCACCTCACCCGGCGTGAGCAGGGGGCGAGCGGTCTCTTGGCGGCTTACCATGACGTGGGACAACCAGGGCGCCAACCGATGGCCGGCATAGTTGCGCATCGATCTGAGTTCCGTCGCGGTACCGAGCGCGTCCGAGATGCGTTTGGCCGTGCGCTCGTCGTTTGAGGAAAAGGCAATCCGCACATGGCAATTGTCGAGAATGGCGTTGTTCTCGCCATAGGCCTTGGAGATTTGGTTCAACGATTGCGCTATCAGATAGGCGCGGATGCCGTAGCCTGCCATGAAGGCGAGTGCAGTCTCGAAGAAGTCGAGCCGACCGAGCGCCGGGAATTCGTCGAGCATCATGAGCAGCTGATGCTTGCGGCCCTTCTTTGGATCGCCCTCAAGGCGCTCTGTCAGCCGTCGGCCGATCTGGTTGAGCACCAGTCGCACCAGAGGCTTGGTGCGCGAGATGTCCGACGGCGGCACGACCAGATAGAGCGACATCGGTCGCTCGGCATCCATAAGGTCGGCAATGCGCCAGTCGCAGGCCGATGTTGCCGCGGCCACGGTTGGGTCACGATAGAGCCCGAGAAACGACATGGCGGTCGAGAGAACGCCTGAGCGCTCGTTCTCTGACTTGTTCAGCACCTCGCGAGCCGCCGAGGCCACGACGGGATGGACTTGAGGCTTGTCCGCCGTGCCGAGGTGGTTTGTGGTCATCATCCGCTGCAGTGTCGCGGCAAATGAGCGTTGCGGGTCCGACAGGAAGGTGGCAACGCGGGCGAGCGTCTTTTCCTCTTCGGCGTAGAGCACGTGCAAGATGGCGCCAACTAGGAGTGAATGACTGGTCTTCTCCCAATGGTTCCGCCGCTCCAGCGCGCCTTCCGGATCGACGAGAATGTCTGCGATGTTCTGAACGTCCCGGACCTCATCTGAACCTTTGCGCACTTCCAGCAGCGGGTTGTAGTGCGCCGATCTCGGATCGGTAGGATTGAACAAAAGGGAGTACGAGAACTTTGATCGCCAGCCGGAGGTCAGCTGCCAGTTCTCGCCTTTGATGTCGTGAATGACGGCCGAGCCGGTCCAGGAAAGAAGCGTCGGAACAACCAGTCCGACGCCCTTGCCCGAACGTGTCGGCGCAAAGGCCATGACGTGTTCCGGTCCGTCATGGCGCAGATAGCGATCCTTCAGTTCGCCAAGGAAAACCCCGGCCGGTTGAAAAAGGCCCGCGTTATCGATCTCCCGAGTCGCGGCCCATCGTGAGGACCCATAGGTGGTGACCAACCCCCGCTGCCGTGCGCGCCAGAGGGAGCCAGCTATCGCGGCAGCACAGCCCAGGAACCCGCTGGCTCCGGCAAGCATGCCGGCCTTGTCAAAAATCTCAGGCGCATAGGCGTCAAATTGGAACCACCATTCGAACAGTTTCCACGGCTGGTAGATCGGCCAGCCGACTGTCACAAACCATGGCGCGCCGAGTGGCGGCTGATAGGAGAGCATGTGGGCGCACCATTGGGTTGCAGTCCAAACCCCAAGAATGACAATTGCGAATACGACAGCGATCTGCCCAATCAGCAACTTCGTGGGTGTCAATGGCTTGCTCCGCTGTTCTGGGCAGACGGACCAAACATCGCGCCGAACGATGAGAATTCGAACGGCCTCTACGTGCGACGTAGGTGCGATGGCAAGGTTGATAGGCATTGTTCAGCTGCCAACAGCGAAAATCCCCCGCAGCAACCTATCGGCGGTGCCAGGTACGCGGTTGGTCGCAGAAATGTTGGCTTCTGCGCGGGCACATTGAAGATGTGCTGACAGACAAACCTCAGACAAGGCCGGAAGATATGCCGCGCCTATCATTGGAGCCGACGCGTTTGTGCGAGTAGCGAGGCGAAGGGTGTTTGAAAGCTGCTGGCCGGCGATTCGGATGGCGGTTCCACACTGCAATCTTCATCCGATTTTGACCGCACGGAATCGGCGGCTTTGCGCCGATATCGTTGGCGTGTGACCGATGACGGCGTCGATCAACACCTTGATTCGCACGGTATGCCGTCGCTGTGATCTAGCTTGCCGCCCATGGGCAATTATCAAGATACCACCGAGCCTCGTCGCAAGAGCTGATCTGCGAACACGTTCTGCTCGGTTGGCAAGATAATTAGGGATCGTGCTCAGGGATCGACCGGCTATGGGGTTGCACTTTGTCCGCGCGAACTCCCATTGCGCTCAAAAATGGCGAGAGCGCCGAACAATGCCACGAACGCAATGATGCCAATCCAGCCGATGATCTGGCGCGTCCGCTCCGGGCCTACGGGCATCTGGAGCGCCTCAACCTTGGCCACATGACGTGAATGTAGCCGTCCGGCTCGGCGGCCAAGCCTTTGTCCTCCGTGTCCACCTCCAGCATAATCCCCTGCATTGGACCTTCGGTGAGCACCATGACATGGGCCGGTGCGGCCCGCGCGATGACGTCGCCGTTCCGGATCACCTCCGCCCAACCCCAAAGAGCGATGTCCGGTCGCATCTTCGGCAGCCTGTTGGTACCGATACCCGTGACGCCATGCATCTCGTGCTCATAGACTGCGCCTGACCATGTCGTATAGATGCCGAGAGGATGTCGCGGCATCGGCTTTTCGATCTTGACGGCATAACGGGCGTCGCCTGCGGTAAACTCCGCCGTGACCTGCATCGCATCGGTGTTCTGCACATGCGACCAGCGGTTTCCCATCTCCACCGTTTGGACTGAGATGGTGCCGTTCATCGGCACGGTGCTGTTCATGTCGACCGGATCGGCGCCCGTCACGCGTATACCTTCGCCAGAGGCGCGCGCCGAGGCCACCAAGCCGTCCGTGCCCCTCGATTGAGCCTAGGCAGGATCGGCGGGTGCGCCCAGTATGATTGCGGCGATGCCGAGCCCCGCAATGCCCACCAATCCCGCGGTTCTTAATCAGCCAGCCGCCGACCCACCAGCCGAGGAGAGCCGAAACGAAGCCGCCGGGAAACGACAGCCACCACAGGTCGCGATAGCCGGAGTAATATGGCGCGGCGAACGGCAGGCCGCGTGGGCCGAGATACATGTTGTAGGTGGTCCAGACGAGCGCCAGCATGAGCGCGCCGACGGACCAACCCGTTGGTCCGGCTCCGGCGTACGCGGTCCAGACGGAGCCAAAAACGAAGGTAATCAAAAGATGCTGGATGAAGAAGGTGATGCCCGGGAAATCGCGCAACAGGACGAGTTGCGTCAGGATACGTCCATCGCCACGATGATGATGGCGGTCACGAGGCCGTACATGGCAAATCGCCATGTCTCACCGCGTTCGGCCTGGAGCACAGGATGATTGCGCCGCCACAGCCATAGCGCCATCAGATAACCGCCGAAGATCGCCAGGAAATGCACTGGGACGCCGGTCACCCATAGATGGTTGAAATCGAGCCATTCAGGTTCCTGCGGCAGTCCGACTGGCGCCAGCCATTGATAATAGATTTCTAGAATGAGCGTGTGGACCGCGGTCAGGATCAGGCCTGGAATGATACCAATGCCGAGAAAGGCGGTGCCGAACAGAAAAACCGTTGTGATCAGGAAGGTTTTGGTGACCCAGTAGGTCCAGTAAGGGTCATTCTCCCATAACAAGCCGTGAGCAATGGCCGCGTCGACGAAGATTGCCGACAGTCCCACTAGGATGCTGAACTTGATCGTATCTTCGCGAGCAGGAACATTCTCGCCTCCCGCGGTAGCGATACTGATCAACTTTTGAGTGCAGAAAATGTTCCCCTCACGTACGAGATCAATCGAGTTCGCTGCGGAACGCGGCGCCGGCACTAAAGGTTCACCAGCCTGACAGGCTTCGCGGAATAAGGGGCCTGAAGTGGACCCCAATGCTCGAGACCGGCGAAGTGAAACTTTCTCCGGGCCCGTCGGTTAAAGAGAGCCGAGAGGATGAACGATGTCTAAATCAGATGCGAGAGCGGCTGCCGCCGTCGGCCGAAAACGGCTCGTTCGCGCCCTATAAAAGGGGAGGACGCAGAGGTGAAAAATGTCGTCGAGACCCAGGATCTGTCGCCAGCTCAGGCGCGGGAATTGGTGCGTCAGTACGGTAACGACTGGCGAAAGATTGGCGAGGCCGCCAAAATCCTACAAAGACGACTGACAACTCCCCCTTTTGCCCGGCAGATCCAAGAATCAACATCTGAGGCTTCCATGCTCAAATCGCCAGAGGTTGTTGAGAACTTCGGATGACCCGCATCGCAACCTTCAACTTGAACGGCGTGAACGGTCGCCTGCCCGTGCTCATCAAGTGGCTGGGTCAGACCGACTATGACATCGTATGCCTTCAGGAATTGAAGACCTCGGATGAGAAATTTCCCGCCGAAGCCATCAGGAACGCCGGTTACGGTGCAATCTGGCACGGGCAAAAGTCCTACAACGGTGTAGCTGTACTCGCCCGGGGAAAGGAGCCCCTGGAGCGTCGACGCGGCCTCCCGGATGATCCTGACGATACTCACAGCCGCTATATCGAGGCAGAGGTGGATGGGATCGTAATCGGCTGCCTGTACTTGCCCAACGGCAATCCAGCGCCCGGCCCGAAATTCGACTATAAGCTCCGCTGGTTCGACCGTCTGATCAGCTACGGCCAGCTACTGCTCAGGGCAGGTATCGCAAGCGTTCTCTGCGGCGACTACAATGTCGTGCCAACGCCCATCGATGCAGTGGTGCCGAGGCGTTGGCTAGGCGACGCAGTCTACTTTCCGGAGAGCCGGCAGGCCTATGCCGAAATGCTTGGTAATGGCTGGATCGATGCCGTCCGCCGCATCCATCCGGAGAAAGGCATCTACACGTATTGGAACTTCTCCTACCGGGGCGGTTATGATCGGAGTTCCGGCCTCCGGATGGACCATCTCCTCGTGAGCCCATCACTTTCCAACAGGTTACGTGATGCCGGCGTGGACGCCGACTTGCGAGGTTGGGAAAAGCCGAGTGATCATGCGCCAGCCTGGATAGAGCTCGACCTCTCCGGCAAGTCGTTGACATGATCCATCGTTCGGCGGGATCGCCAGCCTTCTTCGCCAAATGCGCAAAATTCCCTGCGGGACACTTTGTGGCACTTGACGCTCACGCTGCTTTTCTGACGGCCGCCCTGAACGGACGGTCGATGGTGAAGGCATCTGGACGGATGGCTGCCTCCACCTGGCCCCAGGTCACGGGATGAGCGATTGGGAAGCCAGGTCGCGCTCGTGGGGAGAAGGCGCCGACCGCAGTGTTGCCGCGCCCATTGCGGAGGTAATCGATGAAGATGCGGCCCTTTCGGGCTGCCGGCGCGGCGGACAGCAGATAACGATCAGGATGAGCTTCAGCGAGCCGCTTGGCGACCGACTTGGCCAAGAGGCGGGCCTTGTCGTGTGTGATCTTCGTCTCAACTGGGGCCGTCAAGTGAATGCCCTTGCCCCCGGTCACCTTCGGCCAGCTCTCCAGACCGTCCGATTCCATGATGTCGCGGAGCGTTAGCGCGGTCTCGATGACTTCATCCCACTCGACCCCCTCGCCGGGGTCGAGATCTAGAACAATGCGGTCGGCATGTTCGATGTCATCAACGGTGGCGTTCCAGGGGTGCAGCTCCACCGCATCCATCTCGACTAGCCCCAGCAAGCCGGCAAGGTCGTCCACCCATACGCGAACACCTTCGCCGCCCTCGCGTTTCTGAACAAGCAACTGTTGCACCGCGGCTGGAATGTTCGGCAGCGCGCCCTTGTGGTAGAAGGTCGCCCCGAAAGCATGGCGGACCAACTTCAGCGGTCGGCGGCCGAGGTGGACAAGTGCGTGATCGGCAACCCTCTCCCAATAGAGCGCAAGCTTGTCCTTGGAGGGCGAGACCGCGTCGGGCAGCAATTGCAGAATGTTCTCACCGGGAACACCATGCGCCCGGCCTGTCCCGCTTCGCTTCGAGGGGGCTGGAGGCTTCGGTGGAACTGCCACCAGGTCTTCGCGCAAGCCCTTGAACACTGCCTCGCGCAACACGCCGCGATCAGTAACGCCACTGAATTGAACTTCAGCCACCAGGTCTGGCCTGACCCAGGTCGCCTTCGGTTTTACGATCGGCTCTGACAGAGGTGACTTGCTGATGATCAGCGGGTCGAGCCGCTCTCGCACCAATTGCGCAGCGCTCAAGGTGTAGCCGCTGCGAGCCTTCCCGGCGTAGAGCAGTCGGTCGCCCTCGCGGCGGCCGATGTAGAGCGATGCAATCCGGCGCGGGTGAGCACCGAGCTTCTCGACAAATGCCACGATGGGGAAAGTGTCGCTCTTGATGCACTTCACCTTGAGCCAACTGGTCTGGATGCCCGAGCGGTAGGTGCCATCTATGCGCTTGGAGACAATCCCCTCCAAGCCCATCCGGCAGGCATGTTGAAATACGTCTCTGCCGCTCACCTCCAGATGCTCGGCATAGGTCAATGTCGGCGCCGTATTCTTCAGCAGTTTCTCCAGCGCTGCCTTGCGCTTCACCAGCGGGTGCTGTCGAAGATCGCGCCCGTTGAGGTGTAGCAGGTCGAACGCGTAGAAGATGAGCCTCGCCGAGTTTGGGTTGCCCAACTCCCGTTCTAAGGCTTGGTAATCCGGCAGGCCGGTGTCGCCGAGAACGACAGCCTCCCCGTCGATGATCGCCGCTTTCACCGGCAAGCCCGCCGCTGCTTGAACAATTCGTCGGTATCGATGCGACCAGTCATAGCCACGGCGCGTGAAGGCCCGGGCTTTGCCGCTCTCAATGATCAGCTCGGTGCGGTAGCCGTCGTACTTGATCTCATGAAGCCATTCGCTGCCCTCGGGCGCGTTTGCGACCAGCGTCGGCGACTGAAACTCAATGAAAGAAAGCCCATCTGTGGCGTTGCGCATGCACCCTCCGAACGGCGATTCAAGGCGCAGTGCAGCAATAGGTTCCGGGCATTTTAGCGAAATTACATGTTGGAGCAGTTTTTATTAGAGCCGTCGGGCTTAGCACCAATGATCAAGCCGCGCACAAAGTAAGGCGGGAGTACGTATACCGCGGCGATCTGGGAGAGAATCTCATGCTGATCGCCGCAGCAAGTACGCCTACCAGTGCCCAGCGGCCAGCCAATGCGCGACCGTCGAGAACTGATCTTGCACGATAGGCTACCACATAGTCGATTCAATCGCCGGTAGACGTCAAAGGCAGCACCACGTCCTGAACAGAAAGAACGCACCGACTGCAAAAGCCACCATAATGGAGACGGGGCCCGGCCCGATCTCCGGTCGTTGGTCAGAAGCAACCTTCGTCAAACGGGCGCTTCTGAACCCGATCCAAGATCTTTGGTCGTTCAGTCAAGGCAGCATCCGGTGAAGGTTTTTCGATGCGGGCTGCAGCGCGGGTGCGGGCTAGGATCGACATCGGCCCGCGTTGGAAAACCTTCACCGGAGCGGTCCTTCCTGTCGCACTCAGGCGTCGCCATGTCGGACTTAGTCATTCAGGTACTACGACGCGAAACTGATGCTGCAGCGTATCCGTCCGTCGGCTTCAAAAACATTCGGCTGGGGTAGGCATTTTGCCCCGACAGGCGGCTCCATAAGGAGCAGAATGCGCTTTCATTTAGGACAGAGGATAGGCTGCCTATAGCGCGACGATCTGGATAAGACTCTCAGAGCGCGGTCACGGGCAAATTATCATGCTGATTGTATCTCGGCAAACGGTCGGCAATCGGCTCGGTCTTTGATCTTGAAGGTCACGACTTCGTCCTGTTCGCATCGGACGGAGGCGACGAGGTCTGGGCCCTGGACGGCCCCAAGGGAATGGTCGAAATCCGCGCGAATGGCAGGCTGGCGGTCAAAGGCCCGCATGCCGAGCTCAGCGCGGCACTTTCGGACTGGGGATCGCCCTGTTGCCAGACGCCATGACGGCGTCGCACATCCGCGCCGGCCGGCTGGCCCACGTCCTGCCTGAACTTGCACGCAAGGGCGGAAGCCTGAACCTTGGATATCCCTCGGGCCGCCACCAATCGGCGGCGCTGCGGCAGCTGATCGAGTTCGTTGTCATGAAGATGGGCGCATAGATTGCGCTTTCAGGCAAGGTGAACCAATCAATCGGCGCCAACATAGCATCTTACTTCCGGACATCTCCGTTCCACCACGGGATCAAAATGGGGCGGGGCGGCCAGCGCTGAGGCCAAAGCGCAATCTCAGACGTGGCCAGCTCGATTTGCCTTGCGTTTCTTTCACCGACGGTCGAGCGCCTACGCCCGCGCGGGGCCGATAGGGCTGCGACGTTTTCGCACGTGCGATAAAGTTATTGTGCATTGCGAAGCCGACCGGATGCCGGTAACTTTTTGTTGTCGGCCATCTACTCCTCCCAGATGCGATGCTGACAAACAGCGGGCTCACCTCCTCCCGAGTTCGCCCAAATAGAGAGCCCGCTGCACCTCCTCCCGCAGCGGGCTTTTTTTTGCGGCTCGTCACCCGCTAGTTTGATTTCCTGCTAGGCACGTCCGAGGGCTTCGGGCTCAGGGTGGGAACAATAGCGTCTCGACCGTGAACCGGGGTCGGGTCTCGGCGCCTATCGGCACAATAAGCCCTTGAATCTCGATGGGCGGGGACACGCCGGGCGCCAATTCACGCTCAGTTGGCTGAATTGAGAATACCAAGCCGACTGCGGTTCCACACTGCACTTTTATGCTACTTTTCGAGCACAGATGGCGAACATGCGGGAGGCTGGACGTCAGCTTTCTGGCGCGTTAACAGGGTTTCCAACCGTCGGACGCTCTCGAGCACCAAGTCGAAATTCGGCACAGGCCTAAAGATCATTGCGGTCATGGCAACATAGTCTGGCCGGAGGGTGTCAACCATTTCGTCATGTGGCAGCAGGGCGAAGGTCGGCGGTTCGGCTGACGCAAGGTCGTAGTCCTTGCGGTTGAAAAACATGCGAGCACGAGCCACGCAGTCGGCGCCAAGTTCCTTGTTCGCGATCGCCCCGCGGCCGGTTTCGGACTCCATGAGCCGATGGATGTCATAATAGTGGCGCGAGATCCGTTGTCCGCCACCACGCAGCTCTGCCAATCTCGACGAGCGTTCGCTGCGGCTCAATGACGAGGCTAACCTCAATATTTACGGCGAGGGGTTCGCCGCCGAACAGATTGCGATATTTTAGGACGACCTGAAACGGTCGCGGCAGATCAGCCTTGCGCCAGGGTACCTTCCCGTCAACATCGTCCAGTGAATAGCCTAGTCTAAGTGACCGATCGCGCAGATATCGCAGCCAGCCTCGATCACCTTGTCGACGAAGGCGGGAATCTCGCTCGCTTTCATTAGCCGCATGTTGCTGGTCATCGCAGATATCTCCGTTGGTGGCCGGCATGGAAATTGCGCCGACGCCCATTGTGCTCGAGGGTCTCAGGCCTGCCGAAGGCGCCGGATCGAGCGTTCCTGCGCATTTGTTCATTGTTGGCACCCCGGGCGCTCAACCGTGTTGCTAGAACAGCCCACCTGCTCCGTTCCAGCAAGGCAGCACTGGCCACCGGAACGCTCCCCTTGNCCCCTTGCGCGCACTGAAAGGCGATGCCGGCGCTCAGGCAGTCGGAGTCAGTCATGCCGAGGCGCCATTTCCTTTGCCTCGCAAGTCGCTCGAGCCGCACGCGCTCTTTTCGCTCTGGAGTCCAGTGGGTTGGGCCGAGGTTGGCTCAATCGGGGGGATCGGCGCCTTTCCATTTAGCTATAGGCGAGGAAAAGCTCCTTAAATCCCGCAGTCAGGAGTCCACCAATCGGTCGAGATGGCTGCGAACCGCGCTGCGGGCGGGATTGGGTGCTCCGACGGATCGATACCCAGTACCTGCGCCATTTCTTCTTCGATGGCATTATCGCCCCCCGAGTATAGCTAAGTGGTGTGGACAAACCTGATCCACACGACCTAGCGCGATTTGGAGCCAACCGGCCTGGGACCTGGCGGCCGCTTCTGGCTCTACGCCGCAAAATCGGGCCGGTTCCGCGCGTCTGCATCGAATGACGCCGGTCAGAGGTTGTCTCGGAACGGGGTGCTCGGCATTTACGATCCGGAGCGCCAGCGAGTGATCGTCGGCGGGCTCGAAGGCGGCATCATGTCAGGGGACTTCGGCTCCAGCCGCGCGAGGAATGCCGAGACCTCGGCGTCGATGTCGACCGGTTCAGTCACCGTGGGTGACATCCTGGCTACTCCCCCGATCATCTCCGATTTAATTCAAATTCGTCTGTAGATATTGACGATTGCGCGACCTTCACCTCGTAGACGGCAATGCGGGCGGGTAGAGAGGGTCCTATGACAAGCAATTTTTCCGCCGCCCGAGTGCATTTAGATCGAGCGTATGACTACCTTTGTGGCGATGACCCGATGAGTCGAAGGGGACGCGAAGCCTTGGACTTGTTGATTGAGGCGGTTGCCGTCGAAGAGTTCAAGCAGCCACGCCAAAACGCGGAGGTGCTAAGGTTTCCGATTNTGTTGATTGAGGCGGTTGCCGTCGAAGAGTTCAAGCAGCCACGCCAAAACGCGGAGGTGCTAAGGTTTCCGATTGGGCGCCGCTTCTGAGGCAATCTCCACGGCCGCCATGTAGCCACAGGTGAGGCGCTCACCTGACGGTCGCGCCGCCACTATGAACCACGCGAGCAAATCCTCCCAGGACGCCAAGAAGCCCGCCCCGCATGAGCCGAGGCGGGCAATAGAAAATGAGGGGCCCAAGCGCGCGTTCATGAAACAGCGCCGCAGGTAAAATTCAGCAGAATGTCCATCCTGGCGCCTTCAGCGGCGATGCGCAGCCAGTTCTTGGCCCGGTAGGGCACGTTGTCGCGCGCGTATGGCCGGGAGGAACCATCAGGAGCGACATAGGCGCGATAAAGCCGAAGTGGCCCGTGTGGCGCGGCCGCATCCAGTTGTCCGTTTCGCCGCCGAAGTTGCCGATGCCAAGCGCCGGCGCATAGACGAGGCGCACGTCCTCAACTTCGAGCTTCTGCAGGAATACTAGGAGGCGCCGCCATAATAGGCACTACGTCGCAAGGGCTATTGGGCTGTCCCTCACATGCGGCGATCAGGGCCTTGCGGTTCGTGTCGAGCCGCTCATAGCGGGCAAAGCCGTTCAGCTTGTCCGAGACGCTCTTGAGCATCTCGGCGGTCACATCCCGCATGTCCTCGATCACATAGATGCGGCTGCCGGGCGCCGCGGGCAATTCTTCACCCAGGCTCTTCGCCAGAAAGCCACCAGAAAACCGTCTGTGAGATAGTCCTAGCCCTCCTTGCTGTGGTATTGGATGGATTCGAACACGCAGTGATGATTGGTTGCGACCAGCCTTGTGGACTGACGAAGGAGCGGAGCATCCGCCTAGTGATACGACCGCGTTGAGCGGGTCAGCGTCCAGACGACCCAGCTGGGCGGGATCGATCTGGAGCCCATCCGCGCGCATGGCCGCGCCCACTTCCGCAGTCTGGCCCGGCATCCACATACCTTCGTCCGCCGACGTAGCGGTGACCGTCAAGCAAGGCGATGGCAGTTGCTTTGGCCAAACATTTCAAATTCGAGTTCATGCTGACTGTCGCTTTCATCTTGCTTCCTGTTCTCCGCAGACGGGATCGGTGACTATCGGGTGGCCGGAGTCCTGGCGCCCGCGCGGCGGCCACACCGTAAAGACCGAGTGGACCGTTAACGCAGGAATCCTGATGGCGCTCACCTCTCATTATATCGGTCGCGCGCAACGTTTGCCGATCATCCGCTGCACCAATCGTGCCAAATGAATAAAGCCTCCAATTACAAATGGTGAGCCGCCCCATCTATGTCCGATCTCCGACGTCGTTCACGTAAAGGGCTCGGTGCTTCCACGCTCTTTTGCTCTTCGCCCGTCCCTCTTCCGTCTTGACTAGCAGGAGCCTACGGCCTATCTCACTGCCGCGTTAGCACTCGCTTCTGGTGAGTGCTAACCAC
>NZ_AYWU01000035.1:0-79498 GCF_000502375.1 Mesorhizobium sp. L48C026A00 | reverse complement strand
TGGGCATCGCGCCGACCGGCTTCGAGATCGACTGGAACAAGGTCATCTTCAAGATGCTGCATCTCAAGGGCATCTATGGCCGCGAAATGTTCGAGACCTGGTACAAGATGATCGCGCTGGTGCAGGGTCCGCTCGATGTCAGTGGGCTGATCACCCACCGCATCGGAGTGGACGACTTCCAGACCGGGTTCGATGCGATGAAGAGCGGCAATTCCGGCAAGGTGGTGATGGACTGGTGAGTGTTGGCCGGGTGCCGTTCCGGAAACGTTAGAGGGGTGGGCAGGATCGCTGCGTAGCAGTTTCATAGCTGCGTCGTTGATCTATCCAATGCCCCTTAAGTGCCGCCATCCCTTCCGTGACCGCCGCTCGCTCGCTCGCGTTCAGCCTTCCCAGCAAGTCCCGCTCGAACGCTTTTGCCAACGGCACCATCTCGCGATAGGCGGCAAGGCCCGCGTTGGTCAGCGTCAGGTGCTCGACACGGCGGTCTTTTTCATCAGGTTTTCGCGTCAGCCAGCGGCGCCGTTCGAGCTCGGCGACGGCGCGCGAAACCTTGGTCTTGTGCATGGCCGACTGTTCGCCGAGCGCTGTTGCCGTCATCGTGCCGTGCTGGCCGAGACCGGCCAGCGTGCGCCATTCGGGCCGCGTCAGGCCGTGGCGGTCCTTGTAAACCCTGGAAAATTCGCGGCTGACAGCATCGGCAAGGCGATAGAGCCGGTAGGGCAGGAAGCTTTCAAGTTCGAGGGTGTCAGCCTCCATGGTCTGCTCCATCACGATTGATAGTTACATTTTCGATGGTTACAAATGAAACCAATTTGGTCAATCCAGGGAGGATGCCATGGCCTTTTCCTACATGCCGGGGTTCGGCAACGACTTCGAAACCGAGACTTTGCCCGGTTCGCTGCCGCAAGGGCGGAATTCGCCGCAGCGGCCGGCCTACGGCCTTTATGCCGAGCAGCTTTCGGGCTCGCCCTTCACCGCGCCACGCGGCACCAATGAGCGCTCCTGGCTTTATCGCATCAGGCCGAGCGTCAGGCACACCGGCCGCTTCAAGGTGGCGGATTATCCGCTGTGGAAAAGCGCGCCGAATGTCGGCGATCACGAACTGGCGCTTGGCCAGTACCGCTGGAACCCGGTGCCGATGCCGAAGGAACCCACCGACTTCATTGCCGGCATGCGCTCGATCACCACCGCCGGCGACGTGCTCGGCCAGACCGGCATGGCCGCCCATGTCTATGTCGCCAACCGATCGATGGCCGACGACCATTTCTTCAACGCCGACGGCGAGTTGCTTATCGTGCCGCAAGTGGGCGCGCTGCGCTTCGTCACCGAGATGGGCGTCATCGAATTGCGACCGGGCGAGATCGCCGTGCTGCCGCGCGGCCTCGTGTTCAAGGTCGAACTGATCGATGAAACAGTGCGCGGCTATGTCTGCGAGAACTACGGCGCCAAGCTGACGCTGCCGGATCGTGGCCCGATCGGCGCCAATTGCCTGGCCAATCCGCGCGATTTCAAGACGCCTTGCGCCTGGTTCGAGGACAAGGAGACGCCGTGCCGGCTGATCGTGAAATGGTGCGGCCAGTTTCATGTCACCGAACTCGATCATTCGCCGCTGGATGTGGTGGCGTGGCACGGCAACTACTCGCCCTACAAATATGATCTCGCAACGTTTTCGCCGGTCGGCGCCATCCTGTTCGACCATCCCGATCCGTCGATCTTCACGGTGCTGACCGCGCCGAGCGGCGAAGAGGGCACCGCCAACATCGACTTCGTCATCTTCCCGCCGCGCTGGCTGGTGGCCGAAAACACGTTTCGCCCGCCCTGGTATCACCGCAACATCATGAGCGAGTTCATGGGCCTGATCCACGGCCAGTACGACGCCAAGGAAGAGGGTTTCGTTCCCGGTGGCATCAGCCTGCACAATCTGATGCTGGCCCACGGGCCTGACGCAACAGGTTTTGAAAAAGCTTTCCACGCGGATCTGAAACCGGTCAAGCTCGACAACACCATGGCCTTCATGTTCGAGACGCGATTCCCACAGATGCTGACCCGCTACGCCGCCGAGGTTGAAACCCGGCAGGACAATTACATCGACTGCTGGGCCGATCTGAAGAAGCGCTTCAACGGCACGCCCGAGGGCGACTGGTCTTGAGCGCTGATCCAATGCGGGATCGGCTGGTGCTGCTGGGCTCGAAGGGCGGCCCGGCGCTCCGGCCGGGCGGTCCGTGGCCGAGTTCGTCGCTGCTGAAATTCGGCGGACGTACCATCGTCGTGGATTGCGGGCTTGGCGTGACGCACGGGCTGGCCGAGACCGGCATCAGCCTGAAGTCGCTCGACCTGGTCTTCATCACGCATCTGCATTCCGACCATGTGCTGGAACTCGGTCCGCTGATCCACACCGCCTGGACGGCGGGTCTGGCGACACCGGTCACCGTGTTCGGCCCGCCCGGCACCGGCCATTACTGGCAGCGCTTTTGCCAGGCGATGGAATTCGACATCGAGATACGCATAGTCGACGAAGGCCGGCTTGATATCGCAGATTTGGTTTCGATCATCGAGTTCGGCGAAGGCCGGGTGATGGAGGAGCGCGGCCTGAAGGTTTTGGCGCTGCGCGTCGACCATCCGCCGGTGAACGACTGCTTTGCGCTGCGCTTCGAGCATGCCGGACAGAGCGTGGTGTTTTCCGCCGATACGGCGTTCTTTCCGCCATTGGCGGATTTCGCCAAAGGCGCCGACATTCTCGTCCATGAAGCCATGCTGGAAGACGGCATCGAGCGGCTCGTCGCGAAAACCGGCAATGGCGCGCAGCTGAGGGAGCATCTGCTCGCCAGCCATAGTTTTGCTGAGGAGGCGGGGCGCATCGCCAGTGACGCAGGAGCCAAAAGACTGGTGCTCAACCACCTCATCCCGGCCGATGATCCCGAGATCGGCGAGGCCGACTGGATCGCCGCCGTCAGGAAAACATGGGCCGGAGACTTGACGATTGCCCACGACGGCCTTGTTGTGGGACTGGAGCATGATCCCGAACCGAAGGACCGCGTTAGCGAAAAGTGAGAACCGGTTTTCGGAAGAGATCATAAGAACAAAATTCAAAGCGGCACCAAAGCCGCATCAGGAGAGGAAACCGCATGAAGCTTGCCACATTGAAGGACGGGACGCGCGACGGAAAGCTGGTCGTCGTCTCGCGCGACCTGACGCGGTTCACCGATGCCTCGTTTCTGGTGCCGACGTTGCAGTCGGCGCTCGACGACTGGAACCGGATCGCGCCGCATCTGGCGACAATAGCGGAATCGCTGGAGAACAATGCGGTGCCGTCAGCGCGCTTTCACGAGCATGATGCCCATTCGCCGTTGCCGCGCGCCTACCAGTGGGCCGATGGCTCTGCCTATGTGAATCATGTCGAACTGGTGCGGAAGGCGCGCGGCGCCGAGATGCCGGCAAGCTTCTGGACCGATCCGCTGATCTACCAGGGTGGTTCGGACAGTTTCATCGCGCCGCGTGATCCGATCCGCACGGTCGACGAGGCTCTTGGCGTCGACATGGAAGGGGAAGTCGCTGTCGTCGTCGACGATGTGCCGATAGGCGCAAGCCTCGATGCGGCAAGAGCCGCGATCCGGCTGGTCATGCTGGTCAATGACGTCACGCTGCGCTCCCTCACCGCGCCAGAGCTTGCCAAGGGCTTCGGCTTCTTCCAATCAAAGCCGTCCTCGGCGTTTTCGCCCGTCGCGGTGACGCCGGACGAACTTGGCGAGGCCTGGGATGGCGGCAAGGTCAACCTGCCGCTGCTGGTCGATCTCAACGGCAAGCCGTTCGGCCGCGCCAACGCCGGCGTGGACATGACATTCGATTTTCCGGCGCTGATTGTGCATGCCGCGAAAACCCGGCCGCTGGCCGCCGGCACCATCATCGGTTCGGGCACGGTCTCCAACAAGCTCGACGGCGGGCCTGGCAAGCCTGTCTCGGCGGGCGGCACCGGCTATTCCTGCATAGCCGAGTTGCGCATGATCGAGACTATCGAGGCCGGCGAACCGACAACCCCGTTCCTGGGCCTTGGCGACATTGTGCGCATCGAGATGAAGGACAGGATCGGACATTCGATTTTTGGTGCGATCGAGCAGAAGGTCGAGAAATACGGAGAATGACAGGCGAGACTGTCTATCTTCTTTGCGGTGTCTGGGCTCTTCTCATGCTGGCGATCTTCATCCAGGCGATCCGGCTGAGCTATCGCATCGAGGCGCGCTCGCCGGGGCTTACCAACCGCAGCGGCTTTCCGCGCAACGCGATGATTTTCCACACGGTGACCAACACGAACCTCGCGCGGGACGAGGAGACGCAAGCCATGCGCCGGCGCATGAATCGGCTGCTGCTGATCGTTCTCGCCGGATTTGCGCTTCTGTGGGCGGGCGTGTCCTTGGTCCAGTCAGCGGAGTGATCTAGCTTAATCGTTCCAAACGCGGGGGGACCCAAGATGCCTTACACCGCTACTTACCTTTGGTTCGTGGGAATTTGTAGCATCGCTACTGCCTGGCTTTTGATTTCGGCGATCCGGCTCTGCCGTCAGATCGAGGATCGATCTGAAAGACTGCGTAACTTCAGTAGCGTGGCGCGTCTGCCGAAGCTTGTTAACGTCGCTATAAATCGGGACGTTGCGAGCGATGTTGAAACGCAAGCGCTACGCCGTGGTATGATCGCTCGTCTGCTAGCCATAGGGGCTATCGGTATCGCCGTGAATTTGATTGCCTGGACTGGTGTGTGACGTGGACCTGCTCGACCATCTGCGCCGCATGGTGCGCAACAATCTCTGGTCGAACGACCGGCTGTATAGCGCTGTGCTGCAGCTTGAGCCCGGCGAATTCGAAGCCGAGCGAACCAGCTTCTTTCCGTCGATCATGGCAACGCTCAACCACATCCTGGCGGTCGATCATCTCTATCTCGATTTTCTCGAAGAGGGCGGCGTTGGCGCCGCGGCCCATGACGATTTCGTGCCGTTCGATGAACCACAAGCGCTGTTTGACGCCCAGGGCGCATCCGACCGGCGATTGATCGCCTTTTGCGATCATTTGTCGGCGGTCGATCTCGACCGCCATGTCATCACCGACCGGCGCGAGGACGGAAAAATACCGGAGCGCATCGGCGATCTGCTCGCCCACCTCTTCATCCACGACATCCATCATCGCGGCCAGGTGCACGCCATGCTGTCCGGCACCTCGGTAAAGCCGCCGCAACTCGACGAATTCTTCCTCGACTATGATCTGAAACTCAGGAGAGCGGAGGTCGAGCGGTTGGCGATTGATGGCGGCAATTAATTGTAGTGACGAAAATTCTTGACTTAATTATTGTAGGTACATAAATTTCGATGAAGATCGTCTGGGACGAACCGAAACGGTTGGCCAACATCGAAAAGCACGGGTTGGATTTTGCCACGCTGGATGAGGAATTTTCCTTACGTCAACGATCCGTGCGGCCAAAGCTGATCGTCTCATGGCAATTGGTCGGATGATTGACGGGATCGTTGCCGTGATCTTTGCCCGGCTCGGCTCCGAGGGCATCTCGATCATTTCGATGCGCCCGGCCAACCCGGCTGAAAGAAGATTGTACAATGACAAAACCTAAGCTGCAGACAAAATTCGAACCGGGGCGCGGCTACAGCAAGGAAGATTGGGATGCCGTTTCGGACAATCCGGAATGGACAGAGGAGGATTTTCGAAACGCTCGTCCCTTCGCTGAAGTATTTCCGGACCTCGCCGAAAGCATTCGCCGTTCGCGCGGGCGGCCGGCGCTCGACAATCCCAAGAAACAGGTGACGCTGCGCCTTGACAGCGATGTGGTCGCTCGCTTTCGCGCCGGCGGTCCCGGCTGGCAGAGCCGCATCAACGACATTCTGCGCAAGGCCGCCGGCTTGGCCAAATAGGCGTCGCCTACTCCGCCGCCTGCACCTTCAGCACCCCGCGCTTGATCTGGTCCTGCTCGATCGATTCGAACAGCGCACGGAAATTGCCCTCGCCAAAACCCTCGTCGCCCTTCCTCTGGATGAATTCGAAGAAGATCGGCCCGATTACGGTTTTCGAGAAAATCTGCAGCAGGATCTTGGTCGTGCCGCCGTCAACCACGCCTTCGCCGTCGATCAGGATGCCGTGCTTTTTCATCCGCTCGATCGGCTCATCATGGCCGTGCACGCGGGCATGAGACATCTCGTAATAGGTTTCCGGCGGACCGGGCATGAACTTCAGGCCGTTGGCTGCCAGCCTGTCGGTGGCGCCGTAGATCTCGTCCGTGCCGACGGCGATATGCTGGATGCCTTCGCCATTGTACTTCTTCAGATATTCGGCGATCTGGCTGGTGTCGTCCTTGGACTCGTTGAGCGGGATGCGGATCTTGCCGCAGGGCGAGGTGATCGCGCGGCTGACCAGGCCGGTGATCTTGCCGTCGATGTCGAAGAAATGGATCTGCTTGAAGCCGAACAGGTCACGATAGAAATCCCACCATTTGTCCATACTGCCGCGATAGACATTGTGGGTGAGGTGGTCGAGATAATAGAAGCCGACGCCTTCCGGCTTCGGGTCGGGCTCGCCCAGCCAGTCGAATTCGGCTTCGTAGGCCGAGCCTTTGTCGCCGTAGACCTCGATGAAATAAAGCAGCGAGCCGCCAATGCCTGATATCGCCGGCACATCGAGCGCCTTGTCGACGCCTTCATAGGGTGTGGCGCCCTTGGCGACAGCATGGTCGAACGCGTGCTTGGCATCGACCACCCGCCAGGCCATCGAGGAAGCGCAGGGGCCGTGCTTGTCGACGAATTTCATCGCATGCGAGCCGGGTTCGGCATTGACGACATAGTTGATGTCGCCCTGCCGCCAGACGGTGTTGTTCTTGGTGCGGTGCTTGGCTACCGGTACATAGCCCATGCGGGTAAAAAGGTCGGCGAGCTTTTCCGGTTCGGGATGCGCGAACTCGACGAATTCGAAGCCGTCGGTGCCGGCGGGATTGGCCTTGCTGATCGTTGCGGGCGGTGCATCGTGCGGGAAGGGACCCATGGTGTTGTCCTCCTAAAGCTGCTTGGCCGCAAAGGGCCATTTTGACGCTACTATAGCGCGGAGCAGGCGCATGGTGCTTGCATTCAAACGCTTTAAACGACTAGATCATGCGGGAATTGTGCATGGTGGATGAAAAAATCATGGATGAGGCGCGCATAGACCAGTTTGACCGCAAGATAATGGCTCTCCTGCAGGGCGACGCACGGCTGACCAACAACGATTTGTCGGAACGGGTGAACCTGTCGGCGTCGCAATGTTCGCGTCGCCGCCAGAGGCTGGAGGAGGACGGCTATATCAGGGGCTATCGCGCGGTGCTCGACCGCGACAAGCTCGGCTTCTCACTGGTCAACGTCATCTCGGTGACGCTCGCCACCCACAACCGCGACAATGCGCGGCGCTTCGGCGAGTTGGTGGCGCGGTTGCCGCAGGTGCAGGAGGCGCACGCGCTGACCGGCGAGATGGATTACATCCTGAAAGTGGTGACGCCCGACCTGAAATCGCTGTCGGAATTCGTCAACGGCGTGCTCCTGCCGCACGAATCCGTGCAGCATGTGAAGACGGCGATCGTACTGGAAACGCTGAAGGAAACCGGCGCGCTGCCGATTTAATGCATGTCGCGCAAAAGCATGCCCTCGGGCCCGACCCGAGCGTGTGCAGCGGTTTGTGATCACGACATGCATAAAAACAGCAACCTAAAGCGCGTCGCATGAGGCCGGTCAGACGCGACGCGCTTTAGCCCTTCGACTGCTGGATCAGCCCAAAAAGGTTGGTGCAGCGTGCGCCGGAACGGCAATAGGCGAACACCGGGCCTTCGAGCTCATCGAGCGCCTCAGCCTGGTCCTCGACATTTTGGGCCGTGATCTGGCCGCTGATGACCGGGATGTAGCGGAAGGTAAGCCCGGAGGCTTCGACTGCCGCTTTGACCGTGTCCGCCGAAGGCTGGCCGGGCTGCTCGTCATCAGGCCGGTTGCAGATGACGCTCTTGAAGCCCGCGGCCTTGATGGCGGCGACTTCTTCGGGCTGGATCTGGCCGGAGACCGAATAGTCCTCGGTGATCTGACGATATTCCATGTTTCCTCGCAAAACTGGTTTGGCCGCAGTCTTAAGACTCCCCGACGAGATCGGCAATCCGCGCAGAATGAAATCCCACTGCGCAGATAGTTATTTTCGACGGAGAATCCAACCGAGCCGACGCGGCCCGGCTGGCTAGGAAGGCATCAGCTTCCGAGGATCGCGCCTTTGATCTGGGCGATGTTGTTGTGCATCAGGTCGATATAGGTCGAGGCCGGACCGTCGGGCTGCGACAGCGCGTCTGAAAAGAGCGTACCGCCCACCTTGACCCCGGTCTCGCTGGCGATCTGCTCGATCAGCCGCGCGTTGGTGATGTTCTCGATGAAGACCGCCGCCGCCTTGTCCTGCTTCACCTGGCTGACCAGCTTGGCGACGTCGGCGGCGGACGGCTCCGACTCGGTCGAGACCCCTTCGGGCGCCAGGAAGGTGAGGCCATAGGCCTTCTCGAAATAGCCGAAGGCGTCATGCGAGGTGATGACGACGCGTTTCTCCTTCGGGATCGACTGGATCGCCGTCTGCACTTCGCCCTCAAGCGCGTCGAGTTTCTTTGTATAGGCGGCGGCATTGGCCTTGTAGCTGTCGCAACCCCCAGCGTCGGCGGTGCAGAAGGCATCGGCGATGTTCTTCACATAGATCTTGGCGTTGGCGATCGACTGGAAGGCATGCGGATCGGTCTCGCCATCAGTGTGGGCGCCTTCAGCAGCGTCGGCATCGGCGAATTCGGGTTTGAAGTTGATCGGCGTGACGCCCTTGGTCAAAACGGCGATCGTCGCCTTGGTGGCACTGGCGTCGACCAGGCGCTGCAAAAAGCCTTCGAAATGCAGGCCGTTGACCAGCACCACATCCGCACCCGCCATGGCCACCGCGTCGGCCGGGCTCGGCTCGTAGACATGGGCATCGCCATCCGGCCCGACGATGGTGGTCAGATTGATCCGGTCGCCGCCGACATTTTTGGCGAAATCGGCAATGATCGTGAAGCTGGCGACCACTTTCAACGGCTCCGCGAAGGCCGACGACTCGCCAAAGGCTGACAATGTTATAACGCCCACTGCCAGGGCGGCGCGGATCGATTTCAGCATGGACGGCCCTCCTTCGGGATCAGGCGGTTCTGTGGCGGTGATGGATAATACGGGCGCGCAGGATGCCGCGCGTGCCGAACAGGATCGAGGCAAAATAGACGACGCCGGCCGACAGGATGATGGCCGGGCCGGAAGGCAGCGACACGTGATAGGACAGAAGCAGCCCCGCGACGCAGGAGGCAAAGCCGATCAGCACCGCCAGCACGCACATCGGCTCGACGCGCATGGTCCAGAAGCGGGCGGCGGCCGCAGGCAGCATCATCAGCCCGACCGATAGCAGCGTGCCGAGCGCCTGGAAGCCGCCGACCAGGTTGAGCACAACGAGGCCGAGGAAGATGAAATGCACCGGGCTGCCCAGCCGGCTGACCGAACGCAGGAACAGCGGGTCGAGACATTCGGCGACGAGCGCCCGCCAGAAGATGGCGAGGCTGACCAGCGTGACCAGCACGATGCCGCCGATCAGTGTCAGCGCTTCATTGTTGAGCGCAAGCACGGTGCCGAACAGCACATGCATGAGATCGACGCTGGAGCCGCGGATCGACACCATCAGCACGCCGATCGCCAGCGAAATCAGGTAGAAGGCCGCCATCGAAGCGTCCTCGCGCTGGATGGTGAAGCGCGAGACGGCGCCGGCGCCGAGCGCGACGATGATGCCGGCAATCAGCCCGCCGATGGTCATCGGCAGGATTTCCAGCCCATAAAACAGGAAACCGGCGGCAGCACCCGGCAGGATGGCGTGGGCCATGGCGTCGCCGGAAAGGCTCATGCGCCGCAACATCAGGAACACGCCGACCGGGCAGGCGCCGAGCGACAGCATCAGCGAGCCGGCAAGCGCCCGCTGCATGAAGGCGAATTCGGCGAACGGAGCAACGAGAAGACCGTAGAGCGTGTCCATCATGCTGCCCGCGGCCCGGAGCCGTGATGATGGTCGTGCGCATGGTTGTGCCCAGGGTCGTGCCCGGGGCCGTGACCGTGATCACCGTGTTTGTCCGGCTCGCACCAGGGCGCGTTCTCCTCCCAGGCTTCGTGGAAGCGGCGCGCGCGCAACAGGTTTTCCGGCCGCAGTGTTTCCCTGGTTTCGCCCCAGGCGATTGGCTGGCGCGCCAGCAGCAGCGTCTCGGGGAAGTTCTGGCGCACCAGTTCCAGATCGTGGACGACAACCAGGATCGTGCGTTCCTCGCCATGCCAGCGCTTGATTAGTGCGATCAGGTCGCCGACGGTCTTGGTATCGACGGCGTTGAACGGTTCGTCGAGCAGAATGAGATCGGCGTCCTGCAGCAGCACGCGAGCGAACAGCGTGCGCTGCAGCTGGCCGCCCGACAGCGTGTCGATCGGGCGCTTCTCGAAGCCGCCGAGGCCGACGGCCATCAGCGCCTGGCTGACCGATTCGCGATCTTCCCTAGTGTAGCGGCCGAGCAGCCCGCGCCGTGGCCACAGGCCGAGCGAAACCAGATCAACGACCCGGGCGGGAAAGGAGCGGTCGAGTTCCGACTGTTGCGGCAGATAGGCGGCGCGCACGCCGGGCGCCCGGACAACCGTGCCGGCCATCGGCTTCAACACGCCGACGATACCCTTCATCAGGGTCGACTTGCCCGATCCATTGGCGCCGACGACTGCTGTCAGCGACCCGCGGCGGATTGTGCCATCGAGATGATGGATCGCCGGATGGCTGTTGTAGCCCAGCGTCAGGTCGCGGAATGTCAGGCAGGTTTTGGTCATGTGACGATCCGTGGGACACCACTAGTACGGCAGCGGGGTGGATATGTGATGTTATTACATTAGTCAACAAGTCAATCCGGCGGAATTGCGGCGACCGGAGCAATTTGCGTGTGCCTATTTTCGCCCCACGCCTGCTGGCTCAAGAGGATTCGCTCATGCAACCTTGCCGCCAGCGAACCGCGACTCTAAAGAGGCGCGACCCACAAAGGAAGGAAACGTCCAATGAGCATTCGTCGCATCGATGTTGGCCCACGCATGAGCCAGATCGTCATCCATGGCAACACCGTCTATCTGGCTGGTCAGGTCGGCGAACCAGGCGGAAACGTCGGCACCCAGACCAGGGACATTCTGGCGGCCATCGACGAATTGCTGGCCAAGGCCGGCACCGACAAGACCAAGATCCTGCAGGCGATCATCTGGCTGGCCGATATGAGCACCTTTGCCGAGATGAACGCGGCATGGGACAAGTGGGTGCCACAGGGCCATACCCCGGCCCGCGCCACCGGCGAGGCCAAGCTTGCCGGGCCGGAATACCTGGTCGAGATCATCGTTACCGCCGCCATTTGAGATGCGGCTCTTTACCCTCCCCCTCGAGGGCCCTCGAGGGGAGGGTTACCCCTGCGACGGTGTGAACCGCGCGACCAGCTTGTGGCTGTCGGCCGCATAGGTGAAACGGACATGGGTGACCGGGTGCTCGGCGCTCCATGTCCGTCGCTCGACCACCAGGCAGGGGGCGCCGGACTCGATTTCGAGTGCGGTCGCAATGTGTCTGTCGGCGGCGACGGCGCGGATGCGGTGCTCGGCGGCACTCCATGGCACGCGGGCGATCAGCCACGGCCCAGGCGCGACGGCAAAAAATTCCTCGTTGGCGGCCTCGGCCACAGCGGCCAGGTTGATCAGCCGCTGTTCGTGGGCGAACGGCCGCTTGCCGGCGAAATGCCGGCATTCCAGCGCCAGCACCGGCCCGTTGCAGTCGAGTTCCAGCAAGGCGCGATCCTCGGCGCTGCTGCGTCTTTTATGTCGTGCCACACGCTCGTAGCGATAGGGCAGGCCGAGCGCCTCGACCTCGATCCTGATGTCATGGATTTCCAACACCGCGGCTTGCGACTGCGGCCGCCGGACAAAGCTGCCAGAGCGGCGGCGGCGCTCTATCAGCCCCGCCTTGGCAAGCTGCGACAGCGCCTTGTTCACCGTCATGCGCGAACATTTGTACTCGGCCGTCAGTTCGTGCTCGAACGGGATGCGGTGGCCGGGCGCCCAGGCGCCGGACAGGATTCGTTCGCTGATGTCGGACAGGATGCGTTGATGCAGCGAGAGGGGCTCGCCGCCGTCCGCATCCATTGTCTGGATCATGCTCATGCCGAAAGCGCCGTCATCACCGTGCGAAAACGCTCGGCAATAAAATCGCGCCTTGCATGCCTGCCACTGCTGACCAGTTTCTTGCCATGCACCCAGACACAATCGACCTTGGAACCGTTGGCGAAGATCCAGGTGTCGAGCACTGCATCGCCCGTCTTGCCGGCAAGCGAGGGGTGCTTGCCATCGAGCGAGATGAAATCGGCTGGGGCGCCGGCGGCGATCCGCGAGGGGCTTGCGCCGAGCGCTGCGCTGCCGCCGTCGAGCGCGGCATCGAACAGTGCGCGCCCGGTCGAACCGCCGGCGACCGCCAGCAGGTTGCGGGCACGGTGGGCGAGGCGCTGCGAATATTCGAGCTGCCGCAATTCGTCCGGCAGGCCGATCAGCACGTTGGAATCGGAGCCGACGCCGAAGCGGCCGCCATGTTGCTTGAACAAAGGTGCTGCAAAGGTGCCGTCGCCGAGATTGGCCTCGGTGATCGGGCAGAGGCCGGCGATTGCTCCGCTTTTCGCCATGGCCGCCGTTTCGGACTCGGTCATGTGGGTGGCGTGGATCAGGCACCAGCGACCATCGACCCTGGCATTGACGAGCAGCCATTCGACCGGCCGCGCCCCGGACCAAGCAAGGCAGTCCTCGACCTCCTTCACTTGCTCGGCGATGTGGATGTGGATCGGTCCGCCGGGTGCCATTGTCGCGATGTTTTCCAACTGCTCCGGTGTCACGGCGCGCAGACTGTGCGGGGCGATGCCGACGACCGCGTGATTCAAGGTGCGAACGGTTTCGTGACATTTCTCAACAAGCCGCGAGAACCGATTCATATCGTTGATGAATCGCCGCTGGCCTTCATTCGGCTCTGCGCCGCCGAAAGAGGAATGTGCATAGAAGACCGGCAGCAGCGTCAGCCCGATGCCGGTGTCGGCAGCCGCGGCGGTGATGCGGTCGGCCATTTCGGCGACGTTGGCGTAGGGCTGGCCGTCGCGGTCGTGATGCAGATAGTGAAACTCGCCGACGCGTGAGAACCCAGCCTCCAGCATCTCGACATAGAGCTGCGCGGCGACCGCCTCGACCTGATCCGGCGTCATCGACAGCGCGAAGCGATACATCACCTCGCGCCAGCTCCAGAAACTGTCGGATGAAGGGCCGCGCAGCTCGGCTAGACCGGCCATGCCGCGCTGGAAGGCGTGGCTGTGGAGGTTCGGCATGCCTGGCAGCAGAATGGCATGGCGTTCGTCGCCGGGCTGGGATGCGGTGTTGGGCTCGACCGTGGCGATGTGGCCATCACTGACGACGATCCGGGCATTGGAATGCCAGCCGTCGGGCAGAAGCGCCTGTTCCGCAAAGATCGCAGTCACGTTTTCTCTCCGATTCCCTTGTCCCGTGCAATGATACCGCTTGCAGTGCGTTTCAATATGTATATACATAATCACCGCCGATTGAAACGGAAAAGATGATGGCTGGAGAGAGCAAAAGCCGGACAGGGGAGATCCGCCTCTGGCGCAATGCGCGTCTAGCGACCATGGCCGACAGCGCCGCCGGACTGGGTATCGTCGAAGACGGCGCGATCGCCGCGCGCGATGGCCTGATCGTCTATGCCGGCCCGGGAGCCGACATGCCGGCAGCCTTCAGCCAGAACGCCGAGAATGTCGATTGCGAAGGCCGCTGGATCACACCCGGCCTGATCGACTGCCATACTCATCTGATCCACGCCGGCAATCGCGCCAACGAATTCGACATGCGGCTGGCCGGCGCCACCTATGAAGAGGTCACCAGGGCCGGCGGCGGCATCGTCTCGTCGGTCAAGGCGCTGCGCGCTGCCAGCCAGCAGGAATTGGTTGCGCAGTCGCTGCCGCGCCTCGACGCGCTGATCGCTGAAGGCCTCACCACCATCGAGGTCAAGTCGGGCTACGGACTCGATCTCGAAAACGAGAAGAAATCGCTGCGCGCCGCGCGGCTCTTGGGCGAAAACCGTCCAGTAACGGTTACAACGAGCTTCCTCGGCGCGCATGCTCTGCCGCCTGAAGCGAAAGGCGACAAGGACTCGTTTATCGATCTGGTCGCAAACGAGATTTTGCCGGCCGTCACCGCCGAGGGCCTGGCCGACGCGGTCGATGGTTTTTGCGAGGGCCTCGCCTTTTCGCCAGAGCAGATTTCTCGCGTGTTCGACGCGGCGAAAGCAGCAGGCCTGCCGGTAAAACTCCACGCCGACCAATTGTCCAACCTGCACGGCGCAGAACTTGCGGCGCGCTATGGCGCCCTGTCGGCCGACCATCTCGAATACACTGACGAGGCGGGTGCGGCGGCGATGGCGAGGGCCGGGACCGTGGCGACGATCCTGCCCGGCGCATACTATTTCATCCGTGAGACTAAGAAGCCGCCGATCGGCCTATTTCGCCAGCACGGCGTCAGAATGGCGGTCGCCACCGACTGCAATCCCGGCACCTCGCCGCTGACCTCGCTGCTGCTGACCATGAACATGGCGGCGACTTTGTTTGGTCTGACTGTTGACGAATGCCTTGCCGGTGTCACCCGCGAGGCCGCCCGCGCGCTCGGACTGCTCGGACGAACCGGCACGCTGGAGGCTGGGAAATCGGCCGACCTGGCGATCTGGGACATCGAGCGCCCGGCCGAGCTCGTCTACCGCATGGGCTTCAACCCGCTGCATGCCCGCATCTGGAGGGGACAATGAGTGAACTCAAACTCAAGCCGGGCAACACGACGCTGGCCGACTGGCGCGAAATCTATCGTGGCGCGATGCCGAAGCTGGACGCGGCCTGCTGGCCAAAGATCAAGGCCAGCGCCGAGGCCGTTGCCCGCATCGTCGCCAAGGGTGAGCCGGTCTATGGCATCAACACCGGTTTCGGCAAATTGGCCAGCGTCCGTATCCCCGCCGCCGATCTCGAGACGCTGCAACGCAACATCGTGCTGTCGCATGCCGCCGGCGTCGGCGAACCGATGCCGGTCGCTGTTTGCCGGCTGATGATGGCACTGAAGCTGGCCAGCTTGGCGCAGGGCGCCTCCGGCGTGCGGCCGCAGACCATTGAGCTGCTCGAAGCGATGCTCGCCAACGACGTCATTCCGGTGGTGCCGGCGCAAGGCTCGGTCGGCGCATCCGGCGACCTTGCGCCACTGTCGCACATGACGGCGGTGATGATCGGCGTCGGCGAATGTTTTACCCCGCATGGCCGGTTCCCGGCCAAGGTCGCCTTTGTCTCGCACGGGCTGGAGCCGGTCACGCTTGGCGCCAAGGAAGGGTTGGCGCTGCTCAACGGCACACAGTTTTCGTCCGCCTATGCGTTGGCCGCCTTGTTCGACGCCGAAGTGCTCTACCAGTCGGCGCTGGTCGCTGGTGCGCTCTCGACCGATGCCGCCAAGGGTTCCGACGCCCCCTTCGATCCGCGCATCCACCTGCTCAGGAGGCATCCTGGCCAGATCGAGACGGCAGAGGCGCTGCGCAACCTGATGGCCGGCAGTGCCATCCGTGAATCGCACCGGGTCGGAGACGAACGCGTGCAGGACCCGTACTGCTTGCGCTGCCAGCCGCAGGTGATGGGTGCAGCGCTCAGCGTGCTGCGCCAGGCCGCCGGCACGCTGGGCACCGAGGCCAACGGCGTCACCGACAATCCGCTGATCTTCGCCGAGGACGACACAGCACTTTCCGGTGGCAATTTCCACGCCGAGCCAGTCGCCTTCGCCGCCGACATGATCGCGCTCGCCGTCTGCGAGATCGGCTCGCTGTCGGAACGGCGCATCGCCATGCTGGTCGATCCGGCGCTGTCGGGCATGCCGGCCTTCCTGACCCCGAAGCCAGGCTTGAATTCCGGCTTCATGATCCCGCAAGTGACGGCGGCGGCACTCGTCTCGGAAAACAAGCAAAAGGCCTATCCGGCCAGTGTCGATTCGATCCCGACCTCGGCCAATCAGGAAGACCACGTCTCGATGGCGGCACATGGCGCGCGCCGGCTGATCGGCATGATCGAGAATGCGACGGCCGTCATCGGAATCGAATTGCTGGCCGCCACGCAAGGCTGCGATTTCCATGCGCCGCTGGCATCGAGTGCGCCGCTCGAAGCGGTGCGCAGACTGGTCAGGGCCGAAGTGCCGCATCTCGACAATGACCGGCATTTCCACCCCGACATGGAAAAGGCCGTCGCCATGGTGCGCAGCGGCGCTGTCGCGAAGGCAGCGGGCGCGGTGGCGCTGCCGGGAATCGCGTCGTGAGGATGTGCGCCTCTATAGGTCGCCGCAAAGCGCCAGCGCAGGGAGACCATTCATGAACGCGCCCTCCTCCTGGCTCACTGTAAAGCGCGGCACCGCCCCCCTGCTGGTCTCGATCCCGCACACCGGCATCGATCTCGCCGGCCTCGAGAACCGGCTGGTGTCGCCTTGGCTCGGCCGCCGCGACGCCGACTGGTGGATCGACAAGCTGTATGAGTTTGCCGAAGACCTCGGCGCGACGGTGGTGCATACCGCGATCTCGCGCACCGTCATCGACGTCAATCGCGATCCCTCCGGCGTCTCACTCTATCCCGGCCAGGCAACCACCGGCCTGTGCCCGACCGAGACCTTCGACGGCGATCCGCTCTATCGCGTCGGGGAAGAGCCTGATGCCTCGGAGGTCGAAGAGCGCCGCGAAAAGTACTTTGTGCCTTACCATGCCGCCATGCAGGCCGAGATCGACAGGCTGCGCGCCGTGCACCGGAAGATCGTCCTCTATGACTGCCATTCGATCCGCTCGATGCTGCCGCGGCTGTTCGAAGGCACTCTGCCGGTGTTCAACCTCGGCACCAATGACGGCAAAAGCGCCGATCCGGGCTTGCAGGCAATGGTCGGCCAGATCCTCGCCGAGACCGGCGAGAGTTTTGTCGTCAACGGCCGCTTCAAAGGCGGCTGGATCACGCGCCATTTCGGCCAGCCGCAAAACGGCGTTCATGCGCTGCAGATGGAACTGTCCAACCGCGGCTATATGCGCGAGCCCGAGGGCAAAGGTACGCCCGACAATTGGCCGGTGCCTTACGACCCGGCATTCGCCGCGCCGATCCGCGCCACGCTGAAGCGGATCCTGGAAAGCGCGATTGCCTGGGCCGGGCGCTGACGCATCGCCGCGCAGCTCATTCGAAAGGAAAAGTGACGCCATGACCCATCCTCGCCACAACATCCGCGAAGTCCGCAGCCCGCGCGGCAGCGAGCTCAATGCCCGCACATGGCTGACTGAAGCGCCGTTGCGCATGCTGATGAACAATCTCGATCCCGACGTCGCCGAAAACCCCAACGAACTGGTCGTCTATGGCGGCATCGGCCGCGCGGCGCGCACCTGGAACGACTTTGATCGCATCGTCGCCTCTCTGAAGACGCTTGGAGACGACGAGACGCTGCTGGTGCAGTCCGGCAAGCCGGTCGGCGTGTTTCGTACCCACACCGATGCGCCGCGCGTGCTGATCGCCAATTCCAACCTCGTGCCGCACTGGGCGACATGGGAGAAATTCAACGAGCTCGATAAGAAGGGCCTGATGATGTACGGCCAGATGACGGCCGGCTCGTGGATCTACATCGGCACCCAAGGCATCGTGCAGGGCACCTACGAGACCTTCGTCGAGGCCGGCCGCCAGCATTACGACGGCAACCTCAGGGGCAAATGGATATTGACCGGCGGCCTCGGCGGCATGGGCGGCGCCCAGCCGCTGGCCGCGGTCATGGCCGGCGCCTGCTGCCTGGCGGTCGAATGCGATCCCGACCGCATCGATTTCCGGCTGCGCACTCGCTATGTCGACGAACGCGCCGACACGCTCGACGAGGCGCTGGAAAGGATCGAGCGCTGGACCAGGGCCGGCGAGGCGAAATCGGTCGGCCTGGTCGGCAACACCGCAGACATCGTGCCGGAACTGGTGCGGCGTGGCGTGCGCCCCGACCTGGTCACCGATCAGACGTCGGCGCATGATCCGCTCAACGGCTATCTCCCCAAGGGCTGGTCGCTCGCCGAATGGCGCGAGAAGCGCACCAGCGACCCGAAGGCGGTCGAAAAGGCGGCGCGCGCGTCGATGCGCGAACATGTCGAGGCGATGGTGGCGTTCTGGAATGCCGGCGTGCCGACGCTCGACTATGGCAACAACATCCGCCAGGTGGCGAAGGAGGAAGGGCTCGACAATGCCTTTGCCTTCCCGGGTTTCGTGCCGGCCTATATCCGGCCACTGTTTTGTCGCGGGATCGGTCCGTTTCGCTGGGCAGCCCTCTCCGGCGATGCCGAGGACATCTACAAGACCGACGCCAAGGTGCGCGAGCTGACGCCCGGCAACACCCACCTGCACAACTGGCTCGACATGGCGCGTGAGCGCATCGCCTTCCAGGGTCTGCCGGCGCGCATCTGCTGGGTTGGTCTCGGCGACCGCCACCGGCTCGGCCTCGCCTTCAACGAGATGGTGGCGAAAGGCGAGCTCAAGGCGCCGGTGGTCATCGGCCGCGATCATCTCGATTCAGGCTCGGTTGCCTCGCCGAACCGTGAGACGGAATCGATGAAGGACGGCTCGGACGCCGTGTCCGACTGGCCGCTGCTCAATGCGCTGCTCAACACCGCCTCCGGCGCAACCTGGGTATCGCTGCATCATGGCGGTGGCGTCGGCATGGGCTTTTCGCAACATGCCGGCATGGTCATCGTTGCCGACGGCACACGCGAAGCGGCCAAACGCCTGGAGCGGGTGCTATGGAATGACCCCGCAACCGGCGTCATGCGCCACGCTGATGCCGGCTATGACCTCGCCATCGACTGCGCCAGGGAGCACCAGCTCAACCTGCCAGGCATCCTCGGCTGAACCGCGCCTTGCGCATCCTCCGGGCAGCCAAATACCGGTCCATGCCGTGGAAGAACGGCGGCGGGGTGACGACGGAAATCGCCGTGTCGCCCGCAGGTGCTGCGCTCGACGATTTCGACTGGCGCGTCTCCATGGCGCGCGTCGAAAGCGGCGGGCCATTCTCCGAGTTTGCCGGAGTGGACCGAAGCTTGGCCGTGCTGGAAGGCGAGGGGATTATCCTTGATATTACCGGCCGCCCGGCGGCTACGCTGACCAAAACGTCCGCCCCGCTTTCCTTTGCGGCCGATGTGCCGACGCAAGCGGCGCTGATCGCCGGTCCGATCACCGATCTCAACGTCATGACGCGGCGTGGACGGATGACCCATGCCGTCAAACGCCTGGTGATTTCAGACCCGACGGACATCCAGTCAGCCGCCGATGCGACCCTCATCCTGTGTGTTGACGGCGAGATCTCGGTGGCCGGCGCGGCGCCTGTCCACATCGGACCGCGCGACGCGCTGTTGCTCGGGCCGGACGACGCTCTGTCACAGCGCCTGGAGCCTGCGCGACCAGCGACGCTGTTCGTGATCCGCATCGATCGCGTTTCGGCAAACGATTAACGCCTGTTTCGAAACATGATCACAACACCGGCGAAATATGCCGTAAGCTCAAGCCCAGATCACGAAAAAGCCTGAATCCTTCCGTCGATCAACTCCCGGCGGGAGGGAGGTGGTTCGTCTGCAGGTCTTGGTGCGAAAATAAACTTTCGGCCCTTGTTTCGATGCAACTAATTCCATTTCAATCGGTTCTAGGGACATTGCCGTGGCGGTGACGCCGCTAACGCGTCCCCCATGCGGAATTTTCAATGAATATCCAGACAGACCCCACCCAAATGGAAAAGACGAGCGCGAGCTTTCCGGCCATCACGGAAGAGCCGATACGCTCCAATTTCCTGCCGGAAGAGCGCCTGCGCACGCTGGGTGCAAGCCTCGCCAAGGGTGACGTCAAGGATCTGTTCGGCCTGGAGCCGTTCGATTTCCAGCCACGCGTCCGCGACAGCGCCAGCAAGATTCTCGAAGTCTACCGTTCGACCAATGCCGCGCAGGCGAGAGGCGAGACGATCACGCCGGCGGCGCAATGGCTGCTCGACAACAATTATCTGGTCGAAGAAACCATCTTCCAGGTCAAGCGCGACCTGCCACGCCGCTTCTATCGTCAGTTGCCGACCCTGAAACTGTCCGACGGCGCCAGCGTGCCGCGCGCCCTTGCGCTGGCCTGGACCTATGTCGCCCATTCGGACAGTTCGGTCTCGGCGACCATGTTCAAGGCGATCGTCGAAGGCTTTCAGGCCGTCGAGCCGCTGAAGATCGGCGAACTCTGGGCGCTGCCATCGCTGCTGCGCTTCGTTTTGATCGAAAATCTTCGCCGGATCGCGGTTCGGGTCAGTCGTACCCGGCAGATGCGCCAGATTGCCAACGAGGTCGCAGACCGCGTGCTGGCACTCGATGAAACCGCCGACCGTCAGGCGATCCTGTCGAACTACGTCGCCCATGCACAAGACACCACCTTTGCCACCCAATTGCTCTACCGCCTGCGCGACGGGTCGCAAAATGCCGGCAGGGCGCTGGAATGGCTGGAGGGCGAGCTTGAAAGGTCCGGCTCCGATGCCGAGGAAATCATCATCAGCGAGCATCGCACGTTGTCCAGCGGCAACGTAACCACCGGCAACATCATCCGCGGCCTCAGGCTCATCAACGATATCGACTGGACGGTTTGGTTCGAAGACGTCAGCCGCATCGACACCTTGCTGCGCGAGCGCACCGATTTTGCCGCGCTCGATTTCTTCTCGCGCGACCAGTACCGGACCGCGATCGAGGAAATGGCGCGCCGCTCCGATCGTTCCGAATTCCGCGTTGCTGAAAAGGCGATCGAACTCGCCGGCCATGCCGCTGTCGCCGATACCACCGTCACCGGTCCGACCGCTCACACCGACGTCGGGTTCTTTCTGGTCGGTCCGCGCCGGCTGGAACTGGAAAAGGCGATCGGCTATCGGCCGACGGTCAGCGTCACGATCAAACGGGCGTTCCGCAAGACCGGATGGCTGGGCATTGTCGTGCCGGTGTTCGCGCTGACGGTCCTGCTTCTTGTCCTCTCCGGCAACGCCCTTGCCAGTCTCGGCCTGTCCATACCGTCGATCGTCCTGATGCTGGCGCTGTTTGCCGTGCCGGCCAGCGAAGGCGCGCTTGCCTTCTTCAACACCGTCGTATCGTTGTTCCTGAAGCCGACGCGCCTCGTCGGCTACGACTATAAACGCGGCATGCCGCCCGAGGCGCGCACGCTGGTGGTGGTGCCGTCGCTGATCGGCTCGCGCGACGACGTCGAGGAGAACATCCGCAACATCGAAGTGCACCACCTGGCCAACACGGCGGACGAAATCCATTTCGCTCTGCTTTCGGACTGGCCTGACAGCAAAACCGAAATCGATGCGGCGGATATCGAGATCCTCCAATATGCTCGCGACGAGATCGCGCGGCTGAACGCCCGCTATCCCAGCGAAGGCGCGCCGCGTTTCTATGTCCTGCACCGCCGGCGGCTCTACAATGAATCCCAGGGCGCCTGGATGGGCTGGGAACGCAAGCGCGGCAAGCTCCACGAACTGAATCTTCTGCTGCGTGGCGACAGCGACACCACCTTTCTGCCGCTGGACGTGCCGTTGCCGGAAAAGGTCATCCATGTGATGACGCTGGATGCCGATACGCGCACCACCCGCGATGCCGTCGCCAGTTTGGCTGGAAAGCTTTGCCATCCGCTCAACCGCCCGCATTACGATGCGGCAAAGCGCGTCGTCACCGCCGGCTACACCATCCTGCAGCCGCGCATCACCGCTCCGCTGACCAGCGGCGACGACGCATCCTTCTTCCAGCGGGTCTTTTCTGCCAATCGCGGCCTCGATCCCTACGTATTTGCCGTCTCGGACATCTACCAGGACGTCTTCGGCGACGGCTCCTTCACCGGCAAGGGGCTCTATCACGTCGACGCCTTCGAGGCGGCGCTGAAGGGCCGCATCGAAGAAAACACCGTGCTTAGCCACGATCTGCTCGAAGGCGCGTTGGCGCGCGCGGCACTGGTCACCGACGTCGAATTGGTCGAGGACTATCCGACCCGCTATTCGGTCGACGCGTCGCGCCACCATCGCTGGGCGCGCGGCGACTGGCAGCTTCTGGGCTTCATTCTCAATCCGCGTTCCGGCGTGCCGGCGCTGTCGCGCTGGAAGATGGTCGACAATCTGCGCCGGTCGCTGACGCCGATCTTCTGGGTGATGGCCGCGATCGCCGGCTGGACGCTGCTGCCCTTCACCCAGGCCGCGCAATGGCAGGCGCTGCTGATCCTCACACTTTTCATGGCGCCCACATTCGACATCGTCCACGCCATCCTGCCGAAAAGCGGCGACCAGACGCCGCGCGGTCATTTCTCGGCGCTGGCGCGCGACGTCGTCTTCGGCACCGCCCTGGTGGCTCTGAAGATCGTGCTGATGGCGCATCTGGCCTGGATGATGGGCGATGCCATCATTCGCACGCTCTACCGCCTGTTCGTCAGCCGGAAGAACCTGCTCGAATGGCGCACTGCCTCGCAGGCTCACAAGATCGGCGACAACGATCTCGGCTCCTATTACGGCATGATGTACGGTGCAGTGATCGTCGGCGCCGTCGGCCTCGCCATCCCTGTTGTGGCCGATTCCACCGGAGCTTTCGTCGCCTTCTTCTTCGCGCTGTTCTGGATCGGCTCGCCGGCCTTCGCCTACTTTATCAGCCGCTCGGCCGAAACCGAGGACCGTTTGCGCATATCGGCGGCGGACATCCATGTGCTGCGCACGATTGCGCGGCGCACATGGCATTATTTCGAGACCTTCGTGACGGCCGAGCATCACAATCTGCCGCCCGACAATTTCCAGGAAAGCCCGGCGCCTGTCGTGGCCCCCCGCACCTCGCCGACCAATATCGGCGTCTATCTCCTGTCAGTTGTTTCGGCGCGCGATTTCGGCTGGATCAGCCTGTCCGACGCCACCACCCGCATCGACGCGACGATGTCGACTATCGAGAGCATGCCGCGTGAGCGCGGCCATCTCTTCAACTGGTATGACACGACGACCCTGAAGCCACTCTATCCGCTGTACATTTCCGCCGTCGATAGCGGCAATCTCGCCGGCCATCTGGTGGCGGTGGCGGCAGCCTGTGCCGAATGGGCGGAAGCGCCTGCAGTCCACCTTCAGGGCGACTTCGAGGGTATCCTCGATACGGTGACGATTCTCGACGAAAGCCTGGCGGAGTTGCCTGACGACCGCCGTCAGTTGCGGCCGTTGCGCCAGCGACTTGCCGATCGCCTCGATGGCATGCGACGCGCGGTCGAATCGATCAAGGCACAGCCCGAGATGGCGTCGATCCGCACCATCAACCTGGCCGTTCTGGCCGGCGAGATCCGCAAGCTCGCCATCGCCATCCATACTGAGGCCGCATCGACGCAGAGCGACACCATCGCCGACTGGTCGGCGAGACTGGAAGCCACCTGCGAAGCGCATGTCCATGACGCGCATAGCGACGACACTGCCGTCGAGGCGCTGCGGGCCAAGCTTCTGTCGTTGCGCGAGCGTACGCGCCGCTTTGCCTTCGAGATGGATTTCTCCTTCCTCATGCGCAAGGAACGCAAGCTTCTGTCGATCGGCTACCGGGTCGAGGAGCATCAGCTCGACGAAAGCTGCTACGACCTGCTGGCTTCCGAGGCGCGGCTGACCAGCCTGTTCGCCATAGCCAAGGGCGATCTGCCGACGGAGCACTGGTTCCACCTCGGCCGGCCGATCGTCGAGATCGGGTTCAAGGGCGCGCTGATGTCCTGGTCCGGCTCGATGTTCGAGTATTTGATGCCGCCGCTGGTGATGAAGGAGCCGCAAGGCAGCATCCTCAACCAGACCAGCAAGCTCATCATCAAGCGCCAGATCCAGTACGGCCGCTCGAAGGACGTGCCCTGGGGGATTTCGGAAGCGGCCTACAACGCCCGCGATCGCGAATTGACCTACCAGTACACCAACTTCGGCGTGCCCGGGCTGGGCCTGAAGCGAGGTCTCGGCCAGAACACGGTGATTGCCCCTTATGCGACCGTGCTGGCGGCGCAGTTCACCCCGCGTGAATCGGTGCAGAACCTGGCCAGGCTGCGGCGGCTCGGCGCCCTTGGCCGGCACGGCTTCTACGATGCGGTCGATTTCACGCCGCAACGCGTGCCGGAGGGCACCGACCATGTCGTCGTGCTGAACTACATGGCCCACCATTCCGGCATGTCGATCGCCGCCGTCGCCGACGCCATCTTCGAAGGACGCCTGCGCGACCGCTTCCACAGCGATCCGGTGATCGAGTCGGCCGAGTTGCTGCTGCAGGAAAGAGCGCCGCGCGACATCCCGACCGCCACCGTCAGGACCGAGGCCGACGAACGGTCGAAGGACGAAACGGAAGCCGAGAGCCCCGATACGCGCATCGTGCTCAACCCGCTCAAGGCGCTGCGTTCGACCAGCGTCATGTCCAATGGCCGCTACTCGGTCATGGTTACCGCGACCGGCTCCGGCTATAGTCGCTGGGGCGAGCTTGCCGTCACGCGCTGGCAGCCGGACCCGACCGAGGATCGGCTTGGCTCCTACATCTTCCTGCGCGACTCCGGCACCGGCGACTGGTGGTCGGCCACCGCCGAGCCGAAGCGTGCCACCCACGAAGAGGTGCGGACGCTGTTCTCCGACGACAAGGCGAGCTTCGTCAAGTCAGTGGGATCACTGCGTTCGGAGGTCGAATGCATCGTCATTTCGGAAGGAAATGGCGAAGGCCGGCGGGTGACGCTCTACAATGACGGCCCGGTCGACCGGCATATCGAAGTGACCTCGTTCGCTGAACTGGTGCTGGGCTCCGAAGCATCCGACAACGCGCATCCGGCGTTCTCGAAAATGTTCGTGGAAACCGAAATCGCTGCGAATAACGCAGCGATCTTCGCCACCAGACGTAAGCGGGAAACGGACGAGCCTGATGTCGCCATGGTGCATTTCGTCACCGACCCGTCTGGGTCGACGCGCGACGCCGAGGCCGAAACCGACCGGCGCGCCTTCATAGGCCGCGGCCGCACCATTACCGAGGCCGCCGCATTCGATCCCGGCGCCAAGCTTGGCGGCCATTCCGGCTTCACGCTGGATCCGGTCGCGGCACTTCGCCGACAGGTGCGCGTGCCGGCCAACAAGAAGATAGCGCTGACCTTCTGGACTGCCGTCGGCGCCAACCGTGCCGAACTCGAAGAAGCCATTGCGCGGCTTGATCATCCGGAAGCCTTCGCGCGCCAGGCGATGCTCGCCTGGACCCGCTCACAGGTGCAGACCCGGCATCTCGGTCTCAGCCTTGCCGATGCCGCCAATGTGCAGAATCTGGCGCGCTACCTGATCTATCCGGATCCGTTCCTGCGGCTTCCGGCCGAATCGATCGCTTCCGGGCTCGGTAGGCAATCGGGCCTATGGCCGACCAGCATATCCGGCGACTTTCCGATTTTCCTGGTCAGGATCGGCGATGTCGCCGATCTCGAAATCGTTGCCCAGGCGCTCCGCTTCCAGGAATACATGCGCGCCCGAGGCATGATGATCGACTTTGTCGTCATCAACGAGCAGGCTTCGTCCTACGTGCAGGACCTGCAACGGGCGGTCGAGACGCTGTGCGAAAACAGCCGCCTGCGCGGCAAGGAGCTAGGACCCCGCCAGCACATCTTCGCGGTGCGCCGCGACCTCATGGACGAGGCGACCTACAAGACGCTGCTGGCCACTGCTCGCGTCGTTCTGCACACGCGCAACGGCACTATCTTCGATCAGATCGAGCGCGCCGAGGCCGCTGCGCTGCAAGCGCGGGACGCCTTGCAGCCGGCGGGTGCAGCAGCGCTTCGTGAACCGTCTCCGCCGGCGCCACAGACGTGGGCCCAAGCCTCGTTCGACGGCAGTGCCGACGGCAGCGGGCTCAACCAGTGGAACGGTTTTGGCGGTTTCGAGGGCGACGGACGCCACTATGTCGTGCGCCTTGCTGGCCGCCGCATGACGCCGCAGCCCTGGATCAACGTCGTCTCCAACGCCTCGTTCGGTTTCCACGTTTCGGCTGAAGGCGCTGCCTTCACCTGGAGCCGAAACAGCCGCGACTATCAACTGACGCCGTGGGCGAACGACCCGGTCACCAACCGGCCAGGCGAGGGCATCTATATCTACGACCATGCCAGCGGCCGGGCGTTCTCGCCGCTGGCCGCCGTCGTCCGCGATCCCGCCATGACCTACGAAACATGGCACGGGCAGGGGTTTTCGACCTTCCGTTCGAAGCGCGGGCCGCTGTCGATGGACCTTACCCATGTGGTGGATTCCGTCGATCCGGTGAAAATCTCCAGGTTGCGCATCCAGAATTCCGGCTCGGCGCCGGCGCGACTGCGCGTCTATGCCTATGCGGAATGGGTTCTTGGCAGCCATCGTTCGCGCACGGCGGCGACCATCGTTCCGTCCAGGGATGCCGCGACGGGCGCGTTGCTGGCGCAAAATCCCTACGGGCTCGATTTCAGCGAGCGGGTCGCCTTCCTGGCCGCCGACGGCGCGGCACACTCGGTGACGGCCGACCGCGGCGAGTTCATTGGCCGCCACGGCACCAGCGAACTCCCGCAAGCCGTGCTCAGCGGCGCAAGCCTGTCGGGCCGCGTCGAGGCGGGCGACGATCCTTGTGCGGCAATTGCACGCGACGTCGAGATCCCTGCCGGCGGCGACGTGACGCTGCTCTGGCTGCTCGGCGATGCAGCCTCTGCCGAGGAAGCCAGCGCGCTGGTACGGCACCACTGCAGCAAGGATTTCGATCAGCGGCTGACTGACAATGAACGCACCTGGCGAGGGTTTCTCGACACCATCCAGGTCGAGACGCCGGACAGGGCGCTCAACGCGATGGTCAACCACTGGCTGCCCTATCAGAGCCTTGCCTGCCGCATCCGCGCCCGCTCGGCGTTTTACCAGGCGAGCGGCGCCTTTGGCTTCCGCGACCAGTTGCAGGACACGCTGGCCCTGCTTCTCCATGATCCGAAACTGGCGCGCGACCAGATCCTCAACGCGGCGCGGCGGCAATTCCCCGAAGGCGACGTGCAGCATTGGTGGCTGCCGCGAACCGAGGCAGGCGTCCGCACCATGATTTCCGACGACGTGGTCTGGCTCGCCCACGCCACGGCACACTACTTGCTGGTGACCGGCGATACCGCGATCCTCAGGGAACAACTGCCCTTCATCGAAGGGCCGCCGCTGGAAGAAGGCGAGCACGACGCCTTTTTCACCCCGGAGATATCGAAGAAGTCCGCTTCACTCTACGATCATTGCGCGCGCGCACTTGACCTTGCCATCAAGCGCAGCAGCCCCGCCGGACTGCCGCTGATCCTCGGCGGTGACTGGAACGACGGCATGAACCGTGTCGGCGAGCAGGGCAAGGGCGAGAGCGTCTGGCTGGGTTGGTTCCTGCTGAAGACGCTGGGCGACTTTGCAGCTGTCGCCAAGGCAGAAGGCGACGCCAAGCGCGCGCAAGCCTGGACAAAACATGCGGGCGTGCTGAAGCGGGCGCTGGAAAGTACGGCCTGGGACGGTGAATGGTATCGTCGCGGCAGCTTCGACGACGGCACGCCGCTGGGGTCGCGCAGTTCGCAGGAATGCAAGATCGACTCGATTGCCCAGTCGTGGAGCGTGCTGTCGGGCGAGGGCGATCCGGCGCGATCGACGACGGCGATGCAGCAGGCGATGAAAATGCTCGTCGACGACGAGCTCAACATCGTAAAGCTTTTCACCCCTCCCTTTTCCAGGACGGAACAGAACCCAGGCTACATCAAGAGCTACCCGCCGGGTGTCCGTGAAAACGGCGGCCAGTACACCCACGCAGCGACATGGTTCGTCATTGCGCTCGCCGAAATGGGGCGCGTCGACGACGCCTACCGCTGCTTCTCGATGCTCAACCCGGTCAACCATGCGCTCGACGAGGCCGCTGCCGAGCACTACCGCGTCGAGCCTTACGTCGTCGCGGCGGACGTCTACGCCGGGCAAGGCAAGGGCGGCCGCGGCGGCTGGACCTGGTATACCGGCTCGGCCGGCTGGCTTTATCGCGCGGCGGTCGAAGGCATCCTCGGCATCGAGCGCAGGGGCGAGCGCATCCAGTTCAGGCCGAAACTGCCCAGCCATTGGGATGGCTATGCGGCAACGCTCAAGGTGCTGGGGGCCGAGCTCAGGGTTCAGGTTGTCCGCGACAAGAAGGCCAAAGCCGTCTCGCTCGAGGTAAATGGTAAAAAGACGAAGGCTTCGTCTTTCGAACCGAAAGCCGGCGACAAGGCCGATCTGGTCGTCAGGATACCGGCGTAGCTTCAAGGATTTGGAGCGTCTTTGTACATCTTGAGGATGTGCGTTATTTAAAGTTGCTCGAGCAATTCTATTGCGCATGAGATATCCCAAAAGCCGATGCAGGCTTTTGGGATTCGTACATGCCAAGTTGCTGATTAAAATTTCGGCAGTGCTTCCGGCCTGCCACGATTTTGCCGCAAGGCTGACATTTTACCTTTCTTCTCAAACCGTTAGGTGATCACGACAGATTTCGCAGCGTCGCCATCTTTTGTTCGCGAATTGGGAACTGAAGGGGTACGAGGGCATTGTTTCGCGACACGTCAACGAGTACGAGTCAGAAATGATGCAGTGCACAATAACAATTTGCCGGAGTAGCTGAAGTGTCCCTTCTGCAAATCTACTGGAGAGCGCTCGGTTATCTCGCTGCCGACAGAAAACGCGTCGCGTTTATCTGTGGGGCGAATGTCGCGCTTGCGATTATCGCCATCCTTGAGCCGATCATGTTCGGACGGGTGATCGATGCCATTTCGGATAGCGGCTCGGTCTTTTCGACGCTCGGACTATGGGCCGGTATCGGCGTCTTCAACGTCATCGCCTTCGTTCTGGTGGCGCGCGGCGCGGACCGTTTTGCCCATGCGCGGCGCAGCGAGGTTCTTTGCCAATCATTCGAGCGCGTGATCACCATGCCGCTTGCCTGGCATCATCAGCGCGGCACCTCCAATTCCCTGCATACGCTGCTGCGCGCGGTCGAGACCTTGTTCAGCCTCTGGCTCGAGTTCATGAGGCAGCATTTGTCCACGGTTGTCGCGCTGGTTCTGCTGGTGCCGACGGCGCTCAGCATGGACATTCGCATGTCGATGGTCCTGCTGGCGCTGGGCGCGCTCTACGTCGGAATTGGCCGGCTGGTGATGAGTCGCACCAGGGTAGGCCAGGCGTCCGTGGAGCGGCATTTTCACCAGGTGTTCGCGCATGTGAGCGACTCGGTCAGCAATGTCGCCGTGCTGCAGAGCTACAATCGCATCGGCCACGAGACCGACGCCTTGAAGCGCTATGTCAAGAATCTGCTTGATGCCCAGTATCCGGTGCTCGACTGGTGGGCGTTGGCCAACGCCCTGCACCGTCTGTCGTCGACCATTTCGATGATGGTCGTGCTGTTGATCGGCTCCTATCTGGTCATGCATGGCCAATTGCGTATCGGTGACGTCATCGCGTTTACCGGCTTTGCCACGCTGCTGATCGCCCGGCTCGACCAGATGTCAGCCTTCGCCAACCAGATTTCGGAAGCCAGGGCCAAGCTCGAGGAATTTTATCGCCTTGAGGACTCCGCGGCTGAGGCCGCCGAGCCGGACGGGTTGCGTGACCTGGTCAACGTCACTGGTCATGTGCGTTTCGAAAACGTCAACTTCGAATTCGCCAATTCGGGGCAGGGCGTGAACGACGTGTCGTTCGAGGTCCATGCCGGCCAGACCGTGGCCATCGTCGGCCCGACGGGCGCAGGCAAGACCACGCTGATCAATCTCCTGCAGCGGGTCTTTTCGCCGTCCAGCGGCCGTATCCTGATCGATGGCATCGATACCCGCACGGTGACCCGCAAGTCGCTGCGCCACTCGATCGCCACCGTGTTCCAGGATGCGGGCCTGCTCAACCGCTCGATCGAGGACAATATCCGCGTCGGGCGCGCCGAGGCGACCTATGATGAGGTCCATGCCGCCGCGAACGCCGCTGCCGCGCAGGATTTCATCCTGTCGAAGAGCAACGGCTACGATACGGTCGTCGGCGAACGCGGTGGACAGCTTTCGGGCGGCGAGCGCCAGCGTATCGCAATCGCGCGCGCCGTGCTGAAGGATTCACCCATCCTGGTGCTCGACGAAGCGACCAGCGCGCTTGACGTCGAGACGGAAGACCGCGTCAAGGAAGCGATCGACGAATTGCGGCGCGGCCGCACCACCTTCATCATCGCACACCGCCTGACCACGGTTCGCGATGCCGATCTGGTCGTCTTCATGGACAAGGGCAAGGTGGTCGAAATGGGTGGCTTTGCAGAATTGTCGATGCGCAATGGCCGCTTCGCCAGCCTGCTGCGCGCCGGCGGCCTGCTCAACGACGAGGAAGTCCGCCGCCTCAGCCGCACCATCACGGACGCGGCCGCCTGAGTTCTTGCCTTCTCCCCTTGTGGGAGAACGTGTCGCCGAAGGCGACGGATGAGGGGTGCTCCAGCTTGGCGCCGGCCTCGCTCCGGCCAGCACCCCTCATCCGACCGAGCTTCGCTCGGCTACCTTCTCCCACAGGGGGAGAAGGCAAGACCCCGCCTGCGACACGGTGCTGTAGTTGCCCCAAGCCTGTCACCGGTTTATGTAAAGCTGCATGAGTGACATGACTTCGCGCCTCAGCGGCTGGATGGATTTCGCCAACCCGACGCGGTTTGTCGGGTTGGCCGACAAGGTGGTGCCGTGGCTGGCAACCATCGCCACACTCCTCCTGGCCGCCGGGCTCTACATGAGCTTCACGGCGCCGGAGGATTTCCAGCAAGGCATCACCGTACGTATCATGTACATCCATGTGCCCTTCGCCTGGCTGGCCATGATGTGTTTCACGCTGATGGCGGTTTCCGCGTTGGGCACTCTGGTGTGGCGCCATCCGCTGGCCGATGTCGCGCTCAAATCGGCGGCACCCATCGGCGCCGTCTTTACAGCGCTCGCGCTGATCACCGGTTCGATCTGGGGCAAGCCGATGTGGGGCACCTGGTGGGTGTGGGATGCGCGGCTGACCTCGGTGTTCGTGCTGTTCCTGATGTATCTCGGCATCATTGCGCTGACGCGGGCCCTCGATGATGCCGCGCGCGCCGCCTGGGCCGCTGCAGTCATCACCCTGGTTGGATTCATCAACATCCCGATCATCAAATTCTCCGTCGACTGGTGGAACACGCTGCATCAGCCGGCTTCGGTGATCCGGCTCGGTGGGCCGACCATCGATCCCAGCCTGTTGCGGCCGTTGCTGGTGATGGCTCTGGGCTTTACCGTGCTGTTCTTCGCGCTGCATCTGATGGCGATGCGCACGGAAATCCTGCGTCGCCGGGTCATTGCCATGCGCCGCGTCGCGGCACGGCAGGCCGAACGGCAATCAGCCTGACTCCCTTCAGCTTTGCCCCCTCGCAGGCTCAGGGGGTCAAAGCTCGAAAGCCAAGCAATTGGCTTTCCGTCCGCTCCGCGGACCGCTTCTCACCCCATGCGGCCGCGCGCCGCCACCGGCAGCGTCTCCAGCACCCGTTCTCCGGCGATCAAGTGAACTTCGTCGAACAGATTGGTGACGACGCAGCAATGGTCGGGCACGATGCGCACGCGCTCGCCGATACGCAGCCTGGCGTCGCCGGAAAGCGTGACGTTGCCGTGCTCCTCGCTGAGGCTGGTGACGGTGGCGCCCGGAATACCCAGCAATTCGCCGAAATCGGGCAGCCCCAGCGTGTCGCTGGACAAGGCCTTGCTGCCGGCATCAAGGATGGCCCGTGTCGGCGTCGGATGGCTGACCACCGTCGACAGCACCGTCAGCGCGCAATCGTCGAGGCTTCCGACGCCCTTGGCGACCTGGTAGCGGTCGAGGTAGATGTAGGTGCCGGGGCGGTACTCGGTGACGACGGAAGCCTCGCCTGCGCGCCACATATCCGGCGTGCCGCCGCTGGAGATGCGTTGGCAGGCAAGGCCGGACGCGGCGAGCGCCTGGCGCGCATCGGCGAGCCACGCCTCAGCCTCGGCAGCGCGGCCTGCCGCGGGATAGGTCATCAGCCCGCCGAAGGCGAGCCCCCTGGCCTTGTCGATCTCTCTGGCCAATGCGACCGCCTGGCCGGCCGACTGAACGCCGCAGCGGCCCATGCCGGTATCGCACTCCACCAGTACCTGTAGCGGCTGGCCTGGATCGGTGAATGTGGCGGCGAGACCCGCAAGCGTTTCCATGCTGTCTGACGTCACCGACAGCGTCACGCGGTCGTGCAGCGCCTTGAGGCGCTCCAGCTTGGCCCTGCCCAGAATGTTGTAAGGCAGAAAAATGTCGGTGAGCCCAGCATCGGCCATCACCTCGGCTTCACCGATCTTTTGGCAGGTGATACCGACCGCACCCGCTGCGATCTGCTTCTTTGCCCAGTAAGGCAGTTTGTGGGTCTTGATGTGCGGCCTGAGCTTCAGCCCGTGGTGATCGGCGTGGGCCTGCGCCCGCGCGATGTTGGCTTCGGCGCGGTCGACATCGATCAGGATCGCCGGTGTATCGAGGTCGTCTATGCTCAGCATGGATTTTCACCCTGGGATTTGCCTGGACTTATGGCCTTGATCGGCCCGGATGTCATGAGGCCAGCACGCGGTTTACGTCGACACCGGATCGGTGTTCGGCTATTCGGTTTGGAGATCGCCCAAGCCAATGGGAAGGAACCACAACCATGAAACGCTCCGCTATCAACGAAATCATCCGCGACGCCGATGCCTTCATCCGTTCGTTCGGCTACATCATGCCGCCCTTCGCCTATTGGACCCCGGAACAGATGAAGGCGCGCCGGCAGGATTCGTCGGCCATCTTCTCCTCGCGGCTCGGCTGGGACATCACCGATTACGGCCAGGGCAAGTTCGACGAGCTCGGCCTCTTCCTGTTCACCGTTCGCAACGGTCGCTACGAGGACATGAAGATGGGCATGGGCATGCTCTATGCCGAGAAGATCATGATCTCGCGCAAGGATCAGCTGTCGCCGATGCATCGCCATAACATCAAGGCCGAGGACATCATCAACCGCGGCGGCGGCAAGCTGGTGCTGGAGCTGTTCATGCACGATCGCGATGGCGGCATCGATCCGAAGGCGGAAGTATCGGTGCCGGTCGACGGGACTATCCACCGGCTGCCGGCGGGTGGGCTCTTGAAGCTCGATCCGGGCGAGAGCGTGACGCTGCTGCCGGGCGTCTGGCACGCCTTCTGGGCCGAGGGCAAGGACGTGCTGATCGGCGAGGTTTCGACCGTCAACGACGATCTCACCGACAATGTCTTCCGCGAGCCGATCGGCCGCTTCGCGGACATCGACGAGGACGTCGCGCCGCTGCACCTCCTGGTGTCGGACTACGAGAAGTGGATGGGGTAAGACGGCCTTTCGTTCCTAACGCTGATGCTTGTCTTCCTTTCGCTTGCCCAGCAGCAGCTTTCGCTCGAGATGGGCTCGCAGGTCGCCGTAGTACGCGGTCAGGAACGGGCGGGCATCATGCGCCTGCGGCGTTGAGCCGATCTTGCGTCCGATCGTCCCAGCCACCGCCCGCAGCGCGAAATAGTCGTCGCGGCGCAGCACCTCCTCCAGCTTGTGCAGTTCGGCGATGCCATAGGCATCGAGCTGGGCGTGGCTGAACTGAAAAGTCCTGGCGACCGGATCTTTTCGTGCCGACAGATCCTCCATCAGCGTGCGCTTAGGCGCCTCGACGACCCAGGTTCCCGCCAGGAGGTCGCCAATCCGCAACCGGTCGCGATTGAAGAGCGGGAACAAGGCGAACAGCAGCGCCCATATCAGTCCGAAGACTGTCGTCAGCGTATCGGCGACGCCCATTCCACTCCGTCCGGCGATAATCGACAGCGGCAGAAAGACTTCGATCTCGCGCATCAGATTGCGGGCGATGACCTGATCGACCGACAGGCCGGCTCCGTTGCGTGATGCCACCCTGATGCCGATGATCCGCTTGCCGGGCGTGGACGCACGCCGGCCCGCCTCGAAGGCGATGAAGTAGACGTTTCGCAGAAAAAAGATCACGATGATCCAGACGATGAAAAGCGGCTGCAATTTATCGGTGCCGAAACCTGTTACTCCGAACAGCGCAACTATCGTGACCGCGATTGCAGCCGTGGCGATAAACACGACATCGAGCAGGAAAGCGGCAGCGCGGGTGCCGGCGTCGGCCAGCTTTATCTGGAGATCGACACCTTCAGGCGTGATCAGCGAGCGCATCGTCGCCAGCGCAGCGCGCCTAGCGGTCGCCATTGCGCACCACCTGGAACAGGTAGAAGTAGCCGATCCACAGTGCGAGCATGCCGCTGCCAATGGCATAGCGGGTGACGTCGCTGGTGATCGTCTGCCTGCCGATGCCCTCGAGCAGTCCGGCAAACAGCAGCATGACCGAAACGCCGACCATCGCGGTCGCTGCGATGCGTCCGGCATGGGCGGCTGCCGTCATGCGGGTCAACTCGCCGGGAAAGGCGATGCGCGTGCCGATCCGCATGCCGGCAGCGCCGGCCAGTGCGATGGCGAACAATTCGGTGGTGCCGTGAATGGCCAGCCAGCCGCCAAGCTCCATGCCAAGCCCCTTTGCCCAATAGACCTGGAACAGCGCACCCAGCATGCAGCCGTTGAACAGCATCAGCAGCACCGTCGGCACGGCGAAAGCAAATCCAAGCGCGAAGGCGAGGATTGCGACCTGGACGTTATGGGTGAAAAGATAAGCGGCAAAGCCTGAGAGAAAGCCATTGTCGCCATCATAAAGCATGCTGCGCAGTATCTCGGCCGAAGCGTCGGGACCGCGGCCGGCAGCCAGGCCTGACGGGATGATCGCGTCGAACCAGCCCTTGTCGGACGCTACCAGCCAGGCGCCGGCGCCGATGCCGACAATCATCAGCGCCACCGACACCAGCGTCTCGCGCCACAAATCGCGGATGGTACCCGGCCAGTCGTGCAGGAAAAAATCGGCGATGCGCTGGCGCAGCCCGCGGCGTGCCCCGTAGAGATAAAAATAACCCCGCAGCGACAGGGATTCGAGATAGGCGATCAGTGCGCTGTCGAGGGATGTCGCTCTCGCCACCGAAAGCGAAGATAATGCCGACCGGTAGAGCAGCGGCAGCGACAGCAGCTCTTCTTCCGACAGTGTTCGCGGCGCGCGTTTCTCGACGCGGGCGAGTAGCGCCTCGAACGCCTTCCAGTCGGCCTCGCGCTCCCGACGGAAGCTGGCCAGCGACTGGCGTACGGCATCACCGCGTCCAGCATCGCCGGGAACTGGCGCAGTCACAACAAATCCTCGCGCTTGAACTGCAGGTAGCGCTCGACCAGCGCCGGCCCCAGCCTGTGATGGTCGGCTTCGATCACATGCGCGCCGAGCAGCCGCAACCGGCCGATGACGACCTGCCTTTCGCGCAAAAGCCCGCCGGCGACGACGGCGCGGGCGACATCCTCGCCTGATGAAGGCGGCATGTCGGCCAAGCTCTCCAATTCGACATCTCTGATCATCATGAACAACACCAGATGCCGCTCGGTGAGCCGGCCGACGGTACGCAGCATCAATTCCGCGCTGATCGGATCGACGAAGTCGGTGAAGATGATCACCAGAGAGCGCCGGTCGAGCCGTGCCGCAAGCGTGGTCAGCGCCAGGGTGAAATTGGTCTCCTCGTTGGAATAGTCGATCTCAACCGCCCGCTTCTGGATCATTGCAAAGCTGGCCGAGCCGCGCACCGCGCCGCTGGCGACGCGCGGCCGCGCATCGAAGCTGAACAGGCTGACCATGTCGCCGCCCTTGAGCGCAATGAACGCCGACAGCAAGGCGGCAGCCACCGCCCGGTCCACCTTCGGGAGGCCGTCGACCGGCTCGCACATCAGGCGTCCGCTGTCGATGGCCAGCACGATGTTGTTGTTCTCCTCGATACGGAACTCGCGCGCCAGAAGCCTGCCGTGGCGGGCGCTGCGCTTCCAGTCGATCATCCGCCGGCCCATGCCGGGCTGATAATCCTTGAGCGCCTCGAATTCCCGGCCGTGGCCGGCCCGGCGCTGCGCATGCCCGTCGGGCAGGGCGTTGCGCTGCAGCAGCGTGATCGCCTGGTCGCGGGCGCTGCGGACGTCGGGCAACACTGCCACCTTGCTTTCCATCGGCAGGACGACCTGGTTCCAGACCAATCCGAACGGCCCGCGCCAGCGCAGCCACAGACGATCGAAGCTGGCGATGCCGCGCCGCAGCGCCTGGAACCGCAGGTCGAGAGATCCGCCATCTCCGGTGGCAGCCAGGGGACCGCCGGTACCGCCGATCGGCGCCAGGCGCGCATCATGACCGACGCGCGCCTCCAGGGTTGGCATCCGGCCTGAAAAACGGGCGGCGACGTGGACGGTGAACTGGCCGCCGACGCCGACCTGCGGCGGCGCGTGGAGGCTGGCGGCCAGCGATTTCCGCCCGCGTCCCGCCGCGGTGTCCACCGCCAGGAAGGCCAGCAGCAGGCAGATCCACAGCAATCCGAGATACCACAGCGACGGCAGCGCCAGCGCGACCAGGAAGGCCGGCACCGCGCCCGCCGCTGCCGCCCACACCGCTCGGCCGCTGGGATAGATCAACGCGGCGCTTCCGTCTGGTCGACCAGGTCGGAGACGATCTGCTCGACCAGCCGGCCATCGATCTGCGCGGCCGGCGACAGGATGACGCGATGGCGCAGCGCCGGCACCGCCAGCGCCTTGACGTCGTCTGGGATCACATAGGCGCGCCCGTCGAGCGCTGCCCGCGCCCGCGCCGCCCTGGCCAGCATGGCGCCCGCGCGTGGACTGGCGCCAACCTCCAAATCGGCGGTGTCGCGTGTGGCGCGCACCAGCGCCGCGATGTAGCCGACGACGTCGTCGACGAGGGTGACGGAGCCGACGGTTTCGAGTGCCTTCTCCAGCGTCTTGCGATCCGTCTGGGCCTTGATGCCGTATTGCGCGATGTCGTGCGAGGCGGAGCCGCCGCCGTGATGGATGATGATGGCCCGTTCCTCCTCGGGACCGGGATAGCTGACCCGATGCTTGAACAGGAAGCGGTCGAGCTGTGCTTCGGGCAGGGGATAGACACCCTGATGCTCGATCGGGTTCTGGGTCGCGACCACCATGAAGTTGCGGCCCAGCGAATGCGTGGTGCCGTCGAAAGTGACCGCATGCTCCTGCATCGCCTCCAGAAGTGCTGCCTGTGTCTTTGGCGGCGTGCGGTTGATCTCGTCGGCAAGCAAAAGATCGCAGAAGATCGGACCGCGCGTCAGCGTGAACTGTCCAGTCTGGAAATTGTAGATGTTCGATCCGACGATATCGCCAGGCATCAGGTCCGGCGTGAACTGGATGCGCCCGTAGGCGACACCCAGAGCCTGCGCGAAGCAGCGAGCGGTCATTGTCTTGGCCGTGCCCGGAGGGCCTTCCAGCAGGATATGCCCGCCGGCGAACAGGGCGGTCAGCATCAGGTCGACCGTGTCGTGCTGTCCGGTGATCGCCTTGGCCACTTCTTCCCTGATCCGTGTCGCCAGGGCCTTCACATCACCGACGTTCACCGAGCCTCCTTGCCGTCCAATCGTGCAGCCGCTCGGCTGCCTCGTGCATTTGTGTCAGGTTTTTCGCCTCGCCGGCGGCTTGCGCCCGCGCGGTGAATCCGCTGACTTCGTCCTTATCGCGAGAATCGAGCCAGCGGTCGAGCGCTTCGCCTTGCAGCCCCTGCGGCGCTCCCAGCAGTGCGCCGGCGCGCACCCGCATCAAGGCCGCGTAACGGCCTCCCAGTTCCTCGAGCCGCCCGGCGCGCCGCAACAGCATGGCCGTCGTATCCACCAGCGCACGCTTGCCGAAGGCAATGGCGCGCTGCTCGGCGCGCGGCGGGCCGAAACGGCCGAGGCCGCGCAGGAAAGCCAGCGCCGCCGCGGCCAGGATCGTCAGCGTCAGCGCCAGAAACGGCGGTTCGACCAGGAGCTTGGCAAGGTCGTATTTTCGCCCCGCGCCATGCAGCGTGAGATCGAACATGACCTGGCCCTTCTCGGGTTGCAGCAATGCAATCAGGTCGAGCGCGGCTGCCGCCTTGTCGGGATTCCCAATCGCGGCGTTGTTGATCAGGTCGGGGTCAGTCAGGACATAAAAGGGCTTGCCGTCCACTTCGGTGAGCACAGCCTTGTTGTTGCCGGCTGCTATGATTGGATGCTCGTCCGCCACCCACTGCAATTCATCGGGGGCGGCAACAAGCTGGCCCTCGATGTCGAGTTGCTGCACCGTGCTTTGGCCGACGCCGATCTTTGCATTGGCGATCCGGCCGAGCCATTGGTTCACCACGGGATCGGGCAATCGCCCGAATTTCATCTTCCAACCTTCGTGCTCTTCCAGCGGCAGGGTTTGCCATTTCGGCAGCACGAAGAGGGTATTCAGGTCCTGCCGAAGTTCGAGGATGTGGTCGAGCGCGGCGGGATCGCTCTCTGGCGAAATGGTGACGATCAGCAGCATGTCGGTGCCGAGATCCTGATCGGTCCGCGCCATGGCTGGCGTCTCGCCGGTGAGCCGCAACCATTCCGCCAGGCCGGCATAGCCGACGCCGCTTTTCGACAGCGGCGTGGCGCTGCCATTGCCGGGTTGCCGGAAGTCGGGCGCATAGGTGGACAGCAGGAAGAAACCCGCTGCCGCAAGCAGGCTGGCGAAAATGCCCCAAAACAGCGTTCTTCGATTGAACGGTTCCTGTGCCGCTGGTTCGACCCTCGCAGCGCTCATATCCAGGCATCCCGGAAGACGAACCGCTCATAGGCGCCGCGTGCTTGCCGCCAGCCTTCGGCGCCGACCGGCCGGCGCGCGAACAATGCGGCTTCAACGATGCGTGCGATCTCGGCAAACGCCGCGCGGGCCTTGGCGGGAACCGAAGCAGCAGCGGCGATGTCGCGCGCCGTGAGCGACGGGCGCAAAAAATCCGGCAGCCGGCCGGCAATATCGGCGACACTGCGGCGAAGCAGGAGATGAACCGCTTCGTCATAGTCGCCTCGCGCGGCCAGCGCGTCGGCTTCCGACAGCAGGATCTGCGCGGCGCCGGCGTCGGGACGCCATGCTTCCTCCGCGTCGGTTTCGCGCCGTGCGCGCTGCCAAGGCAGGCGCCAGGCGATACCTTTCATCTCGAGGAAGACCAGGAGCAGGATAATCGCGACACCTGATAGCACCGCGCCCCAGAACAGATAGATCATATAGGGACCGAGCGACGACAACAGGTCCAGCAGCGGCTTCAGCCAGTCAGGCGGCTGAGGCGATACATAGGCCGGCAGGTCGAACTGGATCGACTTATCCGAGATCAACTGCTCATGCGCTCTTGCCAGCCATTCGGCTTCCGCTGTGCCTGGCTGTGCCACTGCCAACTGTCCCCTGCAACCTGTGGTCCCCAGTCGACACTGGCAATGCACAACGGCAATTGCAAGTGGGCTAGACGTCGATCTCCAATGTTGGCACATTTGATGCGGGGATCACCAGCCGATATGCGGTGATTAAGCGGGGGACGCATCATGGTTTCAACGACATTGGAACGGCCGGACAAGTTTCGCATCGGCAGGGTTTTCAACGACAGCTTTGCTGTCATCAGCCGCAATATCGGTCTGTACCTTGGACTCGCGCTGCTGTTCTCAGGTCTGCCGGCGACAGTTCTCCGACTCTGGACCGAATCGACCTTGAGCGGGACTGCACTGGGCGACCCGACCGCGGTGGCCGATCCTAGTATGATGTTTTGGAATTCTTCCGTCGGCATTGCCGCCGGATTAGTATCCTTTATCCTGTCGCTGCTGCTCCAGTCGGCACTCGTGCGGGCGACGATCGAGGATTTGAACGGCAAACGGCCGTCCTTTGGCGACTGCATCCAGATAGCCATCCGCTATTTGCTCCCAACCCTGGGGATCGGCCTGCTCGTAGTGCTGGGGGCGGGCCTTGCTTCATTAGCTCTGCTGGTCCCCGGAATCATATTGTGGCTTGGTTGGTCGGTGGCTATTCCAGTTCTGATACAGGAGCGCCTAGGTGTGCTCGGCAGCATGTCGCGCAGCCGCGTCCTGACCAAGGGCAGCCGCTGGGCGCTATTTGGTCTTTTCCTTATCCTTATGATCATCACGATGGTCATTCAGTCGGTGATGGCGGCTATCGTTCTCCTGCTAGACGGAATTGTCGCCGATGTGGCGGCAACCATGCTGTCGACCGTGGTTTCTATGGTGCTGTCGGTAGCCACGGCGGTCAGCTATGTCGAACTGCGTCAGGTCCAGGAAGGCACCAGCGTCGACGAACTGGCGGAAATCTTCTCATAGCGGCAAGGCCGCGTTCATCGCATCAGGATCCGCCTGGACTGGACGGGTTACATCATGTCTTCAACGACAACGGAACGACCGGACAAGTTTCGCATCGGCAGGGTTTTCAACGACAGCTTGCCGTCATCGGCCGTAACGCCGTTCAGGCGTCACTGGTGCGCGCCACCATCGAGGACCTGAACGGCAAGCAGCCTTCGTTCGGTGACTGCATCGCGAGAGCAGTCTCCTTCCTCCTGCCGACGTTCGCCATTGCCCTGTTGGTTGGTTTAGGCGTGGGCCTCGGTTTTATCCTGCTGATTGTGCCTGGCATCATGTTGGCGCTCCGTTGGTCGGTCGCGGTGCCGGCACTGGTGCAAGAGCGGCTCGGCGTATTCGGCTCGATGGGCCGCAGCCACGATCTGACCAAGGGAAGCCGCTGGGCGCTGTTCGGCCTGTTCATTATCCTGATCATTATCGCCATTGCCATCGAGTTGGCGCTCGGCACTGCAACCGCGCTGTTTGGAGGGGGGATAGTGGGTGCGGTGGTGGATGCATTGGTGACGAGTGTAACGTCTATGGTGATGTCGATCGCCACCGCAGTCAGCTATGTCGAGCTGCGGCAGGTTAGGGAAGGCACCAGCGTCGACGAACTGGCGGAGATCTTCTCCTGACGCGAGAGGTCGCCTACCACATCATGAACGAACCGATCCGCGTCGGAGACCTTGCCGGCGCTCACGTCGGCGATTGCCTGATCGACGATGGCCGCGCCCTCTCTCCCGGATGTCCACAACGATTACCCGGTGCTGCTGTCGGAAATGACCCCGACGAGCCGAGCGACCTGTTCGGGATGCTGCTCAGGGCGGCATCGGCGAAGACTGCGCAGCCGGCGTTGTAGTGCCGGCGGGTAGCATTCCCGGCGGCAGGGGTGACAGCAGCAGACAAATCCCGTATACTCACATAAAGATGTCTTTATGTCGCTTAAGCGCGACCGTCGCCCTGAGGACGAAATATGTCGCAAAACCCATCGTCGTTGGACGACCTGTTCGGCCCCGTCGCGGCCAAGCCCGACGGTTCGGAAGTGCTTGCTGCGCTGACGGCGGCGGCGCGCGAACGCATCCTCATCCTCGATGGCGCCATGGGCACGCAGATCCAGGGCCTGGGCTTCGACGAGAACCATTTCCGTGGCGACAAATTCGCCGAGTGCGCCTGCCACCAGCAGGGCAACAACGACCTGCTGATCCTGACGCAGCCCAAGGCGATCGAGGAGATTCACTATCAATACGCCATCGCCGGGGCGGACATTCTTGAAACCAACACCTTCTCCTCGACCTCCATCGCCCAGGCGGATTATGGCATGGAGGACGCGGTCTACGCTCTGAACCGCGACGGTGCACGGCTGGTGCGCAGGGCAGCGGCAAGGGCCGAGCAGGAGGACGGCAAGCGTCGTTTCGTCGCCGGTGCGCTGGGACCGACCAACCGCACCGCCTCGATGTCGCCCGACGTCAACAATCCCGGCTACCGCGCCGTGACATTCGACGACTTGCGCCTTGCCTATGGCGAGCAGCTGCGCGGTCTCATTGACGGCGGTGCCGACATCATTCTGATCGAGACCATTTTTGATACGCTGAATGCCAAGGCGGCAATCTTCGCCTGCAACGAGATCTTCATCGAGAAGGGCGTGCATCTGCCGGTGATGATTTCCGGCACGATCACCGACCTGTCCGGCCGCACGCTGTCGGGCCAGACGCCGACGGCTTTCTGGCATTCGGTCCGCCACGCCAACCCGTTCACGATAGGCCTCAATTGCGCGCTGGGCGCCAAAGCCATGCGCGCGCATCTGGACGAAATATCCGGCGTCGCCGACACCTTTGTTTGCGCCTATCCGAATGCCGGCCTGCCCAACGAATTCGGCCAATATGACGAAAGCCCGGAGTTCATGGCTGCGCAGATCGAGGATTTCGCGTGCGACGGCTTGGTCAATATCGTCGGTGGCTGCTGCGGCTCGACGCCCGACCACATCCGCGCCATCGCACAGGCCGTGAAGAAATATCCGCCGCGCGCTGTTCCCGACATCGAGCCGCAGATGCGCCTTTCGGGGCTCGAGCCGTTCACGCTGACCGACGAGATTCCGTTCGTCAATGTCGGCGAGCGCACCAATGTCACCGGCTCGGCGAAATTCAGGAAGCTGATCACCGCGGGCGACTATGCCGCGGCGCTCGAAATCGCCCGCGACCAGGTCGCCAACGGCGCGCAGATCATCGACATCAACATGGACGAAGGCCTGATCGATTCGAAGCAGGCAATGGTCTGTTATCTCAACCTGATCGCCGCCGAGCCGGACATCGCCCGCGTTCCCGTAATGATCGACAGTTCCAAATGGGAGATCATCGAAGCCGGCCTGAAATGCGTGCAGGGCAAGCCGCTGGTCAATTCCATCTCGATGAAGGAGGGCGAGGAGGCTTTTCTGCATCATGCGAAGCTCGTCCGCGCGTATGGCGCGGCGGTGGTCGTCATGGCCTTCGATGAGGACGGCCAGGCCGACACCCAGGCGCGCAAGGTCGAAATCTGCACCCGCGCCTACAGACTTTTGACCGAGCAGGCCGGATTCCCGCCCGAGGACATCGTTTTCGACCCGAACATCTTTGCCATCGCCACCGGCATCGATGAGCACAACAATTACGGCGTCGACTTCATCGAAGCCGCCACGCAGATCACCGCGACGCTTCCCCATGTCCACATATCGGGCGGCGTGTCGAACCTCTCCTTCTCGTTTCGTGGCAACGAGCCGGTGCGCGAGGCCATGCATGCCGTGTTCCTCTACCATGCCATCCAGGCCGGCATGGACATGGGCATCGTCAACGCCGGACAGCTTGCCGTCTATGACACCATCGATCCGGAACTGCGCGAAGCCTGCGAGGACGTCGTCAACAACCGCCAGCCGAAGGGCGGCGGCAGCGCGACCGAACGCCTGCTGGAACTCGCCGAACGTTTTAGGGGCACGGCGGGCAAGGAAGCGCAGGAACGCGATCTCGCCTGGCGCGACTGGCCGGTCGAGCAGCGCATTTCGCACGCACTGGTCAACGGCATCACCGAATTCATCGACCAGGACACGGACGAGGCGCGGCGCGCCGCCGAGCGTCCGCTGCACGTCATCGAAGGTCCGCTGATGGCAGGCATGAATGTCGTCGGCGACCTGTTCGGCGCGGGAAAGATGTTCCTGCCGCAAGTGGTGAAATCCGCCCGCGTCATGAAACAGGCCGTCGCCGGCCTGCTGCCGCACATGGAGGCGGAGAAGCTGGCGAATGCCGCCAAAGGCGTCGACACCGGCGAGCGCCAGACCGCCGGCAAGATCCTGATGGCGACGGTGAAGGGCGATGTCCACGACATCGGCAAGAACATCGTCGGCGTGGTTCTGGCCTGCAACAATTACGAGATCGTCGACCTCGGCGTCATGGTGCCGGCGGCAAAGATCCTGCAGACGGCGCGCGAGCTAAAGGTCGACATCATCGGCCTGTCCGGCCTGATCACGCCCTCGCTCGACGAGATGGCGCACATGGCCGCCGAGATGGAGCGCGGGGGTTTTGACATTCCGCTGTTGATCGGCGGTGCTACGACCAGCCGCGTGCATACCGCAGTAAAGATCCATCCGCGCTATATCAGTGGCCAGACCGTCTATGTCGCCGATGCCAGCCGCGCGGTCGGCGTGGTGTCGGCGCTTTTGTCGAACGAGACCAGGGGCGGTTATGTCGACAACGTTCGCGCCGAATACAAGAAGGTCGCCGATGCGCATGCGCGCAGCGAAGCCGACAAGCAGCGCCTGCCGCTGGCCAAGGCGCGGGCCAACGCCCACCGGATCGACTGGTCGGCCTACGCGCCGCCAAAACCGTCCTTCCTCGGCCTGAAAACCTTCGAAGCCTGGGATTTGGCGGAGCTCGCGCGCTATATCGACTGGACGCCGTTCTTCCAGACCTGGGAGCTGAAGGGTCGCTATCCCAAAATCCTAGACGACGAGGCGCAAGGGCCGGCGGCACGCCAGCTCTTCGACGACGCCCAGGCGATGCTGGCCAAGATCATTGCGGAAAAATGGTTCGCGCCAAAGGGCGTCATCGGCTTCTGGCCGGCGAATACCGTCGGCGACGACATCAGGCTGTTCACCGATGATGCCAGGTCACAGGAACTGGCGACCTTCTTCACGCTGCGCCAGCAGCTGACCAAGCGCGACGGCAAGGCGAACGTCGCGCTGTCGGATTTCGTCGCGCCGTTGGACAGCGGCAAGGCCGACTATCTCGGCGGCTTCATCGTCACCGCCGGCATCGAGGAAGCGGCGATCGCCGAGCGCTTCGAACGTGCCAATGACGACTACTCGTCGATCATGGTCAAGGCGCTGGCCGACCGTTTCGCCGAAGCCTTCGCCGAACGCCTGCACGAGAAGGTGCGCAAGGAGTTCTGGGCCTATGCGCCGGATGAGGATCTGGCGCCGGACGAGCTGATCGGCGAACCCTATCGCGGTATTCGCCCGGCGCCCGGCTATCCGGCGCAGCCCGACCACACCGAGAAAGCGACGCTTTTTCGCCTGCTCGACGGCGAGCGCAACGCCGGCGTCAGCCTGACCGAAAGCTTTGCGATGTGGCCGGGCTCCTCCGTGTCCGGCATCTACCTGTCGCATCCCGAAAGCTATTATTTCGGCGTGGCCAAGGTCGAGCGCGACCAGGTCGAGGACTATGCGCGCCGCAAGGCCATGCCGCTCGCCGAGGTCGAGCGCTGGCTCGGCCCTATACTCAACTATGTGCCGACCCCCTTCGCCGAAGCCGCGCAGTAAGGCAGAAGCTTTGACCTGGCATCGCGGTCGATGACCAGGTGCATCGCTTCGAGAGCACCGGCCTGGCCCACTCATCATGCGATGAAAGGAGAGCCCTATGCAGACCCGACTGCAGAAGAAATGGAAATCCGCAAAGGCCTGGATGACCTGGTGCAGGCATTGCGGGCCAAGGACATAGAAGCCCTGATGGCACACTATGCCGCGGCTACTGTCGTATTCGGCATCAGGCCGCCGCTGCGGATCGAGAGCGCCGATGCCTACCGAAAGAATTTCGAGGCGTGGTTTGCCTTGGTTGACGGCCCGATTGATTATGAGGTGCACGAACTGCTCGTCACAGTCAGAGATGACGTGGCGTTCTGCTATGGTCTGTGCCACGTCAGAAGCAAAAGAACCAACGGCGAGAAGGCCGACTATTGGGTGCGGGTGACGTCGGGTTTGCAGTTGATGAGCGACCGCTGGATGATCACGCACGAACACATATCCATGCCGATCGATCTCCGGACAATGCAGGCACAGCCGGAGTTTCAGTCGTAGCTCCGCGGACGTTTCGCACGACAACAAATTTCTTCCGGCGCTGCCCGTCGACCGACCTCGCCAAGAGGCTCGCCGAATTCGCTGACCAATCGATCAGCCCCGGTGGTGCACCGTACCGCCACGGATTGACGCGCGACACTTTAGCTGCAAGGTATATTAACGTTCTGTTTACCATATATATTGGTCTCGGCAGGGACTTGAGGGGGCAATTTGGAACCGTTTCTGGGCGCGAACCGCCTTAATTGGGATGATCGAGCCGAGCTGCATTCGACCGACACAACGGGCAGCTACCACATAGAAAATGTACTGGCTGGCGGATCCAATCTCTATGAGCTGGAAACGCGCGAGGTCGGTGACATTGTCGGCAAGGATATCGTCCATCTGCAATGCCATATCGGGCTCGACACAATCAGCTTGAAGAATCTGGGCGCGGGCAGCGTGACCGGCCTCGACTTTTCACCGACGGCGATCGCAGCGGCGCGGGATTTCGCTGCAAAGGCAGGCACTGACGTGCGCTTCGTGGAGGCGCCACTGTTCGAGGCAGTCGAAGCGCTTGGCCGGACCTTTGACATCGCTTACGTTACCTGGGGTTCGGTAAACTGGCTTGACGACGTGTTCCGCTGGGCGCGGGTGGTTGCCGATCTCCTGCGGCCCGGCGGCCGGCTCTATCTCGCCGAGGGCCATCCGTTGATGTTCCAGTGTGACCGCAAGGCTGCGGCGCTGGAGTTCAAGCATGACTGGCGAACGCCAATAGCTCGACCACTCGCATGGAACGAAGAACTCACCTATACCGGCGACGACCGCATCTTGAAACATCCGCGCTACTATGAGTGGATTCATCCGGTCAGCGACGTGGTGAACGCGCTGATTTCAGCTGGGCTGACGCTGGATTTTCTCAATGAGCATGACACGGTTTCGTGGCAGCACTTTTCATTTGCCGTGAGGGCCGGCAAGGATATGTACGGCCTGCCGGAGAACTCTCCCAAGATCCCAATGGCCTATTCCATCGGCGCGACGAAACGTAGCGTCGGCAAGATACCCTACCTGGTTACCGCCAAGGCGATTGAGGGCCACTAATGCATGTCGCGCAAAAGCATGCCCTCGGGCTTGAACCGAGGGTGTGCAGCGGTTTTGCGATAACGACATGCATCAAACAAAACCTGAAGCGCGTTGCATGATTCCATTCAGCCGCGACGCGCTTTAAGTCGTCAGCCGGAGCCGCAGGTCCGTGTCAGCCACTCCGGCCACCTCTGGCGGTTGGAGGGTGCAAAATTTTTAGGACCCGTGAAGGTCAAAATTAAACATTGATAGCTAATATACCTTGGTCGGGTTGGCCCAGAACCTGAATAGTATCTGAGGAATCGCCTATTGGCTCCTTTCCGCGCTAGGTTCGGCGGTATCAAGAAGGCCGTTTTCTCGTCGGCAAATATCCCGGCGGCAATGGCGGTGATCGTTATTGCCATTGGCGCAGCGTTCGCGGACCACCAGAACAAAATCGTCTCGGATCAAGCCGCCCGAGCCGATGTCCTGGCCAAGGTCAATCTTATCCGCGCCAAGCTTGAAGGCAATATCAACGGAAACCTTCAACTGGTGCAGGGACTGGTCGCGGCGGTCGTGACTGAGCCCTATATGGGACAGCAACGCTTCGCCTCGCTGGCGAGCAACCTGTTTGGCAGGGGCTCGCAATTGAAGAATATTGCCGGCGCGCCCGATCTGGTCATTTCTCTGATGTACCCGATGAATGGCAACGCCAAGGCGATAGGCCTCGATTACCGCAAGGACGAGCGGCAGCGTGTGGCCGCGCTGAGGGCGCGAGACAAGCGCGAGCTAATTCTTGCCGGTCCCGTCGACTTGAGGCAGGGAGGGCAAGGCTTCGTCGGTCGTATTCCGGTCTTTGTACGCAGTGCGGGCAACACCGAAAGGTTCTGGGGCATCATTTCGGCCGTTGTAGACGTTCAGCGCCTTTATAAGGCGAGCGGCCTGCTTGACGACGATCTCGGGATTGACATAGCGCTGATCGGTAAGGACGCTCTCGGTCCAACCGGAGAGCAATTCTTCGGCAATGAGCGCGTCGCCAAGAGCAATCCGGTGACAGCCGACGTCCTGCTCCCGTCCGGTTCGTGGCGGATCGCAGCCATTCCCAAAAACGGCTGGCCTTCGACGCCCGACAACGCGTGGTTCTTGCGCGCCATCATGGCGGTGGCCGGGGCGTTGGTTGTGATCCCATTCCTGGTGACCGGTCGCCTGATTGGCGAGAGACAGCGCAACTATGCGGAACTGAGTCGATTGTCGAGACGCCTGGAACTCGCTCTGGAAGCGTCGGCTATTGGCGTGTGGGAACACGATCTCGCGACCAACGAACTGACGTGGGACGACCGCGTCAATGAAATATACGGCAAACCAGCTGGGGAGGGCCGCGGCTACCTGGACTGGGCGGGAGCAATCCACCCGGAAGATTTGGCTGGCGCCAACGCCGATTTCGACCGCGCGACGGCCGGCGGCGGGCCATATTTGTCGGAGTACCGGATTATTCGGCCGGATGGCGAGATTCGCCATGTCCGATCCAAGGCGATAATTTACCGGCACGCAAACGACACCCCAAAAATGATTGGCGCCGAATGGGATGTGACAGCCGACGTCCTGCTGAACAAGGACCTGGTTCGCGCAAAACAGCTTTCCGAGTCGAAAAATGCAGAACTCGAATCGGCCAAGGCGCGCATAGAGCACATTGCGCTCCACGATTCGCTGACCGGTTTGCCCAACCGGCGTTACCTCGACCAAGTGCTGGAAGATTACGCGGCAAACGCCAGGCGGACCGGCGGGTATGCGGCACTGCTTCACATTGATCTCGATCGGTTCAAGCACATCAACGACACGCTTGGCCACGCCGCAGGCGACGCAATGCTTGTTCACGCCTCGACCGTCCTCCGATCCAAGGTCGATGGTGAGGGATTCGTCGCTCGGATCGGAGGAGACGAATTCATCGTCCTGTGCGTGGTGCATGACGACGTCGAGCAACTGGCGCTGCTCGCTGACCGCGTCATCTGCCAGATGCGAGAACCGGTCTACTATCAGGGCCATCGATGCCGTTTTGGCGTGAGCGTGGGAATTGCAGTCGATAACGGAAAAGATATCGAAGCCAAACACCTGCTGGTCAACGCTGACATCGCGCTTTACCGAGCAAAGAGTCGTGGGCGCAATCGATACGAGTTCTTCACCGAGGCGATGCAAAGCGAGATCGTCGAGACAAAACGGATTGCCGACGACATTCTCGGCGGCCTTGAGCGCAACGAGTTCATTCCCTTCTACCAGCCGCAATTTGACGCAAAAACCCTTGAAATTGTTGGGGTTGAGGCGCTGGCGCGATGGCGACATCCGGAGAAGGGCATTTTGGCGCCCGACGTCTTCCTAAGGATTGCGGAAGAATTGAATGTCGTCTCGATCATCGATCGAAACATATTGGAGCAATCGCTTTTGGATCTCGAAGGGTGGTCTGCTGCGAATCTCCACATTCCGCGGGTGTCGGTCAACGTTTCGGCACGCCGCCTTCAGGATGAGGAACTCATAAAGAGTCTTAGGGAACTAAATATCAAGAAGGGAACAGTTGCCTTCGAGCTCGTTGAGTCAATTTTCCTTGACGAAAATGATGATTTTGTCACCTGGAATCTTGAGCAGATAAAAGAGCTCGGCATTGACATAGAAATAGACGATTTTGGCACGGGCTACGCCTCTATAGTCAGCTTGCTCAAGCTGCAGCCTCGCCGGTTGAAGATAGATCGCCAATTGGTCATTCCTATTGTCAAATCGCCGCAACGAAGGCAGGTCGTCTCATCGATCATTGAAATCGGCAAATCCCTGGGTATCGAGGTCGTAGCCGAGGGTGTCGAGACGATGGAGCACGCACAGACACTCAAGAGCTTGGGCTGCGACATACTGCAGGGTTATGCCTTCGGGCATGCGTTGGATGCCGACGGACTAAAGGCATTTGTTCGATCTCGGCGTCTGCGCCCGGAACGGGTTTTGGATGAACCGCTCCGGTTGGGTAGAGTATAAGCGCATAAGCCTCACGCCACAGAGTAGCGCTTCGCTTGAGTCTTAGGATTTGGAGATTGGCCGATCACGGCAGCGAAGTTCTGGGGGCCTATGCACCCGATGAGACCTGGCCCCGGACAAGCTGATCGGCGACCCCTATCTCGGCATCGGCCCAGCGCCGGCTATCGACGCAGCCTGATCATACCGAGAAGGGACGGACGGTTTTGAATGCGGCGCCCAGTTGAGGTTTAACTTTTTGCAGCTACGGTCAAGCTTCACACATCCTCAAGGTCCGCATGGCCGACGAAGTAGAAAAGTCCGAAGTCCTATACATATCTTGGAGGGATACCGATGCGCGGGCTGAGCCCTCATGCTATCGGCGATGCGGTGTGCACCGTTCTGCCTTTTCCGACCGTTCGACGCGTCGGGAAGATCCGTCGGACCGTCGAAGTGTTGTCTGATCGAACCGGAAAGGGCGGAAACCAATATTGGAAACAAGTCATCGCGGGCATGCGGACGCAAATGGTGTCCGCTGGCCTGGCCGACGAGGTCATTGACCAGGAACTTCGGGCGTTTGCCGACGAGGTTTTCGGCCGAATCCGGAATTACCGTCAACCCGAAACCAATGGTGCAGCATGAAATCGATTGGCCTTCCGATGCCGCGAATTGCATTCGTGAAATATTGGCGGCCTAATCCATGACGGCAAAAACAAAAGTCCTCGCCGCGCCCGATCACGCGCACCAATCGAACCCGTCGCGCCTCTTAAAGATCGACGGAAGCACCGTCACTATCGACCATACGGCAGCCCAGAAAGCCTTCGGATCATCGGACGAAGATTTCATCAATGGCCTCCTGCTCCAGCTGGTGAATGTCGGCAGCCACGGCAAAACGCTAGACGATAAGGGCACGGCCTTTGTCGCCTCGATCGTGAAAGGCATTGAACCGCAGGATCAGATCGAAGCTATGCTGGCATCCCAGATGGCTGCGGTGCACATGGCGACATGACGTTCGCCCGCCGCCTTGCTCACTGCGAAACTATCCCGCAGCAAGACAGCGCCGAACGTGCTTTCAACAAGCTCACCAGGACGTTCGCGGCCCAGGTGGAAGCCCTAAAGAAACACCGCACGGGCGGCCAGCAGCACGTCACGGTGAAGCACGTCACGGTGAACGAAGGCGGCCAAGCTATTGTCGGCAACGTCTCGCATGGGGGGCAGGGTGACGGAAAAAAAATAACGTCAACCTCATGAACCTAGCGCCTCGGTGTCATGCTCGGTCGAAGCGGACGGGATGCCAGTGTCGATCGCCAGCGGTGAGGGGCAGCGCAGTCTGTCGCATGCACGGTGCGGGCGGGGGCGCACCTGAAGGCAAGCGGAACGGCAACTATCGCAACGGAGGCAGGACCAAACGCACAATGGCAGCCTTGGCGGTTGTCCAGGCAATGGCGCGGATATGTCGGCAGACGATCGATCATCTACCGGATTAACTGGGAACTAGTCGCGATGCTGCTCGCCGGTTGCGAAGGGGCGCTGTCCCAACATTAGGGGGAATGTGAAATGTCCGGCTCTTCTGCAGGACGTCGTTGCCGATCGCACCGCAATCGGCAGCGGCCGGCGAAGCAGGCCGAAGTGCACTTGTCACTGACCAGGGAACGATATCGGCCCCCATGTGTTAGAAATCCATGGACACTTTGGAACCCCAGGGCCACGGGACGGTGGCCGACATTTTGACATCGGAAGTTGCCAATGCCAGGCAGCGCATCCACCGGACCGAGCTCGCGCTTCAACGTACTGAAGAAATGCTGGCCGAGAACCTCGCGCTGCGCAACAGGATACGAACTGCGGTCGAGGCCGCAGACCGCTTGGTGAAGATCGATCCCCCCAGCTTTGAAGGACGTCGCGCGGGTTGAACTGGGCCGGCGTTTCATTCGTCGCGCCCTTCAGGCCACCGGCGCCACCACTCTCACTCCAGAACTTTGCCAACCACATCTACGTCTGGGCTGCACGCTCGCGAACAGCCGGAACCAACGGCGACCACAAGCGGTTTACCAATCAAGGGACCGCAATGGATTCGGAATAATGGAACTTTTAGATATGGAACTGGCGCGAGCCCGACAGCGGCTTAATCGGGCCGAGCGCTCCCTTGAGCGTGCGAACGAGATGCTGGATGATGACTGCGGTGTCGGCATCAATATCGCGCTGTGCAGCAGGATACGGGCTGCGCAACAGCGCGTAATTGAGGCCAGATCGCGGTTGATGAAGATCGATCCCACCAGAGCTGACGGAGTTCGCACGGGTTGATCCGGCCCGTCGACGTGCCGCCTCGGGCATATAGGACGATCGGTTCGGCACTCCGGCGGTCGCGCACCAAGCAAGCCAACGCACTGCTTGAGGCGGCGCGTTCGGTCCTAAGGCCAACCATTTTGCTTGGCGATCTCAACGAATGGCGGGTGCACAGCAGATCCTCGTTGCTGGCGCTACTGCCGCATTTTGGTCCAATTCACACCGTGCTGTCCAGTTTCCCTTCGCGATTCCCTTTGCTTGCGCTCGATCGGATCCTGGCCAAACCACCAAGTCTGATTTCCAGCCTCGAAGTGCACCATACATCGCTATCTCGGATCGCCTCCGATCATCTACCGATCATGGCTCGATTAATTCTCTAGGGGATTCGACAGCTACATTTGCAACCAGATTACCTTTGAAGGGTTCTTGCTACGATTTTGAGCGAGGCCGGGTTTCTATCGCTGAAGGGTAGAAAATTTTATGGAAGTATCCATTACGCGGATTGCACACGACAACATCAAAGCAGGCAAGAGCGGCTTGCTGCTGGTCCCGGACAATTATGACGCCTTCGCCGGGCGCGTTCTGGCGGCAAGGAGTGCCGTTCGCAGTCTCGATCTCATGTACTACCTTTGGCACGATGACCACACTGGCCGCTTGCTCTTGCAGGAAGTTTTCCGGGCCGCTGAGCGCGGCGTGCGAGTTCGCATGCTCCTTGATGACGCCAATCCGCGAAAGAACGATGCGGCCTATCTGGCCTTGAGCAATCATCCAAACATCGAGTTGAAGTTGTTTAATCCGAGCGGCGTCAGGCAACGCAGCGTCATGCGCGCTGTGGAAATTGTATTGCGACTATTTGCGTTGACCCGGAGGATGCACAACAAGGCATGGATCGCTGACGACAACGTTGCTATCGTAGGCGGGCGCAACGTTGGCGATGCCTATTTCGACGCAGCAGAAACCAATTTTCGCGACTTAGACGTGCTGCTCCTCGGTCCTGCCGTGCAGCAAACCGCCGAAATATTTGAGGCATTCTGGGCTTGCGAGGACGCGAAATCAATCAGTGTCCTGGGTCCAGCCGCGGGGAACGAGCATTCCGATTTGTTTTCGGGAAGCGATCTCGAAACCGAATCGATGCTTTTGAACGGGATCGGTGACCGAGGGTCCATCGCAGAGTTCATCGCGGCCAGCAACGAGGTGCATTGGGTGGATCGAGTTCGGGTGATTTCCGATCCTCCAGAGAAGGTGAGAGGTTGGAGACGTCGCAGCTGGCTTACCAAGGAGTTGCTTCCCCTCATAAAGTCGGCGCGCAACAATCTGGAAATTGTATCTCCCTATTTCATCCCTGGCAAAAGGGGCTCCGCGGTCCTGATGGACCTCGTCAGCAATGGGGTTGACGTTTCCGTTTTGACCAATTCCTTGGCCGCTACAGACGTCGCCGCGGTTCATGGGGCTTATGCAAACTATCGCAAGCGATTGCTGAGGAATGGCGTAAGACTGTTCGAGCTCCAGCCCTTCACTCGCGGTCAGGGAATTTCGGTGTTTGGCTCCAAGGGTGCCAGTCTGCACACCAAATCGTTCACGGTTGACGACAGGGCTGGGTTCGTTGGTTCCTTCAATTTTGATCCCCGGTCAGTGTCTTTGAACTCGGAGATGGGCGTGCTCTTTGAGGATGCCGAATTAGTCGGTGAACTTCGGCGCTTTTTTCAAGCGGAGATATCACTAGAAACCAGCTATCGGCTGGAACTAAAGAACAATGTGCTGCACTGGCATGGATGCGAAGAAGGCAAACTCCAAGAATACACACACGAACCAGAGGCCGGAATTTTTCGCCGGGTTCTGGCGGCCTTGGTCCGCCACCTTCCGGTTGAGTCTCAGCTTTAGCCAGACCCACTAAGATAGCATAGGTGCTAACGGCGGGATCGACGCGGCGTTCTTGCCGCGCCGGGTACGGCATACCTGAAGAACGGCGACGTGAATGTGCCAAGCACAGCGCCCCGGGGCCGCGGTGGAAAGGCCGGGAGCATGAAGCATCCGCCCTCTGGCAATTGTCAGCTTGCTGCCGCCGATCGCGTGAAGACGATGGTGACCTTCGTCCCTTCGCTGGCGCTCGAGGCGACGTTGAACTTTGCCTTGGCGTTCTCTGTCAGCGAGCGCGCGATCAGCGCGCCGAGCTTGCCGGGCTTGGGCCATATCTCCCCTTCCGGCAGGCCGATACCGTCGTCCGCAACTATCACCAGGCAGCCGTCGCCATCGGCGATGCTGTGCAGCTTTATCGTCCCGCCTTCACGCCCTTGGAATGCATGCTTGAGTGCATTTGTGAGCAATTCGTTCACGACCAGTCCCGTTGGCATGGCGACGTTGATCGATACCGGATAGGTATCCACCTTCATGTCGAGGCGGATCCCCTCAACTGCATGCGACCCCATCACCGCGGAGGCGATCTGGCTAAGATAAACGCCGAGATCGACCTCATCCTTCTGCTCGTCTGCCGATAGCGTCTGGTAGAGGATCGCCAGAGCGTCGACGCGGCCGGCGAGCCTCTCAAATCTTTTCTGGTCGGGCTCGGTCGCGTTACGGGTTTCTAAACGGATCAATGCGGTGATCATCTGTAAGTTGTTCTTCACCCGGTGCTGCAGTTCGCGCAACAGGGTGTCCTTCTCACGGACGCGCTCCTCCACCAAGCGCGCTTCTTCAGATTCGCCATGGGATGAGACGTCGACCAGAGCCACCAGTCGGAAGCAGTTCGTGCCGTTATCGTCCACGATGATGTTTGAATAAACGTCGACAAGAGCCGGGTTGGCCCCGACGGGCTCCAGCCGGAAAGTGCCGACGAAATCGGTTTCCTCGACCAAGGCCTCGGGCAGAGGCCGGCCCTTCTGCTGGTGGATGCCAATGCCGGAAAGTGCTCCCCAGTTTTGCCGGGTAAGCTCGGCTGCCTTCAGGCCTGACACTTTTTCGAATTCTGGATTAGCATAGACGACGCGCTCCTTCGCGCCTAAGTCCGACACGGCGATAGCGATCGGCACCTGGTCAAGAAATTTTTTGAACTGCTCGCTTTCCAGCGCGGTGGCAAGGTCCGGTGTATCGAGCAATTGCTCAACTGCCTCAGCCTTGTCTGAATCTGATGTCATCTTGGTCGCCTGTGCTTTGCGTGGGAGCCTCAGTCTCAGTCATGCACTTTGCTCGACACCGACAACGCTGGAAGCGGCTGCGCGATGTCAGGAGTAGGACGAGCCCGCGTCACGGAGCGGCAGAGCCATGGGCAACACAGGCCGTCTTGCTGAGAGTTCAGTCAACCTTGCGTCACTTTGCACGGCCATGACCTTTTTTCCAACAGCGTTGTGCCAAAATCCCGTCTCTGCCAATCGAAATTGACGATCTGCACGTCGCCGGAACTGCCGACAGAATATTTCCGCCATTTGCAATGGGCTCACCTGGCAGCGGCGGCGCCGGTGGCGGCATGCGGTGGCCAAACCGCACCCCGCATGTGCTCATCCAGGTCTGGCTGCTTCGCCGCGACACGATCGGGCGAAACGGTATGCTGCCGGTTCCGGCCGCCTTGGAGTTGCCCGGGTTGGCTCGCGGGACCTATCGGGTCATCGCCTAGGATACCGCGGCCGGCAGGCAAACGGGGGAATGGCAAGCGAATTCCGACATGGCTGAAACTTGATGTGCCGCCGTTCTCTGCCACTGTCGCGCTTGCCATTCGCCGAACCTGAGCAGGATGGAGACTGCGCCTGAAGGTATTCATTTGCTCGCTGATCTGACTTGTCATTGCCCAAGGTCTTTGCAACTTCGTCGCCAATGCCGATGTCAGTGATCTGCGCCAAGCGAAGTTGCGCGGAGATCTCACGAGATCTGCGCATTAGGTGTTGTGCTCGCCCGAACGCGACTGCTGGTTGGTGGCATCGGCCGATCCGCCCAGCGTGTCGGCGACCGTGGCACCTCGCGCACCCATCGGCTGCTGCGCACCTGTGGTNGCATCGGCCGATCCGCCCAGCGTGTCGGCGACCGTGGCACCTCGCGCACCCATCGGCTGCTGCGCACCTGTGGTGGTGTCCTTGGCTGTCTGGTGCTCCATCTCGGCATTCAGCTCCGCCCCCACAATCAGGACAATCACAGAGATCCAGGTCCACATCATCAAGCCGATGACTGCCCCCAGGGCTCCATACGTCGCGTTGTAGTCGGCGAAGTTCTCAAGATAATAGGAAAACCCTATCGAGACTGCGATCCACACCCCAGCCGCGAGGAAGGCGCCCCATGTCGCCCATTGCCACTTTGCCCTTTCGCGGCTGGGGCCGTAGCGGTAGATCAGCGTGATCCCGAGGCCGACCATGATCAGCATCATCGGCCACCGAAAGATCCGCACAAGGGCTTCGGTCCAACCGCCGAGGTTCAGCAGCGCAAGCATGGCCGGCACGATCCCCACCGAGACGATAAAGCCGATACCGATGAGGATGGCGCCAAGTGTGAAGCCCAAGGCCAGAAGATTCAGATGGATAAAACCGCGCTTTTCACTCTCCTCGTAGGCGATGTTCATGGCTTCGAATAGCGTCTTGATGCCGTTACTGGCGCTCCACAATGCGACGGCAAGGCCGAACATGAAGCCGAAGCTGAGCGCGCCAGTCTTCTGAGCGGCCAAGGACGCAAGCTGAGATCTGATAATATCCAGACCGCTCGAAGGCAGTACGCCGCCAAGGAACGCAATGTGCTCAGCGATGGTCTGAGGATCGGCGACAAAACCGTAGATGGACACGAACGCGGCAAGCGCTGGAAAGAGGGCAAGGAGCAGATAGAATGCGGCCCCGGCCGCGATCAGCATAACACGGTCCTCGTTTACTTCAGCAAAGACCCGCCACAGCACGTCTTTCCAGCCACGGCTGGGGATCTCTGACGGCCATTCGGCATTGCGTCCGCGGCCCTGCCGTCTGGCCCGCCGCTCAAGCTGCACTTGATCTTCGTAAGCGTCGTCGGTTGTTTTTTTCGACATGGCTGCCGGCCCGGAGCATCTTCTTCGCGGGCAAACGTATGAAAGCGCCAAAGGATGCAGGTGCAGACCTGCGCCCGCAAACAAACATCCGCCGTCTGCAGAAATACTGCGCCACCCCATGCGACGAGTTCATGTGATAGCGATACTGCCCTGCCCAGGACCTCAGTGGCTTGTTCGAGCGACCAATCAGAATAACCAGCTTTCTACCATCTCAGCCAATCGTGGTGGTCGGCTGATTGCGTTTTAACTTTGGCGCGGCCGGCCGGCGGGGATTCTGGGCGTGGGCGGTCGGGAGCTGGTGCCTCTTGGCGTCCAGCCGCTCCAGCATGCAACCGACGATAGCCTGAAAGCCGGGCTCCATGGCCTCTTGGCAATCGATCTCCCGATCCGCGTATTCGCCCTGTCGTCTTGGCGGTCTGATCATCCAGGCTTCCTCATAGATATCCCTCGCCGTCGGACTCGCGTCGCCGGATCAAGCCAGGCGATGCGCCCTCACTATCCAAAGCGAAGCCCATTCGCCTCCTGTGTCTTTCAACCAGCTCGCGGTCGCATTCGGGCACGCAGCGGTCGCTGCAACCGACATTCACAACTACCTGTGCGAAAGCGACGGCGAGCGCCCACCACGCCACCGCTGGACGTTGTTCCTCGGTCTTCCCCAGCGCGCCAATTCGAAAAACGACCGGACGTCTATTTCGCCGTGGGCATTGTTGGCCGCCAGGAGCAACCGGATCGGAGGCCAGGCGGTGTCACGATTGGCGGGAGGCATCGTTCTCGCAGAGAATTCTTTTAGGTGGAAGGGCTGGTCTCGCCGCCGGCGACTTTGGCGAGCAGCATCCCCAAGGTCAGGCGCGCTCGTTCATGGCTGCGCCGACAAAAATATTCTCAAGAAGCTCGACAGATAGAGACGCCAAGTATCAGAGCAGGATGCGATCCTCGATAGCGAAATGCCTGGCGGAGCGGGAAGTGAATTGAACCAGGGGTTGACCCCACGAAGTCACAGTGACGTGCAGCGAAACGTCTCAAGGGAACCTTTCCGGCGTTGTGCGCTTTGAGCATGCGTTTCACAACCCCGTGAGCGACAACAAAAAACGCTGGAACCAAAAGGAAATCCGCCATGGCGAAAGAAAAGACATTGGATGATCTCTTCCTCGATACGCTCAAAGATATCTATTACGCGGAAAAGAAGATCCTGAAGGCGCTTCCCAAGATGGCGCGCGCCCCCTCATCGGCCGATCTGAAGGCAGCCTTCGAGAAGCACAAGGACGAAACCGACGGTCATGTCGAGCGCCTGCAGCAGGTTTTCGAGCTCCTTGGCAAGCGGGCACAGGGCAAGACGTGTCCCGCGATCGACGGCATCATCGAGGAGGGCGAGGAGATTATGGAGGAGTTCAAGGGAACTCCCGCACTGGACGCCGGTCTGATCTCCGCTGCCCAGGCTGTCGAGCACTACGAGATCACCCGCTATGGCACGCTGAAGCGCTGGGCCGAGGTTTTGGGCGTGAGCGACGCCGCCAAGCTGATCGAACAGACGCTCGGCGAAGAGTCTATGACAGAGGCGCTCACCGGATTGGCGGACGCCTCGGCCAACGAAATGGCCAAGGCCGCCTGATCACACACCAGCCACCCCAACTGTGTTGGGGTGGCTATTTTAGTTCCAACATCCGTCTTTCGATAGGAGGCAATCATGGGTCGTGGAATTCTACTCTGGCTGCTCGGAGTTCCTATTCCGATCATCATCCTTCTCGCGCTGTTCATGCGGTAGGAGGAATCCATGGCATCAACCATCCTGGCGACCGACGGCGCCGCGCCGGTCGAGTCCTGGTCATCCGGAGTCAACTGGGGACCGATCATCGCCGGCGCCTTCGCTGCCTCGACCCTGACGTTCATCCTGATGCTTCTCGGGTCCGGCCTCGGGCTCACGATGGTGTCTCCATGGTCCAACGAAAGCGCCAGCGTCACCACCTTCGCTGTGTCCACTGCGATCTGGCTGGTCATCGTGCAATGGTTGTCATCCGGGCTCGGGGGTTACCTGACCGGGCGCCTTCGCACCAAATGGGTCGGCATTCATACGGACGAGACGTTCTTCCGGGATACCGCGCACGGATTCATGGCCTGGGCGCTGGCGACGCTTCTGGTCGTGTTCGTGCTCGGTTCGGCGCTGTCCGCGGCAATCGGCACCGGCGTCAAGGCGGCCTCGACAGTGGCCTCGGGAGCAGCAATGGGTGCCTCGGCAGGGGCGACCGCAAACGCCGGGAAAGACGGAGGCAGCGGCGCGGCGTCGTATTTCGTCGATGCGCTGTTCCGCCCGAACGATCCTTCCAGGCTGGCGGCGCCGGGCGCGGAGGGCGATGCGACAGCAGCCGCACAAGCCTCCCGCATCCTCATTACGAAAGCGGCGGCCGGCGAAGTCTCGGCCGACGACAAGACTTATCTGGGCCAACTCGTGGCCGCTCGGACTGCTTGTCGCAAGCGGATGCTACTGCCCGGGTTGATGCGGTGCTTGCTCAGGTCGAGGCGGCCAAAGTCCAAGCACAGGAAGCAGCCGACACAGCTAGAAAAGCCGGCGCCAGCTTCGCGCTGGTTGGCGCGCTTTCTCTCATGATCGGTGCGTTCATCGCCAGCGCAGCGGCAGCGTTAGGCGGCAAGCAGCGCGACGACGAAGAAGACGCGCTCCATCTCACAGCCAGTCGAAGCTGAAGACGTCTACTCCAGGCCGACCGAGAGGATCGGCCGAACTCCATTCTCCCGCCGCGCTCCCTTGTTTTTGTGCAACGCAGCAACGATATTGCTGCACGTGCGTTGCACGGATGGCCGTCCATTCCGGGCGTCACAACAGGGACGGCTCCATTGCGAAAAATCTCTGACACCATCGCCCGCCTTGCCGCGCTGCAGGCGCGACATGCCGCACATCCCGCCGACCTCGGTGCGTCAGACCACCTCCGGACGCTGGCCGACTTCGGTATCAATCCTGGCGGGTTGGAAGCGAAGTTCTACATTCCCAATGACCTATCCAAGGGCACCCCGCTCGTCGTCGTGCTGCATGGCTGCACCCAGAACGCGGCCGGCTATGACCATCATTCCGGCTGGTCCCAACTCGCCGACGAGGCTGGCTTCGCGCTGCTCTTTCCCGAACAGCAACGCGGCAACAATCCGAACCTCTGTTTCAACTGGTTCCAGCCTGGCGACACCAAGCGTGGTTCGGGCGAGGCGCTTTCGATTCGCCAGATGATCGAGACGATGGTCGTCACCCACGGTCTCGACCGAAGGCGAATCTTCATCACCGGCCTCTCGGCCGGAGGCGCAATGGCAGCGGCCATGCTGGCGACCTATCCGGAAGTGTTTGCCGGCGGTGCGTTAATTGCCGGCCTGCCCTACGGCAGCGCAACGACAATCCCGGAGGCCTTCGATCGCATGCGCGGCCACGGCGGTCCTTCGGAACAGGATCTGCAACGGGCCCTCCGCGGCGCATCGGATCATCGGGGACCGTGGCCGAGGATTTCGATTTGGCACGGTGCCGCTGACCACACGGTTTCGCCTTCCAACGCGGAAGCGATCGCAGGCCAGTGGCGGGGAGTCCACCGGCTTGAGAAAGCGCCGACGCGTCGGGAAGCTGCCGGACCGCACGCAAAGCAGGTCTGGCGTAACGGGGCGGGAGATGCCTTGATCGAAATCAACATGATCGCCGGGATGGGCCACGGCACGCCGCTCGGCAACGGCCTCGGCGCTCCGGGACCTTATATGCTTGATGTCGGCATCGCCTCCACACGCGAGATCGCGCAGTTTTGGGAGATCGCGGCAACCGAGGATAGCGCCTCCCGGAAATCGAGGCCGCAATTGCCCGCCAGCCAACGGCAACTACCCCAGTCACCGGCGCCAAGTATACAAAATGCGAAGACGAAGCCCCCGCAGCCGACTGCCATCCATCAATCGCGCCAGCCCGGCGTGAAGAAGATCATTGAAGATGCCCTGCGGGCGGCGGGCCTGATGCGCTAGGCGGACGGCGCGAATCGCTCGCCGACTGTCTCGCCGGCCCGCGAAGGTCAAGCGGCTCCGACCAGGCAAGGGAACGCGTCGTTCTTTGGAATCGGTGACCGCTTTTCATTGAGCGGTCGCCATGCACCTCGTCCAGATCCTGCTTCCCCGCGCGGACAACACCGGTCGCCCATTTGGCCGGGAAGATTTCGACCGTGTGAAGGAAGACCTGGCCAGCCGTTTCGACGGCGTCACAGCCTACCTGCAGGCGCCCGCGGAAGGTCAGTGGCAGGATGGCGAGCAGTCCAGCACAGATGAAATCGTCATCTTCGAAGTGATGGTGGATGATGTCGATCTGCCGGACTGGCGCAAACGGCGCGCCGAGCTAGAACGGCGGTTCCGGCAGGACACGGTGATCGCCCGCTACATGCCAATGGCGCTCCTATAGAGCGCCGATATCATGCCATCAACGTTAATCCGCAAGACCGAGTACGATCCGGAGACAAGGGTTCTCTCGGTGTGGTTCGTCGCGAGCGGCACGCGTTATGACTACGAGGCTGTGCCGCCGGAGACCTATGCGGCGTTCCGAAACGCCTTCATAAAGGGCCGGTTCTTCAACGACCACTTTCGCGACCGTTGCCGGCACCCCCCCATTGCCGAAGCATAGCGAGCGTTGCCTGCACGCGGAGACTCATGCGCCGGTTTCGGAGTTTGACGCGCCGGCTGGCTTTGATTCCGGGGAGCCCTTGTGGCGTAGGAAAATCGACAGCAGGACCAGGACGGCCGTCGACATGAATTCCGACTGCCAGTTCTGAAAGGACTCGAACCATAGCTGGGCGTCGAGAAGATAGTCTCCCAGGGATTGAACCTCGCCGCCGTGCCGAAGCGCCTCCTCGTTCGCGGCCGCCAGGCTCGCCCACCAATGCAAGGCAAATGAGATGATGAACAGCAGGGCCAGCGCCAAGCCCAGCGAGTATGAATAGAGCCACGACAGGATCGGGTTGCGCCTGCGGGTGGCGGTCGGAAGTTCGTCCTCGGGCCGGTTGGGATCATCGGGATCACGAGACTCGGCGGAACCGCGCTGGAACAGCATTGCAGTCAGCATGACATAGGCCGACATCTGCAGGAATTCGCTTTCCCAGTTCTCGAACAGCGCCGAGAGGAAGTCGCCGCTCGCAAGATAGGAGAGCAGCCCAATCGATGCCGAACCGTGGTTCTGAAGCTCTTCATTGTAGGCCGTATGACCCGACCAGATCATGCCAATTACACTGAACAAGAACATCGCCAGCAGGGCGATCGTCAGTCCATTGTCCCGGAAAAAACTTTTCATGGTCGTCTCCCTCGGCAGCTCCGGCTAACGCCAGTTCTCCAGAACCTCTTCGATCATCACCGCCTCGACTTGCTCGCTGAAGCGAGAGCGGTAGAGCTCCAACAGTGCCTCATGCGTCTGGTCAACCGAACTGCAGATGGCATCGGTCGCAAGGACGACACGAAAACCACGGTCGATGGCGCCGAGGACCGTGGCAAGCACGCAGACGTCGGTTTCGCCGCCGGTGATGACCAGCGTGTCGATCCCTGACCCATTGAGCATCGCGTCGAGCCGGCCTTCAGTCCACGGCGAATAGACATGCTTGTCGAGCGTTTTTGCCGGCGGCACGAACCGCGCCAGAGAAGGCATCAGATCGACGAGGCCGGCATCGATGTTGGCAAGGGTGACCTCGGCCCAACGCTGATAATACCGCGCCCACATGCCCGGTCCTTCGCCAGGCCGAGCGGCCGGAACAAAACGTGTGAACAGCGTTTGCTGCGGATGTCTTGCGGTCAATTCCTCGATGACCGGCAGCACGTTTTGCGCCCACGGCACGGCCCAAGGCCCGCCCGGCGCGAACAGGCGCTGCATGTCAACGCAAAGATGTAGGGAATTCTCACCAAGCGGACCGTGTACCAGGCCTAGGGCGGCCATGATCAGCCGCGGCCGCGGTGGGGTGATGCATAGTCTCTATCTGAGCGCGGGCGTAGCCCGGGAGGTCCCGCCGTAGCCTCGCATCTCTGCCAATCCGCCTTTAGCCGTTGCCGGTTCATGGTCTTGTCAGGCGGGCCGCTTGCGCCTCCTGCACGTCGATGGCGTACAGCAGTTCGCCGTTCTCGTCGCGCAGGCGCACGAGCCAACCTGAAGATCGTCCGTGCCCGGCTGAAGGTCGACACCAGAAGATCGATAGCGCATCGAACCGCTTCCTCCCGCGCAGCCTCTAAACTTGGCATCCTGGAGGGAAGAACCTGACGGCCGCGTCCGCCGATACTCGAAGATATGGAGCCCGCCGTTTTCGTCATTCGCCGCTGTGACGGCGACTTCGTCAAAATTGCCATTGCTTCGGGCATCATAGTCGTTCACAGCCAAATCGAAGGTCGCGATCTGGACCAGGACCGCCTTCGCTCGATTGATAGCGGCCTCGTTGTTTCCGCCGACAACGCGTGCCAGGTCGACGGCAACGCAGTCACCGCCTTCGCCGCAGAAGATCACGCGCAGGATGGGCTGTCCGGTCGGGGCGGTTGCCTGGGTAACTTCGGTTCGAATGATCTGCATGAGAAACTCCGTCACCATCGCTAGAGTTTGACGGCCATTTCCCGCCTCCAGAGACGCAGCTTGCGGCAGCCCTCGATAAAACCGGTAATCGCCTTGGGATCATCGAGACCAATCATGCCTTCATCGGCTTCCGGATCGACGCCGGCCTTCTGCAGCAGCGGGACGGCGCCCGACGTGAAGCCGATGAATTTGCAATGAGCAAAAGCGTCGGCAACGAAATCGCGCGCGGCGGCCTCGCCCGTCAGGCGCTCCGCTCCTTCCTCGGAGAGGATCAGCGCTACTGCGTCGAACAGGACCGATGGCCCGCCGTCGATCATGTGCTTTGCAGCGATGAGACTTCCATCCGCCGCCTCGACGCCGCCCACCTTGGGCGCTATGACCTCCATCACTGCGCCTTCCTTCTCGATCGCTGCCTGGAGGTTCTTCAGCAGCGCTGCATCGGCGCCGGGACTGACAAGCACACCGACCTTGCGGCCAGCAAAACTGTGAGGCCCGTTCCGGATGATGCTGAGCGCCGGCGATGGTTCGAGATCGTCCCTCGGCGCGACCGCCGCATCCGCGGGCTTGGGCAATTGCTTCATGCCAAGCTTGTCAGCGACAGTTTCTGCCAAGCCTTCATCAATGTTGAGGAGATGCGACACCATGCGCTCGCGGATAACCGTTGTCTCGACCTTGGAGAGCTCGAAGGACAGCGCCATGGCGATATGCTTCTGCTCAGGCGCGGTCTGACTGTTGAAGAACTGTCGCGCCTGGCTGTAGTGGTCGGCGAAGCTCTCTGCGCGCAGACGGACTTTCTGGCATTCCTCGGCCTCGGCGAACGACCGGAAACCGTGCTGCGGCGATTCCCGCGGGCCTTCGCCGAATGAATTCGGCTGGTAGTTCACGCGGCCGACCGGATTGCGCATCGCCATGAGGCCATCCTGCTGGAAGTGGTGGAACGGGCATTTGGGTGCGTTGATCGGGATATGGGTGAAATTGGGGCTGCCGAGACGCTTCAGTTGCGTGTCCAGGTAGGAGAAGTTTCGACCCTGCAGCAGGGGATCGTTGGAAAAGTCGACGCCGGGCGGTACGTTCTGCGTCATGAACGCGACCTGCTCGGTTTCGGCGAAGAAATTGTCGGGCATACGATCGAGCACCAAGCGGCCGACCGGGACCGGCGCGAGGATTTCTTCCGGAATGATCTTGGTCGGATCCAGAACGTCGAAGTCAAAACTGTCCGCGAAGTCCTGATCGAAGAGCTGGAGGTTGAGCTCCCATTCCGGGAAATCACCAGACTGGATGGCATTCCAAAGGTCGCGTCGATGAAAATCGGGGTCAGCGCCGTTGATCTTGACCGCTTCGTTCCAAACGACCGACTGCATGCCGAGCTTCGGTTTCCAGATGAATTTGACGAAGGTAGATTCGTCCTTCGCATTGACCAGCCGGAACGTGTGAACGCCGAAGCCCTGCATGAACCGGAAGGACCGAGGTATCGCCCGATCCGACATGACCCACATGACCATATGCATCGATTCGGGCGTCAGGCTGATGAAGTCCCAGAAATTGTCGTGTGCCGATTGCGCCTGCGGGAAGGCACGATCAGGCTCCGGCTTCACTGAATGAATGACGTCGGGAAACTTGATTGCGTCCTGAATAAAGAAAACTGGGATGCTGTTGCCGACGAGATCCCAATTGCCTTCGTTGGTGTAGAATTTGACGGCGAACCCACGCACGTCCCGCGCCAGGTCGAACGAGCCCTTCGAACCGGCCACCGTGGAGAACCGCACGAAGGCCGGCGTCTTCTCGCCGGCACGCTGGAAGATATCCGCGCGGGTGTAAGCCGCTAGCGATTCATAGGTCTCGAAGAAGCCGTGCGCGCCATAGCCGCGTGCATGCACGACGCGCTCGGGAATGCGCTCGTGATCGAAATGAAAAATCTTCTCACGGAAGTGGAAGTCTTCGATTAGTGACGGTCCGCGCTGGCCAATCCTTAAAGTATTCTGGTCATCGGCCACTGGGCCGCCTTGGGCGGTCGTCAGGATCTCGCTGTCGCCTTCGGCGATCTGGTGAAGCTCGCCTCCGTTCCCCCGCACGAGCTTTTGATCATGGATCGTCGCGGGCTTGCCCGACGACTGTCTGGTTGTCTTGGCCATGCTTGAATTCCTTGAAAAGGAGGGGGCGGCTTCAGGTCTCCCTCAATGCTGGGACACCCACTTAAGTTCCTGGTGGGTGTCACGTGGCCCGCATTTCGAAGAATAGCACTCGGCTGCCGGAACATCGGGCCCGCGCTCCGCCAGAGGCGCGGGCTTTTTCGTTGTCTGGGGGAACACGATCTCGCGACGATCGTTCGGGTCGCCAACAGAGCGCATACCTCAGATCGAGGACAGGAAATGCGGGAAAGACAAGGGCTTAACCCATCAAGAAAAATACAATAGGCAGGAGCGCACGTCGGATGCTGCAAGGGCATTAACAGACATTGAGCGCGCAGCACGAGATGCAAAGACTGCTCGGCTGCGAGAGCAACGACTTAAGGCTGAAACCGCTCCTCCTGCTGCATTGGTAGCGAAACCGAAGAAAAACCGACAAGGCAACAACTAAGTAGTCACCCGGGATGCGGCGGATTTCGTGTTCCGTTGTGAGCGTCCTTTTTAAGCGTTCTCCGACATTGTCAAAGGTAAGCAGGTGGCCGTCGAGCGCAGGAAGGTGCGGGCATGAAGGTCTGCGCCGTTTCCTAAGCCGCCGAAGCCAGAACCCGCTCCAGGGGCCACGCCTGAGATTTGCAACGGTGGTGAAGCTGGTGACGGCTCGGCATGTCATCGACCTCGTGGCCCGCATGCATGGCTGCACGTATGCCATGCACGGCTGCACGTATGCCGAGGTGAGAGGACCGTCGCGTCAGTATAGTATCGTGGCAACGCGAGACGCGGCCATGTGCGCCGTGATGGTGCTGAAGCCTAGCTTGCCTAGGGGGCAGATAGGGTTGCTGTTCAATCGTGATCCGTCGACGGTGCAACATGCGCTCAGGAAGCGGGGATGCTTTGACCGACCCGCGCGTCCAAGCCCTATGTGATGAGCTCGGCATCAAGATTGTCGACCGGCATCGCTATCCGGAGCCGGGAGAGGCGCGCGCGGTCAAGACGCTGGCTCGCATCATACGTCGGCACGGGGAAGGGCACTTGCGCCTGGTGCTTTCGACCTTGGCCGAGACCGACAACAACAAGGGCCAACTAGACGAGGTTCTATTTTGGGCCGCATCCGACATGGTGCGGGCGTGCCCTGAGATACTCGAGCGCCGCGCCGGCGACTGGCTGACGATGTGGGATGTTTGCCCGCTCGGCGAGCTGCAGTTCATTGCCCAGGATCTGCGCGGCCTCGTGCCACTAATATTTGCATTTGTCGGTATGCTATACGAGCGGGTGGTCAAGGCATTTGGCCCGCGAGCATCCAGCCGGATTTGTTCGATGACCGCAGGAGAAATTCGGCATGAGTAACGTCGTATCGCTTCATGGCGACAAGCGCTGGAAAGCTGTTCTCGTCTACGACCACCAGAACGGCCCCATCACGATCGAGCACTTTTTGGAAGAAATTTCCGAGCTCCATAACGTCATTGAACACGGCCCGGACTGGAACACCCTGATTACGTGCACGGTGACAATCAACCGGACGGACGGCGGCGAGGAGCAGAACAGCCAGGAAAAAGAGGCGCGCCATGAACATCGGTGAAATCGCGGAGCGCTTCATCCGCGCGGCCGAGATCGAGCGCGCCAGCCATGAACATGTCCGGCCGGCCGGCCCAGCAGCTGCCCTATGTTCACACATACACCGATAAGCTGCAAAGAGGTGGGCGACAAGCTCGACCCTAAGGCAGACCCGCTAGCGTAGGAGCGAAGGGCGTTCTGGAACCGGATCGGCACCCTGCCGTCGGGACAAGAGATCAGCGAACTCGAGGCGCTGCAACGAATGGCTGCTCGCCGTTGGCAATGAGAAGGAACGCCGAGCGTCCTCGCCCGGGCCAGATCCAAGGTCGGCGGCAAGTCATTCCGCAGCTGGTGCTTCAAGGTGGAGGGCATCCACCCGAACACCGGACGGGATAGAAAAAACCGGGCTTTGCAGCAAATCGCGATCATTCTCGCCCGCAGGGCCTCAATAGCGAAAGCGCCGAAATCAGGCTGTTGCATCATGAAATCAGGGGTGTTTCGGCTACGATCACGGAAGATGCAGGCGAACGGGACAGCTGAATTCGTGGATCGCCGACGGGGCGTTCGCCAAGATCCTTTCATCGGAACATGACGACTTCTCTTGGGCTGCCAAGCGCAATGAGCGCCGATGCCAGCAAGAGGCGAGGCGGCGCAATGAAGCTGTGTGATTTGCGCCATTGACGAGCACCCGAAATGCCGCCCCAATCGGGATTACGTGGTTTATTGGGGATTCGCATGAACCGATTTCTCTTTGTGATCGCCGACTTTCTGTCCCGTCCGCCCGGCTTCTATGTGCTGCTCGCCGCGATGATAGCCTGCACTGCGATGGTTCCGTTTGGGCTAACAAACGTAATCACCTATGCGCTTTCTGTAGCTGCGATAGTGATTACCGGGGTCGTACTGATCCAGGGTTACCGCGACACCGCTGCCATCCATGCGAAGCTCGACGAGATCATCGTTGCATTGAAGGAAACGAGGAACAATGTCGTCGGGCTGGAGCACGCCGAGCCTGAGGAGATCAAAGCCCATTTGGCGCGGCTTGAATTGGAAGCAGCGGCGGCTGATCAAGAAGCTAAGCACGAGGGAGTCCCTGGCGCCTAATTACGCCAGCGGCTGCCAAGCACTGGCCGCGGGAAGCGCAGAAGCGGAAGGCCGCATGACCCGAGCTGAGATTAAAGCCGAAGTAGAATGGCTGCTGGAGTACGAAAGCCTTAGCGCGTCAGAGTCCGCAAACACACCGCTTCGACTCTGAAGGTATTGAGGGCATCGAGCGGGAGTTCTTTGACCCCGGCGACAGCGGCAACATTTTTGCCCCGGATGCGTCTCGACCATCATAGACGGGCTGTTGGCGCCGCTGATCGGCGCGATGTATGGCCTGCCCGATATTCTGGTCGTCTGATGGCCCGGTTTTTATGACGAGATGCATCAGGAGTTCGCGAGCGAGATGCTCGGCGAGTTCAAGCAGGGCGTTGTCATGCTAACCCGCACGGTCACAGCGCCGCCAGATCCGTCGACGCCATGGATACCGGGCGAGCCAGTGACGACGGTATATCCACTCGATGCGGTGATGCGCCGCGTTTCTCAGAAATACGTCGACGGCACCCTCACTGTGGCGACCGACAACCAGATCACTTTCGCAGTACCCTCGATCGTCTCCGCCATGACGGACACACTCGTCATCGACCGCGTCGAGTTGGTCATGAAGGACCTACGGCCGATCCCGCCGGCCGGCCCGCCGGTCGCGTATATCGCTTTCGTGGCAGGTTAGCCGCGGAGCGATATCCCAGAAAAGAGCGACGCCAGCGACGACCGCATGTGAGACTTGGCAACAGCGATGTCCCCTTCGAAACCGGAAAAATCGATCTCCATATGATCGAACGTGGACAGTGCCCGCTCTTCCATGTCAGCCAATGCCCGATCTGGGTCATCCGATTGCTCAGCAACCATTGATGCAATTGCCATGAGTGCGATGCGAAGCACCACAAGCTCCGTCGAATGATGGGCCAAGACATCCATACCAGTCTCCTTTTAAGGTCCGGAACGAATGCTCAAACGCCTATCCCCCCGTGATCGTTTCGAACAGCTTGTCTCGACCTATGAGCCGATGCTGCGGACCGCGTTTTTCGAGGCGATCGACGACATCCGCTCCAACATCGTTCTGCGCCGTGTGGTGGAGAGCTTGGAGCGCGGCGACGTCAAGGACGCCATTGCAGCCATGAACCTCGACGAGGCCGCGTTTCGGCCGCTGGAAGAAGCCATCCGGCAGGCCTACAACGGCGGCGGTGTCGCCACGGTCGAACAGATGCCGGCGCTGCGCGATCCGAGCGGCCTTCAGGTCGTTCTTCGTTGGGATGCGCGCAATCTTACGGCTGAGACCTGGTTGCGCGAGCACTCGGCGCAACTGGTCACCAACGAGGGCCGCATTGGAGGTAGTAGGCCGCGTCAACAGGGTGACTGGCCGCGGAGGAGGTAGGGTGATCGGGCTCACCACAGTTCAGAGCGACTATGTTGCCCGAGCCCGCGATGAACTGCTTTCCGGCGAGCCCGACCAGTTGCGGGCCTATCTGAATCGGAAGCGACGCGACAAACGTTTCGACCGCACGATCACAACTGCGATCCGAGATGGTAAACCAATCCCTACCAACCTGGTGGCGCGGATCATTGGCCGATATTCCGACAGCCTTTTGAAGCTCCGCGCCGACACGATTGGACTGCACGAGACGTTTGCCGCGCTTGGAGCTTCGAAAGACATCGCATTTCAGCAGGCGATCGCCAAGGGCGCGGTGAGGGCGGAATCCATCACGAAGGGCTGGAAACACACGCCGCAGGATCATCCTCGCGTTCAGAGGGTGGTCGATGCCGATAATTCTCGCTTGGACCGGTTCATAGTCATCGTCTTCGTCCGCCATCGTCCCTCCGTATCGGACAGCGGCGCTCGGAATTCACAACGATGCAACCACTGCCTTGTCTTCGCGTTTAGCCGCCTTCAATCCTGGCGAGCGACAAAGATGCCGGCGTTTATTCCGATTACAATCTACCTGAATGACAGATCGATGCTGATTGCGTCGATCCCCGATGCTGAGACGGCGCTTCAGCAACCATGGCCATTCATGGACAAGCCATCCCGACTTGAAGCAATTCGAATGATCGAGGAATGCCTGGCTGGACACTGCACCCAACAAGCCGCGTTCGATGCCTTCAGGGCGGCCGCAAGTGAACAGGGGCTTCTTAAGCGAAAGCCTCCAAGCATAGGCCTCAGGAAATTCGACGGGGTTGCCGAAGACCTGCTGTGAGGTGATGCTGCCTCGCGACCTTAAACCGCTGACAGGCCTCCTGAGCGGACTTGGTCAGCCGCACGGACCACCCGCCAAATCGAGGAATGGCGGGTGGTCCTTTATCAGCGCAGGAAGGGGACTTAACTTAGCTGCGCAGATATCAGTTCGTCGCTCCGTCCAATCGTCAAGTCCGGTCTTTCCTAGAACGATCCCTAACTAACGATTATTCCAATCGCAAGGAATGTGCTGTGAAGACTGGAGCGAGTAACCAGCGAGCTTGGTGGACACTATTTTCCATGGGCTCCTTCCCGTGAACTTGCAGGGATCAACGACTATGCGCAGCGGCGGTTCCGGGTGGCGCTATGTCCGGCCTATTATGCCAAAACAGGCGAGACCTAGGTCCTGTCGCGCATCAGCCTTGAGGGACTTTTGGGGAACAAATGCAGCTGGCTGGGGTTTGTTAAGTCTGGCGCGAAGACGCGTTCAGCGGAACAGAGCTACACAAAGGAGGCACTTATGAGAATGCATCTTTCCACTGCAGCCGCGGGATTTCTGCTGCTGGCGGGCCTCGGTGCCGCTGCCGCTCAGGACGTAGTCATCGAGCCTGAACAGGAGACGGTCATTAGGGAATACGTCAAAAAGCAGCCGCTCGCATCGGTGAAAATCCCTGGAGTGGAGCTCAATATCGGCTCAACCCTGCCCGAGACTGTCGAACTTCATGAAGTCCCCAACACCAAATACCGCACCGTTGTCGTCGACAACCGGACCGTTGTCGTTGACCCAGGCACACGCAAGATCATCAAGATCATCGAATGACGTAAGCGACTGGGAAGACCGCCCGCCGTGCCGAAAGGGTGCGGCGGGCTTTTCTCTTTTCTGGAGGAACGCGATCTGGGGACAATGGTTCGGGTTGCCAACAAGGCGCCGTATCGCCGGATGAGGACAAGCCCGTGCCTTCGTTGTTGGTCCGATTGCCCCAGCGCTACGACACAGAGAAGACACCTTTAGATAAGACTAAGCCAGCAGGCCATTATTGAGGATGCTCTTATGAACCCGACCGAATTGCAGGCGATTAGCGATACGCTGATGCGGGTAGTGACGCCAGAGATGACACCAAAACAGCTCCTAAAGGCTGCAAAAAAGGAGCATCCGGACGCGTCAAAAAAGGACATCGCTCGCGCTGCGTTCTTCTCGATCATTGCGAACGCTGACCAAGCCATTGGCAAATCGAGGAACTTGCAGGCTTTTGCGTTGGCAGAGCGGACACAACAATCTGATTAAGATTGATGGTCGACATGCGTGGCCCTGTTGGTCAAAATTTAACGCTTGGTACCCGGAGTGCTTTCGTCCGAAAGCGACCAGAAGCCGACATTTACTGTTCTGCCTCCTATAACCCTGCGAGGGCATGGGCAGAAGCCGAGACGGCGAAGACTGTCGAGATCAGCTTGGATTGCCAATGCCGCATATCGAACAGCGCGAACTGTGCAGCCAAGCGAATGGCCCAGAAAGCGGCTCCGAAAAACAGAAGTGGCGGCCAAATTAGCCCCCGGTACCAAAGCCAAAGCAATGTTGCGCCGTAAGACACAAAGGTGAACGTCAGCATGACATTCAGAGTTTGAGTGATTGCTGCGTTTAGGTTGCCCGAACCCTTCAGCCGGGCCGGCCATCCGAAAAGCCGCCAAAATCCTAGATGGAAGGCGGCGAAGGCAAGATCGAGCACAGCAGCGAGCATCAGCATGCGGAAACAATACCGCTAGAAACGTCCGCTCTCCACCCCGACACAGGGACACTCTGGCAATCGCCGGTATGGGTACCAAGCGTTGGATTTTGACCACTAGGTCCCAAACATTCCCCCTAACGGAACCATTCCGTGACCTGCGAGTTGCGGCTCGGGCGGGGTTGGGACATGCAGACATGGCAAAGCGTGACGCAGCGGGCCATAAGACCCTTGCCGATGCCGTTCGCGAATTGATCGGCACCGAAGACAATCGTCGTAACGTACATAAGCTGCTTGGGCTGGAGGTCGAACCAGAACTGCCGCCAACTCTAGCTTCATTGCTTGAGGCGATTGGTAAGGCTGGTCGGGACGAAACCCCCTAGCTGCATGGGTCATCTGGCCGACCTTTAAAATTGCCGTGCTGGGAACCAACGGGGCCACAATTCCGCGCCGAACCAAGGCGTGAACGTCATGCCGTCCACCTCGATAAGCAAAACGGAATACGATCCGGATCGTAGGACCCTCTCGGTGTGGTTCGTGGCCAGCGGCAAATGCTACCAGTTTGAGGATGTGCCGCCGGAGACCTTCGCCGAGTTCCGAGCCGCATTCGCCAAGGGCCGCTTCTTCAACGAGCGCATCCGCAATCGATTCCGGTACCGCCTGGTCGGGACCGCCAACAATTCTGGATGACCCAGCCGTATGCGAAAGCCAACTCACCTATCTATCGAGCTTCAACGGCTCATGGTCGGGGAGATAATGATGCAGCACCTCGCCAAGGTTTCGCTTGTCGAACGTTTGGCCACACACGGGGCAGAACTCGAAATGCTCTGCTTCGTCCTTCGCAGGCGGCCCGTGGCGCTTGCCCTTGATCCGGTTGCGGGGTTGTTGGTTCTATCTCGGCCCACGTTGATTGTCCCGAACTGTGATAGGGACGGCCCGACAGCCGCTGCGGGGTAGGCAACCGACCGTCGGGCCTAACCGGCGGGGGTATGGGCCGTGTCCGCCGGCTGGGACGAATAATATGCCGTTTCATGCATCATTACTAATTTAGTAAAATGGTCACGTTCCGTTCCCCTAGCCGCCAGATCGGACGGACCTAAACTCGAATTCGTGCGTAAACCAGTGAGTGCCGGGCCCGGCCGGCTAGAGTTCATTCCTCCGATGATGCCTACCTTGGTCGCCAAGCCGCCCCAAGGCGACGACTGGATGCATGAAGCCAAATTCGATGGCTACCGCTCCCAAATCATCATCGACGCCGGCGGCGCTCGGATCTTCACCCGCCGCGGCCTAGACTGGACATCGAAGTACCGCGACCTGGTCGAGGCAGCCAAAGGTCTCAACGTACAGAACGCCATCATCGACGGCGAAGTCGTCGTCTTAAATGACGCTGGCCTTTCGGATTTTGCCGCGCTGCGCAAGGCAATCACGAGGCGCCAGCACGACCTCTATTTCGTCGCGTTCGATCTGCTGCATCTTAACGGCCACGACTTGCGCGACATGGCACTTGAGGATCGGCGGGAAATCCTGGCCGGCCTTATAGGGTCTGATAGTCGAATCCGGTTCAGCGAGACGATGCCAGGCGAGGCTAATGCGATCTATCATCTGATCGACGCGGCCGGCCTGGAGGGGATGGTATCGAAGCGCCGAGACAGCAAATATCGCAGCGGCCCGACCACCAATTGGCTGAAGACAAAATCCTTCACCGAAAGCGAGTTTGAACTTCTCGGCGTCGAACGCGAGAGGGGCAAGCCGGCGTTTGCTCTGATGGCTGAGCCAGGCACCCGGAAATATGTCGGCAGTGCGTTCGTGAGCGTCAACCGCGAGATGCGGGAGCGGTTGTGGAAGCGCGTGCAGGAACATGCCGGGCCACCGCCCAAGGATATGCCAAAGCGGCCGGCAACGCACTGGGTCAAGCCGGGGCATCAAGGCCCGCGTGAAGCATCTAAGGTGCGAGGAGGATCTTCGGCACGCATCGCTGCAGGATTTCCGGGAAGAGGATTGAAGGCCGCGCCAGATTGAGCGAGGCCGGACTCGCGAAATTCGCAATAAAGCGTACAATCCCAACGTCGTCCGTACCGAATAGAGGCACCGCGGACGCTTGGGAGATGGCAGTGCTTCCGCCCTAGAGGCAGGAGGGCTGAGATGGCGAAAGCCCAGGCAGGCGCCCAGGTATCGGTTTTTGACTGCGATATCCTGCGCAGCGCCTTCATAAAAACCGTGATCGAAGAGAATATCCCCGAAGACAAATGGCGGTCGGTTGCCGCGCTTTTGATCAGCGACTTTACCGGGAGCGATGACGTCGATCCTGACTTGCTGGAATGGATCGTGCGCAAGTAGCCAGAGCTACCCAGCCGTTAGTCTTTCGTCGCCTGCCACGCTCATTGCTATGCCTTTTTCGGTACTAGAAAGCCAAAGGCAAAGTGAGACGCCTCTACCTGGATTTCGCGAGGTCGCTAGCAGCCGCCCGAATTACATCGGCAGTCACCTCAAAGAATTGGTGTGTTGCATTTTGCCGGTTGACTGAGAGTTTCTGCCAAGCCTTCTTTTCTCCGAGGTATACGCTCCACGGACCGTGAACGACACGATTGCGAAACGTGTTGAGTTCGCGCATCTGCTGGACGAGGCGATCGCGCTCGGCAAGGTCATTCGGTTCGGTGGTGTGTTGGTCGATGATCTGACCATACAGAGTGATTTTGTTATTCAAGTTGTTCGCTTTCCGCAGCTTCGGTTGGTCGGCGCCAAGCGCGGACAGCCAATGATCGATATGGATGCTTCAAGACGCCGCGCCGTTGCCGCACACGATAGCGAGAAGGTTGCAAAGAGTCCGGCCGAAAGAAATGAGGCCCCTGAGCTAATATCAACCCAATGTCAAAGAGTTGGCGTCCCCTATTGCCGACGCCCTCGTTTTCAGGATTATATTCCTCCCCGTTGCGGCGAGCCCTCAACGGAGATCGCCATGCCCAAAAAGGCCCTCGCCGACACCCTGGCCGCCCGCGAGACCATCTATGTCAATTGTGCGCACCCGATGTGTTGCAAATCGACGAAGCTCGACATCCAGGCGCTGATTGACAGGCTCGGCCGTGACCACGGCCCGATGCATGACGACCTGGTCGGGCTCTTTATCTGCTCAAACTGCAAGGCTGCCGGTGGTGATCGACGGCAGGTGTTCTTCTACGAAGGCCAGCAGCGGGCGCGCAATCGCGACTGGAAGCCAACTTTCGAACGAGGGGGCTGAAAGTGGCCGGCGCCACTTGGGGGGCGTTGGGGTAGATTGCCTTGTCGGGCGCCGGCCTAGCGGATTGGCGTCCGCCGCCTTGATACTACCGAGCTTGGAGAGATCCGAGTAATCCCGTGATCGCGGAAGTCATTGTGGAGGAACTCAGTCCAAATGGTCGCGTTATGCTACCTAAGGATTTTTTCCGATGGCTGACGATAGGGACAGAACACCCAGCGGGGCCCCTGACGACTCTGTCGTTCAGCGCTTGGTTAAAGAGGCGAATATAACCGAAGAGCAGGCTCGCGAGCTTATCGCTCTTCTGGGGTCCGACTGGCCGTCACTTATGCGGGAAGCCCGATTTCTAACTCGAAAACGCTAGTCGCCTCGAAAACGCTAGTCGCAGTGAGTTACGGCAATGGACCCGTGGCAAATCGATAACGTGTACGTAGAGAGGTCGCGGTTGCAGGTTGATGCCACGCGGGCCACGATTGCGGAGATGCGATCCGTCATGGAGGAGAGCCGGCGCATTCTCGCTCGATCCCAAAATCTTTTGCGCCGCCTGGTCTTCATTTCCGCAACCTCACACCGGCGCCGCCGCCGTTCTCGGGGATGAACTCGACGCCGGCCCATTCGAGCGCTGCCTGAAGGTCAAGCAGAGTGCGGTCATACGGCGCCCGCTTCCCAGCTTCAAAATTGTCAAGATCGCCGCCCGCCATTCTTCGCGGATGCAATGCGCGGTCAATGCCGATCGACAAGGTGGTTGAGAACTTCATGGAGTTTCTCGAAGCACCGGCAGAGCGTCACTGACGGGCGGCAAACTCTGCCGCTGCTAGCCCGCTGCCTTCAAGGTGGCGGGCTTTTTGTCGCTGAGGAACCATACGCGGCGGCGGCCGTTGAGCCCCCACCCAAAACGGAGATCATCACAATGGCCGACGACCCAAACGAAGACGCAAAGCCGACGGAGACGCAGCGCGAAGCGCAGGAGGCCTTGGAGAAGCAAGTTGCGCAACTGAAACGCGAGATCAACAAGATCAATCGGACGCTCGCGGAGCACGCTGAAGAGGTGGTCGAGGAAGCTACTGGTTGGTATGAGGGCGCGGCCGATAGCGTGTCTCGGACAACGCAAGCACTTCGCAAAAGGGCGTCTACTGCTTCCGGTGTCGTTCAAGAAAATCCTGGCACGCTATCGTCCGCCTTCATGCTGGGCGCGGCTGTAGGCTTGCTGTTGGGCCTTGTTCTTGTGGCCGGCGACCAGCGCCGGGAGCGCTGGTTCTAACACGCCCAACTGAGCCCAGAGACTCCGCTGCCCTCACGGTGGCGGTCTATGGGCGGGATCAAATTCCGAATATTGCAGCTAGATAGTCCCCATGCAGGATCAAAGCCGCGCCCGCCGCAATGGATAGGGCAGAAAGCAAACCGCAAGCGATGCTGCCCCAGTTCGTGATGTCCAACGCCCTTTGGAAGGGTGGAGGATCGATCCACTTCTCAGCGTCCATAGCATATCGTATCGTGCCGAGGACGCGTAATTGAACGAGTGCATCGACCAGTTGATCCAAGCGAAGAAACCCTATGCCAGCGCCAGCAGAAGGCCAGCCACGAAGCACCAGACCGGGGCTTTGAGTGCTTCCAGCGTCGCAGGTTGGCTGGCTGGATTGTTCAGCAACGAAAACATGCCGAACAGCGCACCAGAATGGACTAGCACCAGCGACGCGGTCAACCAACGACCTCACTCGGCGGCAACCTGGAAAGTCGCGCGCTGAGACGTTTTGAGATCGTGGTAAACTAATGCAGCCGCGCTATCGCTGTCCATCATCGGCGTTTGAGAGTGCTCAGTTTCGTCATGTATGAAATCCCGCGTTGATTCCCCGGCGGGATTGTCGCACGGACCTGCCGACAGTCGCAGGAAAAGAATTGGCACCGCAATTGGCACCGGCGAAGGCGCGCTCTCTAGGAACATGGCGGGAACAAATTGGCTGATCCGTGTTGCAATCGTGTTGCATGGACAGAAAGGGACGGGGCGGGACATGCCCGGAATGCAAAGGTTTGCGCGCTACAGGGCAGGAAAACCCATGAGACACGTTTCGGTCGCGATTGTTCTGCATAAGGGGCTGATTTAATTGCGGAAACTGTTGGCTGGGGAACCTGGATTCGAACCAGGACTAACGGAGTCAGAGTCCGTGGGTCTACCGTTAACCTATTCCCCAGCAGGCGCGGCTGTTGAAAACCACGCGGCAGGGCGACGATGGCGCCGCGCGTGCCTTGTAGCCGCCGTCGGAAAATAGTCAAGCCTGCCGAAGGCATTTCAATCGGCACATTTCATAAGGGCGTGGTTCAAAGCCGCCCCTCAATTCTCCCTTCGCCCGAGCTGCGAGTGCTCGAAATACAGCACGACGCCGAGCGCCATCACCAGCGGGATGATCAGGTAGAACAGCCGGAACACCAGCAGTGCTGCCAGCACGCCGACCGGGTCCATATGCGACAGGCCGGCCAGGAAGACGACCTCGAACACGCCGAGCCCGCCCGGCGCATGCGAGATCTGGGCGACCGAGAACGACATCAGGAAGACGCCGAGCACGACGAAGTATCCGGGATTGCCAGCTTCGGGCAGGGCGAAGAAGATGATCGCCGCCGCCGCCAGCAGCTCGATCGGGCCGATCAGCAATTGCCGCGCGACGATCGGCAGCGCCGGATAATGGACCTGGAAGCTTCCGATCTTCAATGGCCTGAGATGCAGCCAGCTGCCGAAGACATAGGCCGCCACCACGAGCAGCATCGCGAGCCCCGCCGCCTGCGAAAGCCGATGATGCGGCGTGCCGGAAAAACGGTCGACGATCTCCGGCGCGAGCACCAGCACGATGCCTGAAACCAACACCGTCGACAGCACGAAGGTAATCCAGCAGATCGCCACCAGAATGCCGACGTCCTGTCCGGTCAGCCCTCTGGTTCCGTAAGCGCGGTAGCGGATCACCGCGCCTGAAAATACCGAGCCGCCGATATTGTGCGACAGCGCGTAGGTGGTGAAGGAGCACAGGGTGACGAACAGCCGCGACACTTTCTTGCCGATATGCAGGAGCGCGATGTGATCGTAGCCGGCCAGCGACGCATAGGCGATGACCGAGCTCAGCGCGGCGAGCACCCAGCCGCGGGCAGGGATGGCGACGATGCCGTCCCAGACGTCGTCGAGCGAGATGCCGCGCAGCTCGTGCAGCAGCAGCCATAGCGAGAAGACGACCGCCGCAACGCCGACGACCGGCCAGAAATAACGCCTCCAGTTCATGGCGTGACGATCATGCGTTGCAGCCCCGTTGCCCGTTCGGTTCGCGTCAGGAAAACTGCCCGCGATTTCGAATGTTTCATACCCGCCATTTCAGAAATGCCTTATCGAAGCCGGCTATTCAACCGGCAAGGCGCTGCTGCGGGAGAAGGAAAGGCTGGCGATCCTTCGCGCCCCCCTCTGTCCGGCAGGACAGAGGGGGGCGCTGTCCCGCCATCATCGGGCCGAGCGGAGCGGCGAGACAATGCCGCCGACAAATTCGACCCCTGCGCTCTTGGTGATCCGGCCCGGCGCTGCTAGTCTGGTGGCAACTTGGAACATATGAAAGCGCCTGCTGCGTCCGGTCTCCGGTTCGCGCGGCGCCGGAAGGAACTGAAGTGGAAGACCACGACACCGGCGCCGGCGCGCCGGAAGTGGGCGTGTCCAGGGCTTCGCCGCCGCCTTCGGGCCAGGCAAGCCCAGCCACCGGCCGGCACAATGGCCGCCCGGTGCAGCCTTGGTCCGGTCACGGACAGGCAGGCGACGCGTCCCAGCATCAGAATGGCCAGAAGGCCAAGACCAGGAAGCGGCGCAAACGCCGGCGCGGCCGCAAGGTTTTTGCGCGCGACGACGCTCGCCTCGCTGCGGCCGGAGTGGCGTCTGCTGCTGTCAGCGCTCCGGCCAGCCGCCCGCCCGCGGCGATCGTCGCGGCC
>NZ_AYWU01000034.1:0-135988 GCF_000502375.1 Mesorhizobium sp. L48C026A00 | reverse complement strand
TCGAACGATGGTTTACGCGGCAATACAATTTCAAGATGATCTACATCCCTGAGCGCCATGAAAGTGCCTTGGGCGACAGTGCCTCGGCGCGATGCACTCCACCCGGGCAGTGTGGCCGCGTCCCCGGCATCTGATGCGACGCCGGTCGACGGCTTTGCCCGAACGGTGTACTGCATTCGCATACAGCCACATGCAATTCTTGAGCGAGAGCGTATAGTGATGCCCAACACGGTGCGTCGCACCAGTCCTTCGAGCGCCAATTGTGCACACTCGGGCGGCGCCACGATCCTCAGCTTGATCCGATCTTCTTGCCATCGAGGCTCCACGTCATCCGACGCGTGTGAACTCCAGCTCATGCCAGCCAGCGCGCCACCTACGATAGCAAGGCGCCCTATAACCGAAGAGAACCACCAACAAACCATGTTCCACAGAGATCTCTGGTGCCGCACCGCACCGCCAGTCGACAACGAACTGCTCCCATTGTAGCCGACGCCGCAGGTCACCAGCCCTGCTCGCCTTTTGGGTAACCACTCGGCGACCCTGTCGAATTTGTCCTGTGAAACAAGCAAAGGTCATTTCCTCAGGCTGCGTATTTCGGTCTCGATCCGTCGAGCTGCGCGGCGGTTCAGTATGACCACGAAAACAAGGAAGGCAAAGGTCAGACTTCCTCCGACAAGCGCAAAGATCGGACGCTCGGGATTTGCCATCCAGTAGCCGAGATAGACCAGGACAAACCCGGGCACCATCGGCCCGACATACCAGAGCCAGGCCGAGCGAAGAAGGTCGCGCTCCCGCTCCAGCCGGAACGTCAGATAGTCTATTCCGCTTGCCGCCATGTCGGCGTCGGTGCGTGTGCTCTTCCTGAAGATAAGCAGCCCGACGATCACCATGCCGAGCGCCAGCGTCGCAAATCCTGCGCCCACGACCCAATCAGCCACGGTACGGGCGGCAAGGAATGTGACTACGCTCATGACCAGAAGAAATGCCACTGCGACACCTCCCGCAACATATTCCAAGGTGTTGCGACGCTTTGTGGTCCGGCTCAGGGCGGCGTGTCGCGCCTTGATCTCGTTGAGATTGATGGTCGCGGTCGTCACGGGCTGTTCCTTCCATGAATGTTGGGATCGGTCGCTCATCGCGTTGCCTCCAGGGTAAGCTGGCCGGCCAAAAGGCGTTTGATGCGGCTGATGCGGGTCGCTACGGCGCCCGCTGAAAGACCGGAGACCTCGGCGATGGTGGCGGCACTCTCGTCTTCCAGGTAGAGGATCATCACCTGCCGATCGACCGGCCGCAGGCGGTGGAGCATTGCGTGGATCTGCGCCAGCGCCAGCCTGTCGGAGATTTCTATCTCCGGAGAGGGACGCGGGTCCGCTCCAATCTCTGCCGCGGACTGATCGAGGCTGATCATGTCTTTCCGGCGTCGGGCTCGCCCGACATGATCGGCGGTCACATTGTGAGCCACGCGGTAGACCCAGGTCCTCAGCGAGCAGCGTCCGTCGAAAGACTTCAGGCTGCGCCAGACCTGAAGATGGATGTCCTGCACAAGGTCCTGCTGCTCGGCGGGATCGGATTCATATCCTGCCGCCAGCCGCGCCAGCGCGCTGCCCAGCATCTCTACCGTCAGCGCGTAGCGTCGATCGACGTCTTCCGGCACGGCCGGCTCGGCATCGCCTGTCGTGTCTTGGTGTATCATGGTCATGTTCAGATAGTCGTGCCGGGGTGGAATTTCTTACACGGCGTCGAAGCAGGCCTGGAGCAACCGCAGGCCCTCTTTGATGTCTGCCGTGGGAATGGCACCATATCCCAGCATGATCCCGGCTCGTGGGGTCCCACTCACCGCAAACGACGACAGCATCTGGACAGCGACGCCGCAATCAGCGGCGCGACGGGCGACCGCTGTCACTTGGTCGACTGACATTGTTCGAGCCAGGGCGGTGAGATGCAGCCCCGTTGCTGACGGAATGAGCTCCAGGTGGTCGGCGAAACTATTCGCGATGGCGTCCGCAAGCATCTCGTGCCGTTCCCGGTAAACGGGGCGTTGGTGCACGGATCTGGAGCATGACGGATCTCGATCTTTGATGACGCGCGGGCTACGCTTCCTTTGCCTGGCGGGCGGATTTCGGGCGTGCGCAGGCAAGCATGCGGTTGAGGACGGTGCAGCCGATGGCGACTTCGGTCTGCTGAACCGGAAGCGATCGTGCCCGCAAACGCCGCCCGATGATCGACTTGTATCGCCCTATGGCGGTCTCGACGAGCGAGCGTTTGCCATAACCGTTGGAGGCCTGCCATTTCATCCGGCCGTCTCTGCTAATTGCAGCGATATGCTGGTCCCTTTGGTCGGAAGGTCGATCGTCGATCCGTTCGACCGCGTTGACGCGAGGCGGAATGACGATGGCGACAGCCGCGCTGTGATTGATGACTGCGTCGTAAGTTGACTTTCCATCATAGGCACCGTCGGCAGTAAACTGTCCGATCGGACCGCCAATCTGGTCGAGTAGTGGCGCAACTTGAGAGACATCGCCAGTGTCCTGATCAGTCAGGGTATGGGCAATGATCTCGCCGCTGTCGGCATCCAGTGCCAGATGCAGCTTGCGCCAACTGCGACGGGATCTGGCGCCGTGTGCTTCTCCTCCAGCCACTGGCCGGCACCGTAGACCTGCAGGCCGGTGCTGTCGACAAGAACATGCACTGGTCCCTCCGGCGGAACCTGGCGATCATGCCGTTTGTTGGGCGATTGCCATGTCCGCGCCCGACGGCTCAGGGTGGTATGATCGGGGACAGCGAGCGCCAGCCCTATCAGCTGCAGCACCGATTCCAGCAAACCTTCTGCCTGGCGTAGCCGCAGGCCAAACACAAGGCCCAGCGTTAAGGTGGTCTCGATCGCCAGATCAGAATAGCGGTGCTGGCCGCCACGTGTCTTGCGTCTTGGCGCTTGCCACCTGGACAGGGCTTCCGGCGTCACCCACAGGGTCAAACTGCCCCGATGACGAAGTCCTGCCTCATATTCTGGCCAGTTCGTCACCCTGAACTTCATCTTCTCGATACGATGACGGCGGGCGCTATTGTGTTTGAAAGGCATGACTAAACGACAAGGGCTGTTGCGGTTCCGTCCTGCCTAACCCAGACCCCTAACGATCCGTGCACCAACGCGCCAACGATCCGCTAGCCCTTCAACTTCCGGCAACGCATCGGAAACCCCAGTGGCAAAGAAGAGTCGGTCGCCCTCAGCCATGTTCCCGTCGGCCAGCGTCACCTTGAAGGCGTCACGTATTCCCTCTGCCCTTTCGGCCGTTCCGTCCATCCAGCTCAACGTCTTGTATTTTAACAGCTGCTCACGTGCACGATTGGCGATCTCAGCAGGATCGGCACCGTCCTGTGTCAGGAAAACCATGCGAGTGGCTGGCGAAGCGGTTGCGACGCCGCCCGGCATCGATGACGAGGACCTGGCGCCGCGCGCGGAGCAATTGCAGGGCGGCCGCCATTCCGGAATAGCTGCCGCCGATGACGATGACGTCGTATTTGCATGATTGATTCCTTCAGGCTGGGGCAGCTCAATTCGGACCGCCGCCAGCATCAGAGACATCCTCACTTGTCACCTCGGTGATCGGCCTGTGAATTCGGATCGTTTCGATCTTTTCGCCCGGGCGCATGATGCCGATCACGGTCTCGATGTCAGGACAATCCTTGTCGCGACAGGCGAGCTCGGTGATGGAGACGACGACGTCGTCGTGGAGCTTGCGAAGCTCCCGGACCCAGGCCTTGATCTGTCGGGACTTCTCCGGAAGCGCCCGGCGCGGCGCAAAAGGATTTGCAAAGAGGCTCAACTGGTGGCTTTCAATGATCGTGGTCGCTGCCGCCGCGTAGGGAGACCGCAAGCTCAGGTGTTTGATCCTATGCGCTCAGCGCGGTGGCGGGATCAGGTTGCGCCCGACACTTCAAAAAGCCGTCCTCGATAATGTCCCTGGGCATGTTGCGGCCGATGAAGACGAGACGGCTGACGCGCGGCTCGTCCTGCTTCCACGGGCGTTGGTGGTCGCCTTCGAGCAGCATGTGAACGGCTTGAACGACGAAGCGATCGTCATCATCCTTGAACGACAGGATGCCCTTCATGCGCAGGATGTCGAGGCCGAAGCGCTGCGTGATCATCTGCACCCAGGGCAGGAATTTCCTCGGATCGAGCGGCTGCTCGGTCACCAGCGAAAAGCTCGTCACATGGTCGTCATGCTCGTGGTCGTGATCGCCATCGAGGAAATCCGGCTCGATCTCCAGGACGCGATCGAGATCGAAGGCGCCGCGATTGAGCACCTGGTCGAGCGGTACGTCGCAGCGCGTCGACTGCCTGATCGTCGCAGTCGGGTTGATCTTGCGGATGCGGGCTTCGACCGCGGGCAACTCCTCGGCCGTCACCAGGTCCGTCTTGTTGAGAATGACGATGTCGGCGAAGGCGAGCTGCTCCTGCGCCTCGTGAGCCTTGTCGATCTCGCCAAGTAAATGTTTCGCGTCGACCACGGTGACGATGGCGTCCAGCTTGGTCTTCTGGCGAACGTCGTCGTCGACGAAGAAGGTCTGGGCGACGGGCGCGGGGTCGGCGAGACCGGTGGTCTCGACAAGGATCGCGTCGAACCGATCCTTGCGCCGCATCAGCCCCTCGATGATGCGGATCAGATCACCCCGGACGGTGCAGCAGATGCAGCCATTGTTCATCTCGAACACTTCCTCGTCGGCGTCGACGATGAGGTCGTTGTCGATGCCGACCTCGCCGAATTCGTTGACGATGACGGCGTATTTCTTGCCGTGCTGCTCGGAGAGGATGCGGTTGAGCAATGTCGTTTTGCCGGCGCCGAGGTAGCCGGTAAGCACCGTGACGGGCGTTTGTTCAGCAGGTTGGGCGGACATGGTCATCTCCTGTTGTTCGTTTGGTCAGTTGGTCAGGGCGCGCGCCAATTGGGTCGCGCCCGTCCTGAAAGTGTCTGCAACAGCCGAGGCGAGCTGCCTCAGCGCCCGGCCTGCCTTGATCGGCTTGCCGTCGAGAGCGGCTTCAAAGAGCTCCCGAACCGGCTCAGGGTCGATGCCGTCGGTGATGAAGACGAGGCGGGTACAGCGATCCGCGCTTGGCCAGGCGTCGAGGATTGCCGGCGGGTAGATGACGTGCTGGACCACATGAATGACGCGGGGGCGTTCCGGCTCATCGCGGTCGTGCACAAGACCCTTGACCCTCAGCAGTCGGGGTCCCGCGGACATCGACAGCAGGTCTAGAAACCTTCGGAATGCGTCTCGTCCGATCGGCAGCTCGCGGGTGATCGCAAAGGTGCGGATTCGTCCGCCGTGACGTGCAAACGGAGATGCTCCCGGCTTGGCGGTCCCGTTCGAACCGTGACCGCCATCACCGCGGATGGCTTCCTCGAGCGCCAGCCAGCCGATCACGTCATCGCCGAGCGATGCGGGTGCATAGACGCGTCGCTGAAAGAGCCCGGCTGGATCGAATCCGCCCTGGTGGGAGTCGTCGATCGGCGCAGCCGGATTGAGCGCGGTCAACCGTACCCTCAGGCTCTCTATATCCCGGATCGTGGCCGGATCGCGCGCCAGATCGGACTTCGTCAGAACGATGCGGTCGGCGAAGGCGATCTGCTTGGCTGCCTCAAAATGGTTTTCGATCGACAGTTCACCGGTGACGATGTCGACGAGGGTGACGACGCCCGCGAGTTCGTAGTTTCGAGCGACAAGATGATCGCGCAGACCAAGAGCCGGCGCGCCGCCCGGCATAAGCTGATTCACAAGCGGCGCTGGATCGGCAAGCCCGGTCGTCTCGATGATGACACGGTTGAAGAAGACCTCGCCAGCTTGCGTAAGGACGTGAAGCTCGTGAAGCGTCCATCGAATGTCGCTGCCGATCGTGCAACAGAGGCATCCTGTTGTCGTGCGGGCAACCTGCGTCTCGCCGACGCGCACAAGATCATGGTCGAGCGCGACATCTCCGAATTCGTTGATGATGACAGCCGTGTCGCAAAAGGCGGGATCGGCGAACAGCCGGTTGAGAAGCGTCGACTTTCCGGCGCCGAGAAAGCCGGTCAACACGAAGACCGGTGTCTTATCCATGGGCGCAGGTCACGCACAGGCCCGACAACTCGACGGTGGCGGCCTTCGTGCGAAAGCCTTCCTTCCTGGCAAGTCGGCGCAGCACGCACTCCAGCGCATCATCATGGAACTCTTCGGCCCGCCCGCATTTCGTGCAGATCGCAAAGATCGCATGACCGTCTGAGCCGCACCCGGCGCGCGTGCAGAGCGCGAAGGCGCTGAGGCTCTCGATCTTGTGGGCGGTGCCGTCTTCGATGAGTTGTTCCAGGGCGCGATACACCTGGAGCGGAGAGCGCAGCCCATCCTCACGCAGAAGCTCAAGCAGTTCGTACGCGCTCATCGGCTTTTGGGCTTGCTCCAAAGCCTCGAGCACGAGCTGACGATTCCGCCCGTGTCTGCGGTTCGTGGCTTCAGGCGGGGCTGTGATGGTGGTGCTCATGGGGTGATGATATAACGTTTTCGATTTGACGAACGTAATAACATAACGTAGTCGACCGTCAAGAGCGGGAGCCGCATCGGCTTCCGCAGGGACGGAACGAATGTCTGCATGCGTGAATTTTGAGAACCTGACGCTGGGCTATAACAGCCACCCGGCGGTTCATCACCTGAACGGGGTGGTCGCCAAGGGGTCGCTGACGGCGGTGGTCGGGGCCAACGGTTCCGGCAAGTCGACTCTGATGAAAGGCATCGTCGGCATCCTGAAGCCGATGGCCGGCGCATGCACCGTCGCGCCGGGCGTGAAGCTCGCCTATCAGCCCCAGCAATCGGAACTGGACCGCTCCTTTCCTGCCCGTGTCGTCGACTTGGTGTCGCTCGGCCTGTGGCCACGGCGCGGTCTTCTCGGCCGCTATCGTCCGGAGGACCGTGAAGCGGTCTCGCAGGCGCTGTCGGCGGTCGGAATGGAAGGTTTCGAGAGGCGGCCGATCGACACGCTGTCGGGCGGGCAGTTGCAGCGCGCGCTGTTCGCGCGCGTGCTGGTGCAGGATGCGGACCTCATCCTGCTCGATGAGCCGTTCAACGCAATAGATGCGCGAACCGTGTCCGACCTGATCGATCTCATCAAGCGCTGGCAGGGAGAACAGCGCACCATCATGGTCGTTGTCCACGATCTCGATCTCGTGCGGCAGCATTTTCCGGACGCCTTGCTCTTGGCCCGCCGTCCCGTGGCCTGGGGCGACGCACGAAAAACGCTCGCACCCGAGAATCTACTGCGCGCGTGGGAGTTCCACGAGGCATGGGATGAGGATGCGCCATGGTGCGCGCCCGAAGAACATGTCCCCAGCGACGCGCATGCCCACGATCATCATCTTGCGCATGGTCATCACGATCTGCCGCACCCCGGTCCCGTCGAGCAGCCGGCGCAAGCGGGCAATGCCGGTCACAGAGGCGCGGCCTGATGCTTGCCGTCTATGACTACCTGATCGCACCGTTCGTTGAGTTCGCCTTCATGCAGCGGGCACTCGCTGGAGCGTTGATGCTGTCGGTCAGCGCCTGCCCGGTCGGTGTGTTCCTGATGCTTCGGCGCATGAGCCTTACCGGGGACGCCATGGCCCACGCGATCCTGCCCGGCGCAGCCACCGGTTTCCTGCTTTATGGCCTGCAAATCGTTCCGATGACGCTTGGCGGACTGGCCGCCGGCGTCATCGTGGCGCTCGGTGCCGGTGCCGTATCCCGCCTGACGATACAGAAGGAGGATGCCTCGATGGCCGCCTTCTATCTGATCTCGCTGGCGCTTGGCGTACTGATCGTATTGCTGCGCGGCTCGAATGTCGATTTGATGCACGTGCTGTTCGGCACGGTGTTGGCCCTGAACAACGATGCATTGAGCCTGATCGGCACGATCACGGTTGTGACTTTGGCGGCCCTTGCGATCTTCTGGCGCGGTCTGGTCGCGGAATGCCTTGATCCGCTGTTCCTGCGCTCGGTCTCGCGTCTCGGACCGCCGGTCCATTTCATCTTTCTGGGACTGGTCGTGCTGAACCTCGTCGGCGGCTTCCAGGCGCTCGCACGCTGCTGTCGGTCGGCCTGATGATGTTGCCGGCCGCGGCCGCGCGCTTCTGGACCTCGCGCGTCGAGCCCATGTGCCTGCTGGCGGTCGTGATCGGCGCCGCCTCCTGCATCTCCGGCCTACTCCTTTCCTACCACGCCTCGCTGCCCTCGGGGCCGGCGATCATCCTGTCGGCGGGTGTGGTCTATCTGCTTTCCATTTTTGCCGGCACGCGTGGCGTTCTCGCCACGCGCGTCCGGCACTCATCCCACCGCACCGCCTGAACAAAGGAGTCGATCGAATGTCCAGAATGCTGAAGCTTGCCGCCGCCGTGAGCGTCATAACATCGTTTCCCGCCGGACTTGCCACCGCCTCGGCCGAGAATCTGAAGGTCATCGCCAGCTTCTCGATCATCAGTCGCCGTTCGGTCCCACCAGCGTGGTGATGTCGACGCGGTCGCCGCCGACTTGTCTCGCGAAGGCTCATGTCTACTCACCCAAGCCGGCAGATGCCGCCGCCGTCGGCGCCGCCGACGTGGTGCTGGTCAACGGCCTCCAGTTCGAGGGTTTTTTGCAGCGTCTCGTCGAGGCGAGCGGCACCAAGGCGCCGGTCGTGGAACTGACCAAGGGCGGCGAGGTGTTGCGTAACGCCGAGGAAGAACACCATCACGGCGGCGAGGAAGCCAAGGAGGGCGAAGAGGGCCACGACCACGCCGCCGAGGAGGCAAAAAGAAGGGCACGATCACGGCCATGAGAAAGGTCATGGCCATCACCATCATGGCGAATATGATCCGCATGCTTGGCAATCGGTCCATAATGCCGAGGTCTATGTGAAGAACATCGCCGATGCCTTCTGCACGGCCGACGCGGCCGGCTGCGACACTTACAGGGCCAATGCCGAGGCCTATGGCGAGAAGCTCGAGGCACTGGAGACGGAGATCAAGGCGGCCGTGGCCGATATCCCCGAAGGCAAGCGGGTCGTGATCACCTCGCACGATGCCTTCGGCTATTTCGAGCATGAATACGGCATCAAGTTCCTCGCGCCCGAAGGTGTGTCGACGGAATCGGAAGCCTCAGCCGCCGACGTCGCCGCACTCATCAAGCAGATCAGGGAAGACAAGGCTTCGGCGATTTTCGTCGAGAACATCACCAATCCACGCCTGGCCGAGCAGATCGCCAGCGAGACTGGCCTGAAGGTTGGCGGTGAACTCTATTCCGATGCGCTGTCGGACGAGAGCGGACCGGCACCGACCTACATCGACATGATCAAGCACAATGTGAGGACGATCAAAGGCGCCATCCTCGGAAGCTGAGCGCTTGCGCGCGATTGGAAAAGGCGGAGCAAATCCGCCTTTTTCTTCGGATCAACTCGGTTATGTAATAACATTAAGGAGAGAAAGATGAAGTTGAAGTTCGCGTCAGCCACGGCAGTCGCTCTGGTCCTTTCAATGTCGGCAGGAACTGCCCATGCGGAGGACGTCACCGCATGGCGTCTTTTCGTCACCGACCGCGAACAGCCGAAGGTGACCGTCATAGATGCCGTCAAGGGCGAGGTGCTCGATACTTTTGCGCTCAAGGGTCCCGCATCGCTCTACCGTAGCACGAGCGGCCGCACCGTGTTCGCGGTGCAGGGCGATGCTGGCAGCGTCACGTCGATCTCGAGCGGCATCTCCTTCGATGACCATGGTGACCACGGCGACATCGACGTCGAGGCGCCGAAGCTGACGGGCACCGAGATTGCAGGTGAGAAGCCCTCGCACTTCGTTGAGCATGACGGCGTGTTCGCCGCTTTCTTCGACGGTGAAGGTGTCGGCAGGATCATTTCGGAGAAGGCAGCGCTGGAGGGGAAGTCCGAGTTCAGGGAAGTGAAGACCGCCGCGCCGCAGCACGGCGTCGCAGTCGCCTATGGCTCGCATGTGCTGTTGTCGGTGCCGAACAAGGAAAAGCCGGACGAGCTCCCGGTCGGTATCGGGACCGTTGACGCCACCGGCAATCAGGTCGACGAGACTGCCGCCTGCCCTGACCTCCATGGCGAGGCCTCGTCGGGCAATATTCTGGCCTTCGCCTGTGCAACGGGTCTGCTCGTCGTCACGCATGGGGACGGAGCGCCGGAGATCCAGCATCTACCTTATGCGGACAGTCTGCCGGACGGCAAGTCCACGACGCTGATCGGTGGTCGCGGACTGCAATATTTCCTCGGCAATTACGGCCCCGACAAGGTGGTGCTGATCGACCCGACAGCTAAAAGTGACGCTTTCCGCCTGATCGAGCTGCCGACGCGCCGCGTGCATTTCGCCGTCGATCCGATCCGGGCGAAGTTCGCTTATGTCTTTACCGAGGACGGCCAGTTGCACCAGCTCGATGTGGTGTCCGGCACGATCACCCAGTCGCTCAAGCTGACCGGTCCATACTCGATGGAGGGTCACTGGAACGATCCTCGTCCGCGTGTCGCAGTCGCCGGCGACAAAGTCGTTGTCACCGATCCGCTGAAGGGCGTCCTGCACCTAGTCGATGCTGCTACCTTCGCCAAGGCAGGCGAGATCGCCGTCGAAGGCAAGCCCTACAACATCGTGGCCGTCGGCGGAAGCGGCAAGGTCCACGATCAAGAAGCTGAGAAAGATCACGCACATAGCCACGATCCGGCGGTCCAGCAGATCTATAAGGGCTACTTTGAGGACGGGCAGGTGAAGGACCGCGCCCTGTCGGACTGGGCCGGGGAATGGCAGTCGGTCTATCCCTATCTGCAGGATGGGACACTCGATCCGGTCATGGCGCACAAGGCAGAGGGCGGCGACCAGAGCGCCGACGAGTATCGCGCCTATTACGAAATCGGCTATCGGACCAACGTCGAGCGGATCAAAATCGATGGCGACACGGTAACCTTCTTCGAGGGCGGGAAGCCGCTCGAAGCCCGCTATGTCAGCGATGGCCATGAGATCCTGACCTACAAGAAGGGCAATCGTGGCGTTCGCTTCATCTTCAAGAAGACCGAAGGTGACGCAGCAGCGCCAGAATACATCCAGTTGAGCGACCACAAGATCGCGCCCGAGGCAGCCGACCACTATCACCTCTACTGGGGCAACGATCGTGCGGCCCTGCTGGAGGAAGTGACGAACTGGCCGACCTACTATCCATCCTCCCTGAACGCGAAGGAGATCGTGAGCGAGATGATGGCGCACTGACCGCAGCGTCTTTCGCTCTCGTTTGCGCCCGCGCCACACAGGCCGGGCGCGCTCCTTCCATACGTCCGTCAGTCCAAGACGCCGCCATGCTCGACACAGCCAAACCTCAAAACCGTCTTCCCGTCACCGTGCTCTCCGGTTTTCTCGGCGCCGGGAAAACTACTCTTTTGAACCACGTCCTCAACAACCGAGAAGGTCGCCGTGTCGCCGTCATCGTCAACGACATGAGCGAGGTCAACATCGATGCCTCGCTCGTGCGCGATGGTGGCGCGAATCTCTCCCGGACGGATGAGAAGCTGGTCGAAATGACCAATGGCTGCATTTGCTGCACGTTGCGCGACGACCTCCTGAACGAAGTGCGTCGCCTCTCCCAGGAAGGTCGCTTCGACTATCTGCTGATCGAGGGCACTGGCATCGCCGAGCCGCTGCCGGTCGCCACCACCTTCGATTTCCGCGACGACAACGGCGAAAGCCTGTCGGACGTCTCCCGCCTCGATACGATGGTGACGGTCGTCGATGCGGCCAACCTTTTGAAGGACTATTCCTCGCAGGACTTTCTGCGCGACCGCGGCGAGACGGCCGGAGAGGGCGACGACCGCGCCCTGGTCGACCTGCTGGTCGAGCAGATCGAGTTCGCCGACGTCGTCGTGATGAACAAGGTCTCGGACGCCGAGCCGCACGATCTCGACCTTGCCCGCAAGATCGTCCGCTCGCTCAATCCGGATGCGGAGCTGATCGAAGTCGACTTCGCGCAGGTGCCGCTCGACAGGGTTCTCAACACCGGCCGGTTCGATTTCGAGAAGGCCGAGCAGCACCCGCTCTGGTTCAAGGAACTGAACGGCTTCAAGGACCACGTTCCCGAGACCGAGGAATACGGCATCCGGTCTTTCGTCTATCGCGAGCGGCGGCCGTTTGACCCGATGAAACTCAAAGCCTTTGTCAATAAGTCATGGCCTGGCGTCGTGCGCGCGAAAGGTTTCTTCTGGCTGGCCACACGTCCGCACTATGTCGGCGAAATCAGCCAGGCCGGCGCGCTCATTCGCACCGGCAAGCGCGGCCTGTGGTGGGCCTCGGTGCCGAAGCACCAGTGGCCGGACCATCCTGAATGGAAGGCCAGCATGAAGCCCCATCTCGACCCGATCTGGGGCGACCGTCGGCAGGAGATCGTGTTCATCGGCTGCGACCCGATGGACGAGCAGCAAATCCGTGCGGAGCTGGATGCCTGCCTCGTCGAGGAAAAGGACTTTTCACCTGGGCGGTGGCGCGACCTCCCGGATCCATTTCCAAGCTGGGAAAGACAGGCAGCATGACCAGGATTGCCGGAGGGGCGGGTCCGACATCGACCGAAACCATTCACAAGAAAGGCATCGGTCGGGCAATGCGCCGCTTCCCTGCGGGGTTTGGCGTCACCATCCTTCTGGTGGCGTCGATCTTCACCGGCGCAATGCTCGGGCGCATCTCTCCGACGACCGGCGAGGTCCTTGGCGGTTAGGTCGACTATACAGTGCTGCTGCTCGTCGGCCTTCTGATCCTCGAGGTTCGGTTCGAGACGCTGCGCAAGGGCCGGTCGAATATCCGCTTTCTCTCGATCGCCTGGATATCGAACTTCGTTTTCGTGCCTGCAATCGGATTTGTGATCGCATCCCTGTTCCTGTCCGGGCAGCCGCTTTTCTTCACCGGGCTGGTCATCTATTTCATGGCGCCCTGTACCGACTGGTTCCTCGGCTTCACCCGCCTTGCCAAGGGAAACACGGCGCTCGGTGCCGTGCTGCTGCCGATCAACATGATCACGCAGCTCCTGCTCTATCCAGTCTACCGTTACCTCTTCGCGGAGGGCGTCGCACCGGTCGGCGCCAGCGCGAACGAGGATACGCTACTTCAATGGTTCCTCGCCCCGTTTGCGACCGCCATTGTGCTTCATCAGATCTTGAAAGCCGTCCTACTGCCGGCACTCTTCTCCCGGTTGCTCGCATGGGTGGGCGTTGCGATCCCCTTCGTGATCGCGCTTCTCATAATGGAGATATTCGCTCGCAATATCGGTGTCATGATCGAACATGCCTCCATCTTTGCAATCATGCTGGCGGCGATCTTCCTGTTCTTCGTCGCCACATTCGTCGTCGGGGAAGTCGTCTCGAAGATCACCGGGCTTCGTATCCGGAGCATGCATTGCTGACCATGACCACGGCGGCACGCAATGCACCGATAATGCTGGGCCTGACGGCCATCGCCATGCCCGACCAGCCACTGGTCTATGCCGCAATGATTTTGAGTGGCCGATGGTGTGCCATGTGCCACTTCACGGTGCTTTGTGCTGCCTTATTTGCGGAGCGCGCTAAGAAAGCAATGCCGATTCGGTCGACCAACAAGCAGTTCCAAGATACGAGCGCGAGGTAAACGTTGGAAACGCCCAATTGTCGTGGCCGAATGCGTCATGCCACTGCACCATGTCGTGCGGGAGGAAGATGGACGGCGGATATTCGCGAGCCAGGAGACCTGCCGTCACATATCGATCCATCGTCACGGGCGGGGAAGCCCGGAACAGGAGCATGAAATGAAGATCACCAGCGCCTCGCGGCGTGGACCGACGCTGCCTTTCCCGAAACCTGTCGATTGTTCGATCGTGCGGACGGCCTGACCGTCCTTCCGATCGTCACGACTCGCGCGGCTTCCAATCCGTATTCGGGGATAGTCCATGACATCGTTTTTCAAGACGCCGCTGCGTGCGGCTCTCCTTGTCGCTTCTTTCGCGCCAGCTACCTTTGCCGCCCAGGCCCAAGCTGCCGAAACCACCTATCCGCTGACGCTGGAAAACTGCGGCCACCAGATCACCTTCCAGAAGGCGCCGGGGCAAACCGTCTCGATCGGCCAGAGCAGCACCGAAATCCTCTATCTGCTGGGCCTCGCTGACAGAGTCGTGGGTACCGCGCTCTGGGTCGGCCCGGTCTTGAAGGACTACGAGGAGGTCAATTCCAAGATCGACCGTCTGGCAGACAACGATCCGAGCTTCGAGAGCGTGCTCGCCAAGAAGCCGGACATCATCGCCGTCCAGTTCCAGTGGCAGGTCGGTCCGGAGGGCGTGGTGGCCAAGCCGGAGCAGTTCGAGGAACTGGGTATTCCGGTCTACACTTCGCCGTCCGATTGCGTCGGCAAGGAGAACTCTGCGGCAAGCGACGGCGTGCGCCACCAGGTCTTCACCATGGATCTCGTCTATAAGGAGATCCGCGAACTGGCGCAAATCTACAACGTCCAGGACAAGGGCGAAGAGGTGGTCGCCGACCTGAAGGAACGTGAAGAAGCGGCCCGTGCCAAGGGCGCGTCAGCCGAGGGCAAGCTTTCGGCCGTCTTCTGGTTCTCGAGTGCCGCCGATGCCGATCCGTATGTCGCGGGGAAGAATGGCGCGCCGGGCTACATCATGTCGGCACTCGGTATCGAAAACATCATCAAGGCCGACGACGAATGGCCGACGGTGGGCTGGGAAACGATCGCCAAGGCTGATCCGACGATGATCGTTGCAGGCTCGATGGGGCGCCGCCGCTATCCGCTCGACAGCCTTGAGGCCAAGCTCGAGTTCCTGAAGAGCGATCCTGTTACGACCCTGATGCCGGCGGTGAAGGATGGCCATGTCTTCGACATGGACGCACAGGCCATGAACCCCACGATCCGCACGATTGAGGGCATTGAGGCGCTGGCCGATGCTATCGCCAAAGCGGGCCTCGCCAAATGAGCCTGACGCTGACATCGATCGGACGAACAGGCGCGGCTTTCGCCGCGCTCGCCATCCTGCTGACGGCCCTCTGGATGGGAGCGGCGATCGGCGAGACGGCCGTTCCGTTCTCAACCGTGGCACAGACGGTAGCAAACCGGCTTTGGAATGCAGGCTATCCTTTGGAGCCGATCGACGAAGGCATCATCTGGAGCTATCGCCTCAGCAGGGCGGTTGTCGCCGCCGCCTGCGGTGCCGCACTTGCACTGTCCGGCGCCGTGCTGCAATCGCTGCTGCGCAATCCGCTGGCCGACCCTTACACTCTCGGCATCTCCGCCGGCGCCTCGACGGGTGCTGTCAGCGTTGCGATCCTCGGGTTCGGAGCCGGCATGCTGACGTTGCCACTCGGCGCCTTCCTCGGTGCGATCATCGCCTTCGTGCTGGTCAGCGTGCTGGCGGTGAAGGCAGGGCGCGGCACGGCGACGATCATTCTCGCGGGCGTGGCCGGCTCGCAGCTCTTCAATGCGCTCACCTCGTTTATCGTCACCAAGGCGGCGACGGCGGAACAAGCCCGCGGCATCATGTTCTGGCTGATCGGAAACCTCTCCGGCGTGCGCTGGCCGGATGCCTGGCTGGCTGTACCGGCCGCGCTCGTCGGCCTCGTCGTCTGCCTCTGGCATGCGCGCGCTCTGGATGCCTTCACGTTCGGCTCGGAATCGGCCGCTTCGCTCGGCATCTCGGTCAGGCGCACCTATCTGGCTTTGGTCGGCGTCTCGGCGATGATGACCGCCGTCATGGTCTCCATCGTCGGTTCGATTGGCTTCGTCGGTCTGGTCATCCCCCATGCGGCGCGCATGCTCGTCGGCGTCCGCCACGGCGTCTTGCTTCCCGCAGCCGCGCTGATCGGAGCCGTCTTCATGATCGTTGCGGATATTCTGTCGCGGACGCTGATTCCCGGCCAGGTGCTGCCGATCGGCGTGATCACCGCGCTCGTCGGCGCTCCCGCCTTCGCACTCATTCTCGGACAAAGGAGGGGCCGCGCATGACGCTCTCGGCCAGAAACGTCTGGTGGTCCGCCGGTGGAATGGAGATACTCAGGAATGTCTCGCTGACCGTGGAGGCCGGCGAGTTTCTCGGAATCGTCGGTCCGAACGGTTCCGGCAAGACGAGCCTGATGTCGTTGCTTGCCGGCATCCGCAAACCGAAGTCGGGCGAGGTCCTCCTGGAGGGCGCGCCGATCGGGGCTCTTTGCCGGCGTGTCATTGCGCAACGTCTTGCACTGGTCGAGCAACAGGCGGAAACCGGGGAACGGATCACGGCGCGGCAGGCGGTCGAACTCGGTCGTACCTCCTATCTCGGACCGTTGTCGCCATGGTCGTCGCAAGATTGTCACATCGTCGATGCGGCGCTTGAAAACGTCGACATGGCGCATCTCGCCGGCAGGCTCTGGCACACGCTTTCCGGCGGCGAACGACAGCGCCTGCACATCGCCCGCGCGCTTGCACAGGAGCCGAAGATCCTTCTGCTCGATGAACCGACCAATCATCTCGACATCGGTCACCAGATCCGTCTTCTCGATCTGGTCCAGCGCCAGGACCTGACGGTGGTCGCGGCGCTCCACGATCTGAACCACGCCGCCATGTTCTGCGACCGGATCGCAGTCATGCAGGGTGGCCGGCTGGTGGCGCTCGGCCCGCCCCAGGAGGTGCTGACCGAGGACCGTGTCCGGGACGTGTTCGGCGTGGATGTCGAGATCGAACAGGATTGCGACGGCGTCTGCCATATCCGTTTTCGGGCGCGGCGTCCGCAGGCACGGTCCGATGTCGTCCGTTCGGCAAGGCGTGCCGCCGTGGGAGCCTGACGCGATGGAGATGCGCAACTATCACCTGAAGGAAGATATTCGCGAATACTGGTCAAAGCGTTCAGCGACGTTTGATCTCGCGTTCGGTCACCGCATTCCGCCGGGCCCGGAATTGGACGCCTGGGCGGCGGCGGTAGACTCTGCGATCGGGCCGGGCCCGCAGAAGGTGCTGGAACTCGCCTGCGGCACAGGCGAGGTGACGAATGTCCTGCTCTCGCTGGACCACGAAGTGACGGCGCTCGACTTCTCGGAAGCCATGCTCGGCGTGGCCCGTGCGAAGCACGCCGGCAACGCGCGGGTACGTTTCGTTCTCGCCGATGCCGAGCGCACCATGGAACCCGACGACAGCTATGACGCGGTTATCTGCCGGCATCTCGTCTGGACGCTGACGGAGCCCGAACAGGCGCTCGCCGACTGGTTCCGGGTGCTGAAACCGGGCGGAAAGCTGCTCGTCTTCGACGGTGACTGGACGAAACCGACGCGCGTCGGACGGCTGGCTTCGCTGGCCGTCCGGTGGATAGAGCACTTCATCGGCCACGATCCATATTATGACGGTGCCATGAGCGAGAAGCATGCTGACGTCATGACACGTCTGCCCTTCTGCGAGGGTCTGACGGCGGAACGCCTTCAGCCCCTGGTGCAAGCTGCAGGCTTCGAAAACGTGGGGCTTCCCTCGCACCGGTCGATCGCCATCGCTCAACGGAAGACCGCGGACCTGAGGAACAGGCTTCGGACCCTGTTCTACCGTCGCTTCATTCTCGTTGCTTCACGTCCTATCGGCACAGCGCCAGGACAACCAGAATTCACTCGCTGACGGTTACAAAGGCTCTTACGTGAAATACAGTCTTGCATCATACATTTCAGCGGCATTTGTCGCTTCGACTCTGTATCCTTCGGCGGGGTTCGCCCAGGAAACGCACTATCCGTTGACGATCGAGAACTGCGGCCGCACGCTCATCTTTGACAAGGCGCCAGAGCGCGCCGTCGCGGATGGACAGAATTCGGGCGGAAGTGTTCTACCTTCTAGGCCTCGGCGACAAGGTGGTGGGCACCGCCCTTTGGATCGGGCCGGTGCTCGAGGGGTTCGAGGAGGTGGACGCGCGCGTTCCCCGCATTGCCGAACTCGATCCTAGTTTCGAGGGAATCCTGGCAACGAAGCCTGATTTCATCACGACGCAGTTCCAATGGCAGATCAGTTCGGAAGGCGTGGTGGCAAAGGTCGAACAGTTCGAGGAACTGGGTATTCCGGTTTATACGGCGCCCGCCGATTGCCATCTCAAGGGCAAGCAGGCCACCGGCGAACCGCCGAAGTTTTCGATGCAACTGACCTATCAGGAAATCCAAGAGATCGCGCGTATCTTCAATGTCTCCGGTCGTGGTGCAAAGGTCGTAGCCGGCCTGAAAGCGCGCGAGCAGACGGCAAAGGCCCGGATTGCGTCGCTGAAAGGTGAGGTATCGGCCGTCTTCTGGTACTCCAGCGCCAAGCTGAATTGCGGGCGACACCCAGATTGGACTTGGTCTGCTCGATCGCGAGCCCGGCCAGCTTGAGGTCGTTTATTTCCTGGGCAAAGCGAGCGCGCAGCCGATCGGTGATCAGCCCTTGCGAGAGCGTTGTGTTGAGCTTGGTGATCGCGGTGGAGGTTGTGTTTTGAGCGCGTTCTCCAAAGCATCGATCTGCTTGCGCCGCTCGATCTCCGCGATGAGGTCCTCGGCGACGCCCGCTAGCCACTGCTGGTCCTTTAGTGCGGTGAGTTCAGCGCGACGCGCTTGTCGCCCGGGGTCCTCGTCCGCGGCTATCAAGCCGAATAGGACTAGGCTGTGGGCCTGTCGGACGAAAACGGCCTCCTCGAAGCGTTGTCCGGCATCCGCCCGCTCGAAGTCGTCAAGCTTTACATCGCTGCCTTGAGCGGTTTGCCACCGCCGGCGCCAGCTTTCTTCCCGCGGAAACCCGGCTGCTGCGAAATAAAGCAGCGGATCCAGATCGATCTTGCGCCGGGAGGGGAAAGCGAGAGCACCACCGGCGCGTACGCGATCTGCGCCCTGCATCTTGCCTGGTAAATAGAGCCTCGACGTTTCCGTGTGGGTTTCGTCGCCCTGGCGGTCGTACTCGCGACGGTGGCCGCTCCAAGCCAGGTAATCCGAAAGTCGGTAGCCGGCGACCTTATCATCGATGATGACTTCGTCGGCCTCGGTTACACTGAATTGGTCGGCCGCGCGATCCGCCGCGTCGGCAAGTCGGTAATAGCCGGGGTGGGCGGCGATGAACTCATTTGCCGTATGTGCTACCCCCTCAATCATGGCCCCGGGGGCGGCCCTAGCAGCCTTCCTCATCGCTGAAACATAGGCAGGGTCATAAAGCGTATCGGCATCCGCCTGCAGAATAACACCTCGCGCGCTGCGCGTTCACTGGCGACGAGAACACCGCGATGCCGGGGTGGGACGTAGCCGCGCTCGGTTTCGTGTGCGAGGAACACCCTGTCTGGACTCGCGCGTTGGATCGCTTCCATTACCTCCAAGGTTCGATCTGCGGAACCGTTATCGACCAGGATCAGGGTCGCGTCCGCTGGCGTCGAAACATCGGGCCAGCGAATGGCTCTGGGAACGAGCTTCAGCGGAAGTCTTTTCCCCCCAGACGCAGAACTTTAAACGTCTATTTCTATGGAATTTATAGAATTTAGTCTTGGATGAGAACTCGTCATTGCCCGCTGCGTCCTGGCGGGCCCTTACCTGATTGGCCAAATCGCAATTAGCGATTTCGGCTGCCGAGCAAGACAGCCCGCCATTACCTATGACGGCGGGTTACCCACGTCACCAAATCCCATCCGCCGATCGCTGCGCGGCCGGTGCACGGCGGAGCGTTGCAAGCAGCGTGCCGTTCAACAGATTGGAGACTTTCATGACTAAGCCCACCCTCGTCGATCAGATCATCCCGGACACCGATGTCATCCCGCTTACCGGCCGTGTCGGTGCTGAGATCAAAAACGTCCGCCTTGCCGGCGATCTGCCTGCGCAGACAGTCACTGCGATCAACCAGATCCTGTTGCGGCACAAGGTCGTCTTCTTCCGCGATCAGGCGCATCTCGATGATGCCGAGCAGGAAAGCTTTGCCCAGCGCCTCGGTGATCTCGTCCCCCATCCGACCGTCGGCGCCATCAAGGGAACGGCGTCCATCCTGGATCTCGATTCCAGTCGCGGCGGCGGCCGCGCCGATCAATGGCACACCGACGTCACCTTCGTGGATGCCTATCCGAAATTCTCCATTCTGCGTGGCGTCGTCATCCCGGCGGCAGGCGGCGACACGATCTGGTCGAACACCGCTGCGGCCTACGACAGCCTGCCGACCGAGTTGCAGCGTCTCGCCGACACGCTCTGGGCCGTACATAGCAACGTCTATGACTACGCCGCAGTTCGACCGCGCGCGACCGCCGAGGAGAGGAAGCACTTCGACGAAGTCTTCACCGGCACGATCTACGAGACGGAGCACCCGGTGGTCAGGGTGCATCCGGAGACCAGCGAGCGCACCCTGCTTCTTGGCAACTTCGTTCAGCGCCTGGTCGGCCTCTCGAAGAGTGATTCGCAACGGCTCTACGAGGTTTTCCAATCCTACGTCACCGCGCCGGAAAACACCGTGCGCTGGCGTTGGAAGGCCGGCGACGTGGCGATTTGGGACAACCGCGCCACGCAGCACTACGCGGTCAATGACTATGGCGATCAGCACCGTGTCGTGCGGCGCGCCACGGTCGATGGCGATGTTCCAGTCAGCGTCGACGGCCGCCGCAGCGTCACCCGAGTCAAGGTCGCGAAGCCCGCGACGGCCAAGGCTGCCTGAACCCACGACAAAGGAATCACGATCATGAAACTGCGTATCGCCGCGACCATAGCCGCCCTTTTGGCCTCGCTCGCATCCGCATCGGCCGAGGAACTGACCATTCGCTTCGGCTATCCGGGCGTCGGCTTGGACAACCGCCAGTATTCGCAGGGCGACGCGACCTCCTATGCCCGCGCCCGCGAGTGGATCGAGAAGGAATTCGCCAACGACAAGAATATCAAGGTCACCTGGACCTACTTCCGCGGCGCTGGTCCCGCCCTCAATGAGTCGGTGGCGGCCGGTCAGCTCGACTTTTTCCTGCTCGGTGATCTGCCGGCCATCGTCGGCCGCTCGCGTGGCCTCGATCATAAATTTCTGTTCGCCACAGGCCGGCACCAGCCGATCTATCTCGCCGTGCCGGCGGCCAGCGAAATCAAGTCGATCGAGGATGTGAAAGGCAAGAAGGTGGCGCTCTTCAAGGGTACCAATCTCCAGTTGGCCACAGACCGCGTGCTCGCCGTGCATGGCCTCACCGAGAAGGATGTCCGTTTCATCAATCTCGACACCAACGCGGCCGTTCCGGCCCTGACGTCAGGCAATGTCGACGCGGTGTTCGGCGGGCCGGAATATCTGGCGCTCGCCAAGAAGGGCATCGTGAAGATCGTCTACTCGACCAAGGGCGATGATCCGACGCTCGGCCGCAACTCGTCTTACCTGGTGACGACGGAATTCGAAAAGGCCAATCCGGAGGTGACTCAGCGGGTCGTGACCACCTTCATCAAGGCGACCGCTTTCGCCACCGAGCCGGCCAATCGCGACGAGGTGTTCGATGGCTGGTCCCTGTCGGGCTTTCCGAAGGACACCTTCGCGACCGATTTCGATGGGGACACGCTCGCCAATCGGCTCAATCCGCTCATCGATGATTTCGTCATCGCCCGCTACAAGGACCAGGTCGCCGGAGCCAAGGCTTATGGCCTCGTAAAGGGCGACGTCGACGTCGATGCGTGGCTTGAACCCAAATATCTCAACCAGGCGCTCAAGGATTTGAAGCTCGAGAATTTCTGGTCGAGCTACGACGCCAAAGGCGCTGTCGCGCGCCTCGGTGAGCTCGACAAGAAGCAAATCAACTGACGATCTTCTCGGCCCGTCGTCCGCGACAGGCCGAGGGCTCGCCTACGCATATCGAGACGGGAAGCCCATGAGCCTCATTCTTTCGGAAGGCCGTCCCCTCGCGGCCCGCGACGCGGCGTCGCGTGTGCCTCCCATCCTCACCAACATTGCACTCGGCGCATCCTTTCCTCTCGCTCTCCTGCTCGCCTGGACCCTCTCCTCCCGCTATGGCTGGCTGCCGCAGCAAATTCTGCCAGCTCCGAGCCTCGTCTGGGCGACCTTCCTCGACCTCCTGCGCGACGGATCGCTTCTGGACCATACGGTGCAGAGTCTCAGGAGGGTGTTCGTCGGCTTCCTGTTCGGCGCCGTCTTCGGCCTTTCCGTCGGCGCGGCGATCGGTCTCTTGCCGAAGGTTCGCGCCTATGTCTGGCCTGTCTTGACCGCGATCACCCAGGTAAATGTGCTCGCCTGGCTGCCACTGCTCATTCTCCTCATCGGCATAGACGAGGAACTGAAATATGTGTGCATCGGCTGGTCCGCGGCAATCCCGATTATCCTCGGCACATCGCGCGGGATAGCCAATATCCCGCCCGCGCTGGTCGAGCTCGGCCGTGTCCTGAATTTCAGCCGGCGCCAGAATCTGGGCATCATCGTGCTTCCGGCGTCCTTGCCGTCGCTCTTCACCGGCCTTCGCGAGGGGCTGGCGGCGGCCTGGCAGAACCTCGTCATCGTCGAGCTTTTCGCCTCGTTCGAAGGGCTCGGATACCTGATGACCTGGGGACGGCAGCTCTTCCAGCTTGAGCTGGTGATCGTCGCCATGCTGGTGATCGCCGCGATCGGGCTCGCGCTGAACGCGGTCCTTCAGGTGCTCGAGCGCTTCGTCCAGCCGTGGGAACTGGAGACCAGCGATGGCCGCTGAAGTCATCCGGCGCATCGTCGATAGTGCCACGAGCCGCCATTGGCGGACCGTTATCTCGTTTATCGCCGTCTTTCTGCTTTGGGTGGCGTCGACGCGTTTTGGCTGGGTCGATCTCCGCTTTGTGCCATCGCCGGGCGCGGTGTTCGATCGGGCCCGAACCGAGTTCACGACGGGCACGCTCCTCTTCGATATCGCGGAAAGTCTCAGGCGCAATCTGACGGGGTTCACGATCGGTGCCTCGGCCGGCCTGCTGCTCGGCCTTGTCCTCGGCTTTTCACGCACCGTGGAGCGGGTCGTCGGCCCTACCTTGCTCGCCTCGCGCCAGGTCGCCCTCTTCGCTTGGGTACCGCTAATCTCGGTCTGGTTCGGCGGAGCGGACGCCGGCAAGATCGCCTTCATCGCGGTCGCCGCGTTCCAGCCCGTCGTGATCAATACGTGGCAAGGCGTGCGCGGCATCCCGGCGAGCTATCGCGAGCTTTCCGATGCGCTGCTTTTCAGTCGTGTGGATTTTGCCCGGCTCGTCGCCATTCCGGGCGCGCTCCCGGCGATCTTCACTGGCCTCCATGCCGCGCTGATCTATGCATGGCTCGCGACGCTCGGTTCCGAGCTCTTCCTGAACGTCACGCCCGGCATCGGCGGACGATTGAACGAAGGAAGCCAGCTCTTCGAGACAGACCTCCTCTTCCTCGGGATCATCGTGCTTGGCGCGATTGGCCTTTTCTACAACAGCTTAGCCCTTTGGCTGGAAAACTGGCTTCTTCGACGGAGAACCCGATGAACAAGATCGTAACTGCTCCCGCCTTGGTCGGCGATGTCGCGCCGGCTCTCGAGATTCGCGGTGTCGACAAGACTTTCAGGGTTGCCGGGCGAGATGTCCTTGTTCTTGCGGGTATCGACCTGATGGTGAGCCCGGGCGAATTCCTCGGCATCGTCGGGGCCTCCGGTTGCGGCAAGTCCACGCTCTTGCGGCTCATTCTTGGGCTCGACCTCGACTATCAGGGCGAGATCCGGATCGACGGCCGGCCCGTGGAGCGCCCGGGAATCGACCGTTCGATCGTCTTCCAAGACCACCGCCTGCTTCCCTGGCTGACCGTCGAAGCCAATGTGGCTGCTGCGCTTCGACGGAGTCCGTCGAGCCGGGCGAAGAAGGAGGAGGCCGTCCGAGAGCATCTGGAGCTCGTCGGCCTCGAACAATTCGCCAAGGCTTATCCCGCGCAGCTTTCCGGCGGCATGGCGCAACGCGTCGCGATCGCCCGCGCACTGGTCAACCGCCCCCGCTTTCTGCTCCTTGATGAGCCTCTGGGCGCGCTCGACGCATTGACACGGCTCAGGCTTCAGGACGAACTCAAGCGTATCGTCCAGCACGAAGGCACGACGGCCGTTCTTGTCACGCATGACGTCGACGAGGCGGTGCACCTCGGACATCGGGTCGTGGTGATGCAACCGCACCCCGGACGGATTGCAGCCGTGCTGCCGGTCCCCTCGTCGGCGCGCTTCGACCGGTCGTGCGTAGATTTCATTCGCCTCCGCGACGAGGTACTAGAGCTGCTAGGCGTCGAGGCAACGAGCAGGCCGCTGCCGAGCATGGAAAGACGACTGGTCTCGGCAGACTAGAGAGACCGTCAAGCTGTATCCGCTCATTCGAAAATGAATGAGGTGGATCAGAGTGGAAACTGCGGCGGTCTGCCTAGCTGTGAATCCGCTCCGAAGCGTGACCCCCACGCAATTCGCTGCTATGCTCTTGATATCGTGCAAAAGTGTCCAACGAGATAGGGTCACGTCGGCGTCGACCGTGCCCCCTCTGCTTTTCCCACATGCGCAGAAAAATCAACGGGTTTGCCCAAATTCGGATGGATGGGGTCATGCTTCGGGGCCAATTCACAGGTGAGCGCCGCCGTTTCCCGGTGCGGGGCCGCCGTTTTCCTCGCAAGTGCGATGCGAGCTTGATAGCCGCGTGCGATATCCAAGTGGGCACATGCGTCACGACACGTGTGGATAGCAGGTGAATGCCGACCGAACAGATTTTTGCCGGAACGTGTGATTTTTTGACATTCCATTCGTGTCGAAATGTCTCGAACGTGTGCATTGATGTGGCGTCGGTCGGCAGTTTTCCTCCCATTGTTGCCGGCCGATGTTCCCCTCTGGAGGTTTCGACCTTCACTTTGCCGGGCCTGATCGGCCCGGCTTTTTTGTGATGTTGCAGAAGCTCCAACTGACGACCGCGGCAGCAACGAGTCGACCTACGTGTCACCGATACTGACGAGATCGTTTCGACCAGGCCCTTCGCTGAGAGCGCACGAGCGTGACCTGTGCCGGACGCGTCGTGTGAAACCCAGTGTTGCACATCGCGCGTACCTTACACCGCCGCCAGATAGCACTGCCAGGGTTTCTCCTTAGCCATTCGACTGCCTTTTGAAGCCGATTTTTTCGCTTCAGCAAAGTAGAAAGGGATCAGATTTCTTAAGTCTATAAATTCTGTCGATATTATCAACATGAAGCGGCCGATTAATTGGTGCGATCCGGCGCGGCGGTCTGGATGTCGAGAATGTCATATCTCCTGAGCTTGCTGGACAAGAGTCCCGTTCCCGAGGGATCGAACGCAACCGAAGCGCTCAGCAGGACGGTCGCGCTGGCGCAGAAAGCCGAACAACTTGGCTACAATCGGTACTGGGTTGCCGAGCATCACAGCTCGCCGGGCCTGGCCAGTTCGGCGCCGGAAGTGGTCGTTGCCTCTCTGCTTGCAAACNCCAGCCACATCCGTATCGGCTCCGGTGGCGTCATGCTCCAGCACTATGCGCCTTACAAGGTCGCGGAAGTCTTCAACGTGCTGTCGGCGCTGGCGCCGGGGCGTGTCGACCTCGGTGTCGGTAAGGCTCCTGGCGGGCTGCCGCTTTCGACCAAGGCGCTCCAGGCCGGACGTGGCGCCGACGTCAAGCGAGACTTCGCCGATCAGCTTGCCGAACTCGATTCTTTTCTTGTGGGTACGCTTCCTGAGGGTCACCCCCTCGCGGGCGTTGCCGCCACACCTGTACCGCCCGCTCCGCCGGAACGCATACTGCTCGGCGCCAGCGACAATAGCGCCGCGCTGGCTGTCCGCCATGGATGGCAATTCTGCTTTGCCGCCCACCTCAATGGCGACCTTGCCAAGGTGCAAAGCGCATTCGAAGTCTATGAGAAGTCCACCGGCCGCGTGCCGCTGCTGGCTCTCTTCGCTTTCGTAGCGGAGACGACCGAGGCGGCCGAACGCCAGGTGAGTGAACTGCGCGTCTTCAAGGTTCATCTCGCCACGGGCCAGAGCGTCAACCTTCCTTCGCTTGAGGCCGCCGCGGAATTTGCGAGGCAGGCAGGCGTAAGCGAATACCGCGTCGAGGAGAACCGTCCGAGCGTGATCGCCGGGACGCCCGACCACGTCCGCCGCGAGCTGGACCGGCTTCACCAGCGCTTCGGCGTCAAGGAATTCGTCATCGACACGCCAGTCGCCGGCTACGCCGAGCGCCTCGCCTCGATCGAACTTCTTGTCGGCGCCTACCAGAGCGCGGCTGCCTGAAGGAGCAATGCCATGAGCGAAAAGAGCATTAGGTTCGGCGTCATGCTGCACGGGGCGGGCGGGCATATGAACGCCTGGAAACATCCGAGCGGTCCCGCCGACGCCAGCGTCAACCTGCAATTCTACATCGACACCGCGCGCAAAGCCGAAGCTGCAGGCATCGCATTCGCCTTCGTCGCCGACGGCCTCTATATCAACGAGAAGTCGATCCCGCATTTCCTCAACCGCTTCGAGCCGATCTCTATCCTGTCGGCGCTCGCCACGGTCACCTCGAAGATCGGTGTCGCCGGCACTGTTTCGACCTCCTACAGCGATCCCTTCACGGTCGCTCGCCAGTTCGGTTCGCTTGACCTGATCAGCGGCGGGCGTGCCGGCTGGAACGTCGTCACCTCTCCGCTCGAGGGCTCCGGCAGGAACTACAGCCGGCTGCATCCCGACCATGCGCTACGTTACGAGATCGCCGACGAATACCTGAGCGTTACCCAGGGCCTCTGGGACTCCTGGGATGACGACGCGTTTCCGCGGGACCGTGCGACGGGAAAGTTCTTCGAGAAGGAAAAACTCCATCGCCTCGATCACAAGGGGCGCTTCTTCCAGGTCGAGGGCCCACTCAACATCCAGCGTTCTCCCCAGGGCCAGCCGATCATCTTTCAGGCCGGCTCCTCCGACGACGGGATAAAACTCGCCGGCAAATATGCGGACGCCGTCTTCGCCAATGCCCCATCCTTCGAGGCGACACGGACTTTTCGCAACCAGGTCAAGGCAAGCGCGGTCGCGCACGGCCGCTCCGCCGGCGCCGTCCAAATCTTCCCCGGCATCGGGCCGATCGTCGGCGCCACGCGCGAGGAGGCCGAGGCAAAATATGCCGCCATCCGCGACTTGCTGAACGTCGACGAGGCGCTCGCCTATCTCGGCCGCTTCTTTGACCATCACGACTTCAGCCGGTATGCCCTCGACGAACCATTCCCGGAGCTGGGCGATATCGGCCAGAACAGCTTCCGGTCGACCACCGACCGGATCAAGGCCGACGCCAAATCAAAGGGGTCGACGCTGCGGCAAGTGGCGTTGGAGGTTGCGACGCCGAAGCCGCATTTCATCGGAACCGGCGAAGACGTTGCCGCCGAACTCATCCGCTGGATCGAAGAAGGCGCCGCTGACGGCTTCATACTCGGCTTCCCGGTGGTGGCCGAGGGACTGGACGATTTCATCCGTCACGTCATCCCGATCTTGGAAGCGCGCGGCCGTTATGAGCGCGTCCTTGCAGGCAAGACGTTGCGCGATCATCTCGGTCTCCCACGCCGTGAGAGCCGCTATTCCCAACAAGGCGATGGTGGCGCGTTGCGTCAGCTCGCCCGATGACGAGCTGCAGCGCATGAACACTCACGCCTCTGTCAAGGACGCCGTCAGGATCATTGCCGGCATCGGCAATTTTGTCGACGAATTCATCGACCTGCGCCACGATCTCCATCGCCATCCGGAACTGGCCTTCAAAGAGGAACGAACGAGTTCGCGCGTGGCATCCTTGCTTGCCGGCTGGGGGTACGAGGTCTCCACCGGCTTGGCAGGAACCGGCGTGATCGGTACCTTGCGGCGTGGTGACGGAAAAACCCTGGGCATCCGCGCCGACATGGACGCCTTGCCCATCGACGAGCGGCCCGGGCTCTCCTATGCCAGTGTCCATCCCGGCGTGATGCACGCCTGCGGCCATGACGGCCACACGACGATCCTGCTGGCTGCCGCGCGCTATCTAGCCGAACGTGGCACTATCGCCGGCACCTTGAACCTGATCTTCCAGCCCGCCGAAGAAATCGGAGCAGGCGCGAAGAAGATGATCTCCGAGCGGCTGTTCGAGCGTTTTCCCTGCGACGCGGTCTTCGGGCTCCACAACTGGCCCGGTGTGCAAGAGGCACAATTCGGTTTCGTGGAAGGCGCCGCGATGGCATCCGTCGATCAGGCCGTCATCCGCGTCGTCGGCAAAGGCGGGCACGGCGCCGAACCGCACAACACTGTCGATCCGGTCCTGGCGGCAGCCCATATCGTGACGGCGCTTCAGAGCGTCGTGGCGCGCAATGTCGACCCGCGCGACATGGCCGTCGTCACGGTGGGCTCGATCCACGGCGGAGCGGCCTCCAATGTCATCCCCGACAGCGTCGAGCTCAAGCTGACCGTGCGGACGTATCGGCCCGACCTCCGGGCCGAACTGCAGCGGCGCATCCCGGCACTCGCCAGGGCGCAGGCAGAAAGCTTCGGCGCCACGGCCGAAGTCCACTATCGGCTCGGCTTTCCGAGCGTCATCAATCATCCCGCCGAGACGAGCTTCGCCCGCCAGGTGGCGCAGCGCTCCTTCGGGCGCGCTGCCGTGGAGGAGGATTTCCGGCCAAGAACCGCGAGCGAGGACTTCGCTTTCATGCTCGAGGCGCGGCCGGGCAGCTACGTTTTTGTCGGCAACGGCGAAAGCGCGCCGCTTCATAGCCCGCTCTACGACTTCAACGACGCAATCATCGCTCCCGCAGCCGCCTACTGGGTAGCGCTGGCTGAAACTTATCTCAACGCATCCTAGCGCAGGTCCAAGCCCATGAGCGACGACTTTTTTCTCTACACCACCCCGCTCGATGACCGTGCAAAGCCGCTGATCGACGAGCTCATCTTCGAATACGACAGCCGCTACGGCGACATCTTCGATCGCGAAGGTGCCGCAGCCGAACTGAACCGTTATCCGCCGGAGGCGTTCGCTCCGCCGCACGGGAACTTCCTCCTCCTCATCCGCGGCGGCGAGACCATCGGCGGTGGCGCCTTCAAGCGGTACGACGACACGACGGCGGAGTTCAAGCGCGTATGGACGCGCCGGGACCTGCGCCGACAGGGACTTGCTCGCAAAGTGCTCGTCGAACTTGAGGCGCAGGCAGAAAGGCAGGGCTACCGGCGCATCTACCTGACGACAGGTTTCCGTCAGCCGGAAGCCGTCGGCCTCTATCTCGGCCATGGCTACACGGCTCTGTTCGACACGACGGCCGACCCGGAAACCTACCGGCACCTCCCTTTCGAGAAGTTCATCGGCAAATCGAGAGTGGAGAGCTTTCTGCCGCGTCGTGACGAAACGCACGCTGCCCGGAGCGCCGCGCGCACCGGTTGATCCACCCGCAACGGAGGGCTCGCTCATGACGATTACCACGGACTTCGGCCGCCCTGATGTGTTCCCGGCCAAACCTGTTGCAAAGGGTGATTATTCCCATTTCAAGATCGTCCCGGCGCGTTATCCCGCGCGCACGTTCGGAACGGTCCTGGCGATCCTGATCATCCTTGCGGTAGCCCATTCGACGCTCACCAACGAACGCTGGGGCTGGCCTGTCTTTGCCGAGTGGTTCTTCGCCGAGCCGGTGCTCGTCGGGCTCGGCCGCACGCTGCTGCTGACCGCGCTTGGCACGATCTTTGGTTTTGCCCTCGGCACCGCGCTGGCACTGGCCCGCGTGTCCGGTTCGCCGCTGCTTGCCGGTGTTTCCTGGACCTATGTCTGGATATTCCGTTCGATACCGCTGATCGTGCTCCTGCTGATCCTCAACAATCTCGGCTATCTCTACGAGACGATCTGGATCGGGGTGCCCTATACCGAGATCAGCTTCTACAGCTGGTCGACAACGCAGCTCATCACGCCATTCTTCGCCGCGGTGCTGGGCCTTACACTGCATGCGGCGGCCTTCTCTTCTGAAATCGTTCGCGGCGGCATCCTTTCGGTCGATCAGGGACAGCTCGAAGCCGCCGCGGCCCTCGGCCTGCCGCGACGCCGGCAGGCCTCTCGCATCGTCCTGCCGCAGGCCATGCGGTCGATCCTGCCCACCGCCTTCAACGAAATAATCATGCTGGCCAAGGGCACCTCGCAGGTCTACATCCTCGCGCTGCCCGAACTCTTCTATACCATCCAGGTCATCTACAGGCGCAATCTGGAGGTCATCCCGCTGCTGATGGTGGCGACGATCTGGTATCTGATCATCCTCACCGTCCTGTCGGCCGTTCAGCACCAGATCGAGCGGCATTATGCGAAAGGCGCGCTGCGCAATCCGCCGCCTTCGATCTTCACCGCGCTTTTCAATCGCGTCAGGGCACGCCCGGCTGCGGCTGCCGCCGTTTCGCCAGAGGTATCATCTAGCCCGGCTGCGGTCGTGTCCGGCCGCTGGAAGGAAGGTGGCGTCAAAGGCGGCGAGCTCAATATCCACAACGTCTCCAAGAGCTTTGGCGAGCTGCGCGTTCTGCGCGATGTGACGCTGGCATTGCCGGCCGGCAGCGTGACGGCGATCCTGGGGCAGTCGGGCTCCGGCAAGTCGACGCTCCTGCGTACCATCAACCATCTGGAGCGCGTCGATGACGGCTTCATCTCGGTCGATGGCGAGCTGATCGGCTATCGCCAGGAGGGCGAGACGCTCTATGAGCTGAAGGAAGCGGATATCCTGCGCCGTCGGGTGGATGTCGGCATGGTATTCCAGAACTTCAACCTTTTTCCGCATTTGACGGTTCTCGAAAACATCGTCGAAGCACCCGTCACGGTGCGTGGCCTGCCTCGTCCCGACGCGGAAGAACTGGCCTACGACCTGTTGGCGCGCGTGGGGCTTTCGGACAAGGCCCATGCCTATCCGCGCCAGCTTTCAGGCGGCCAGCAGCAACGGGTCGCGATCGCACGAGCGCTGGCGCTCAAGCCCAAGGTTTTGCTGTTCGACGAACCGACTTCGGCGCTGGATCCCGAGCTTGTCAACGAGGTACTGGACGTCATCAAGGAACTCGCCAGCTCCGGCACCACTCTGGTGATCGTCACTCACGAGATCGGCTTTGCGCGCGAGGTCGCTGACACCATCGTCTTTATGGAACAAGGCCAGGTGCTGGAAACTGGCACGCCCGACAAGGTCTTCAACGCGCCAACGCATCCCCGTACCGCGGCTTTCCTCGCCAAGGTGCTGTGATCAAAAAACGCGGAAGAAAACAACTTCCAAAGGGAACCGCGACTCTCAACGCAACATGACAGGAATTCGCACATGACCGTTTCCATCCGTTCCCTCGTTCGTCCCCTCGGCGCTATCGCCATCACCCTTGGGCTGTTTGCATCCCCGGCGTCGTCGGAGGAACCCGATCTCAGTCCTGAGCAAGCGGGCCGCGTACGCGCAGAGCGCAACGACGAGGCAATCAAACTCATTTCTGCCGTCTTCAAGTTTGCCCAGCCAGGCAAATTCACCGTCGCAACCGCGCCGGGGCGCTTGCCTCTCGGTACGTATGCGAGCGACACCAAGACGCCGGTCGGGTCAGAACCGGATATCGCGCAACTTGTCGCCGACAGTTTGGGCCTCGAACTGAATCTCATACCCGTTGCCTGGGCCGATTGGCCGCTCGGGCTGGAGTCGGGCAAGTACGATGCGGTCATATCGAACGTGACCGTCACGGAACTTCGCAAGGAAAAGTTCGACTTCTCCACCTATCGCGACGACCTTCTCGGCATCTACGTCAAGTCCGACAGTCCGATCACCGAGGTCAAAGAACCGAAGGATATCGCTGGCCTCAAGGTGATCGTCGGGGCCAGCACTAACCAGGAGCAGATCTTGCTGCGCTGGAACGACCAGAACGTCAAGGCCGGGCTGAAGCCGGTCGAAGTACAGTACTACGATGACGATGTTGTGCAGCGACTTGCCATCCAGTCGGGCAGGGCGGACGCCTATCTCGGTCCCAACGCGTTCGGAGCTTACGAGGCCCGCGATGGCAAGACCAAGCTTGTCGGCACCTTTTCCGGCGGCTGGCCGCTGACGGCACAGATTGCGGTCACAACGCGCAAGGGGTCCGGTATCGCAGACGCAATCACCGCCGCGCTCAACGCGCAGATCGCGAACGGCAACTACACGAAAGCGCTGGAGCGCTGGAATCTCGTCTCCGAAGCGATCACGAAATCCGAGACCAATCCCGCGGGCCTTCCCAAGAGCTGATCCGGAGGGCCTTGATCCAGACCGGGCGGAGGCCGCTCCCGGTTCCTATAATTTCAACCATTCGAGAAAACAAATGAAGATCCCATCCTTTGCATTTGCCGCCAGCCTGCTCGGCCTCCTCTTCGCGACGGGTCCAGCCGCCGCGCAAGCCGGTTTCGATTTCTCGCCCGAGCAGAAAGAGCGTGTCCGGGCCGCGCCGATTGAGGCAGCCATCCGCGCAGTTCCCCCGAACTTCAAATTCGTCCAGCCAGGACATCTGACGGTCGCCGTCAGTCCTGGCGGCCCGCCGCTCGGCACCTACGCCACCGACGCCAAGGCTGTTGTCGGCGCCGACCCTGACTATGCGCAACTGGTTGCCGACAGCCTTGGCCTGCAGCTCGATCTCGTTGCCGTCGCCTGGGCCGATTGGCCGCTCGGCCTCGTCTCTGGCAAATACGACGCCGTGATCTCGAATGTCGGCGTGACGGAAGAGCGCAAGGAGAAGTTCGATTTCACCAGCTACAGGCAGGGCCTGCACGGCTTCTTCGTCAAATCGGATAGCGGCATCGCCTCCATCGAGGAGCCGAAGGATGCCGCCGGCCTTCGCATTATTGTCGGCGCAGGCACCAATCAGGAGCGTATCCTGCTGGAGTGGGACAAGCAGAATGTGGCTGCCGGGCTGAAGCCGCTGGAGCTTCAGTATTTCGATGACGAAGCCACGCGTCTGGTGGCGCTGACTGCGGGCCGGGCCGACGTCATTGTCCAGCCGCATGCGCAACTCGTCTTCATCGCGGCGCGCGACAAGACCATCAAACGCATCGGCACGCTGAGCGCCGGCTGGCCGCTGAAATCGGATGTTGCCATTGCCACCCGCAAAGGCAGCGGCCTGGTCGATGCGCTGACGATCGCCACCAACGGGCTAATCGAGAATGGTCTCTATGGCAAGGCGCTGGCGCGCTGGAATCTCACCGAGGAAGCCCTGGAGCGGTCGGAGACGAATCCTCCCGGCCTGCCAAAGTTTTGATGCGGCCGTGACGGGGGCGACCGCGGGGGAAGCCCCCGTCACATTCTTCCAAGATCGACCCGAAAGCGGCCAAGTGATGCCTCAACACTTCAAGATCGATCACATCGGCTTCCTGACTCCTGGTAACTATCCGGAAGACCGGCCACTGGCCGGGCTGGAAGACACGCTGAAGCTGTTCGAATTTGGGGAATCGCTCGGTTTCGACAGCGCCTGGATCAGGCACAGGCATCTCGAGCGCGGCGTCTCTTCCGCGCCCGTCTTTCTCGCCGCCGCGACACAAAGAACGACCGATATCCAACTTGGATCGGCCGTCATCCAGATGGGGTACGAGAACCCGTTCCGGCTGGCGGAGGATCTGGCGATGGTCGACGTGCTGTCCGGCGGCCGGCTCAATGTGGGCTTGAGCGCCGGTTCTCCGCCGCATGCGAAACTTCTCGGCCGTCTGTTTCTCGATGGCGATCCGTCGAGTGTCGACTATTCCCATGCCCGCGCGGAGCGCCTAGCTGAAAGCCTGCGCAGCGACCTGCTCGGGGACGACAAAACGGTCTTGTCCTCGGCCCTCGGCGATTACCGCCCACGCGTCCAGCCGGTTGCCGTCGGCCTGACCGAGCGCCTTTGGTATGGCGGCGGATCGCTGCGTTCGGCCGAGTGGGCCGCCAAGAACGGCTTCAATCTTTTGATCGGCAACGTCACCACCGGCGAGAAGACCGATGATTTCTTCGAGGCACAGCTCAACCAGCTCCAACTCTACTGTAGGAACTGGAATATCGCGCACCGGCCGCGCATCGGGTTTGGCCGCGTGATCGTTCCCTTTGACAGCGCCGATCGTCAGACGCGCGAACGCTACCGCGCCTATGCCGCAAGCCGCCACGCGCGAACGCTGCAGCCCAATGGCGAGCGACGGACGTTGTTTGCGCGCGACATCATAGGCACCTCGGAGGAGATCCTCGACCAACTGGCCGACGACCCCATCCTGCCGCTGGTCGACGAGTTCCGGATGGAGCTCCCCTATGACTTCCCCGAAGGGGACTATCGGCAGGTCATGCATGACTTCGTCCATGCCATCGCGCCCGTGCTCGGCTGGCGGCGAACGGACACCGCACTCCGGGAGGTCACGCCTGAAAGGATTGCGGGGTGATGGCACAGTCGATAGCGCTCCGATCCATGCCGATCTCGAACATGGCGCTGACTGCGGCGCTGGTGGCGAGGGTCGAGCGCAAAGAACCCGATCCCGGGCCGCATTACGGCAACTTCGATCTCTCCGAGGAGACGCGCGAGCGCTGGCTGAGACTGCTCCTTGAGGGGCGTACGCCCGATACGCCCTTCTGGGTCTTCTCTTACGGCTCACATCTGGAAGCCTGCCTTCGACGCATTCGAAGAGCGCTCGGCCGTAACATTCGGTTGGCGCCGGTCGTTTCGCCTCCAGCTCACGCGATGGTGCGGTACGCCGGACCGTCCGGGCCTGATGCTAGCCCTGGATAGAGGCGGGAGTTGCCGCGGCATCGCTTAGAGGATCAACCCGCTCAGGCTGGAGGATGATCTGCGGGCGCTTCTGGAGAGGGAAATCAGCGACGATCCATGTGCCACTGTACCACGCTGGATCAAGATCTTTACACCGGGCGGCCGGATATCTGCCTCGGCATTCACAGCGAACCGTGACTCCACGGACTATGCTGGCGATCTCGATCTCGACCTGGTTGCATCGATGGTAGCGACAGCTGCTGGGCATGGCGGAAGCTGTGCTCACTATCTCTACCGCAGTTCCGTTCGTCTCGCCGAGCGTGGAATCCGCGACGGGATGCTTTGGCGTCTCCAGGACAAGTCGCCAGAACAATTGAAGCGCTGCCGGACGACTGGATCGAGCGCGGGACCACGTCCATTCGTCGGGCAGATTGGCCAGACCAGTAATGCGTGGGCAGTCTGCACAATCCATGAGCAATTTGCTTCGTATTGCATCGCAAAAATGGACGAAGATTCCTTAGTCTATAGAATTTATAGAGTTATGTTCGAGGTAGTCGATCAAGGCGGGGGACGACCGGCCTCAGGGTCGACTGCAACGACAATCTCAGGAGCAATCAATATGACTTCCAAAATTCGATCCGGCGCCCGTTGGAGGACGGTGCTGGCTACATCGCTCGTCCTTGCCGCCGGCGTCTTCTCGACTGCGACGTTCGCAGGTCCGACGCTCGACAAGATCAAGGAACGCGGCACCATCAAGGTCGGCGTCGGTACCACGCCGGGCTTCTTCGCGCCGGACAGCAACGGCAAGTGGCAGGGCTTCTTCATCGACTACGGCCGGGCGCTGGCGATCGCCGTTTTCGGTGACCCGGAAAAGGTCGAGTTCACGAATTCGTCGCCGCAGCAGCGTCTGCCGGCGTTGCAGGCCGGCGAGTTCGACGTGCTGCTGTCCGGTGTCACCGTCACCGTGACCCGCGCCTTTCAGCTCGGCTTCCATTTCGGGCCAACCATTTTCTATGACGGCCAGGGCATCCTGGTGCGCAAGGATATCGGCGTGACGACCGCAGCCGAACTCGACGGCGCGACCATCGGCGTCCAGAGCGGCACGACGGGCGAGCTCAACATTGCCGACTTCTTCCGCAAGACCGGCAAGAAGTTCACGCCCGTGACGATCGAGGACACCGGCGAGTTCCTCAATGCGCTGGAATCAGGCCGCGTCGACGCGATCACGCAAGATTCGTCCGACCTCGTGGGCAAGCTGACCCAGCTCAAGAAGCCGGACGACTATATCGTCCTGCCAGAGCGCCTTTCCAAGGAGCCGCTGGCTCCCGCGATCGCTGGCGGCGACGACCAATGGCTGGAGATCGTTAACTGGACGGTGAACGCCACAATCCAGGCCGAGGAATGGGGTATCACCAGCGCCAATGTCGACGAGTTCCTGAAGTCGGAAGATCCGGCGATCCAGCGCTTCCTCGGTGTCGATCCATCGCTAGGCCAGGCGATCGGCCTTGATCCGAAGTTCGCCTACAACATCATCAAGACGGTCGGCAACTATGGCGAGCTGTTCGACAAGCACCTGAAGCCGCTGGGATGGGAACGTGGCTACAACAGCCTCTGGACCAACGGCGGACTGCTCTATTCGCCGCCCTTCCGCTAAGCTCTTCTACCGGTTTCAAGACCATGACGTCCATCGTTGTGCCGGGTCCGAAAGGTCCCGGCACTGTCCGCAGAATAAGCATGTGGTGGGGCCCGCGCCCCTTTACTCAGGTCGTGGTGATCATCGCTGTGGTCGCGCTGTTTTACGTGTTAGGCCACAACACGTCGGTGACGATGAGCCGTATCGGCGTAATTCCCGGCTTCGGCTTTCTCCAGCGCTCCGCGAATTTCGAGATCGGCGAAAGTCTGATCGCCTTCCGCGCCGGCGACATCTATGCGCGCGCCATCCTGGTGGGCATTCTCAACACGGTGAAGGTCGCCGTTCTGGGCTGTATCCTCGCCACCATCCTTGGCGTGGGGCTCGGCATCGCCCGGCTGTCTGGCAATCTGCTGCTGTCCGGCATTGTGCGCTGGTATGTCGAGATCGTGCGCAATACGCCCTTGCTGCTCCAGCTCTTCTTCTGGATATCGCTGGCTCAGGCGCTTCCCGCACCACGCAGGGCGCTCCCGCTGCTGGACGCCTTCTATTTGACCAATCGCGGCGTCTTCGTCCCTGGCCCGATCTTTCAGGGTCTGTCCTTCCCCACCCTGCTTGTGGCCGGCCTCGTCTTCGTCGCATGGGCGACGTTCCTATGGACAGCCCGCCGGCAGGGAAAGCTGACGCTCCGGTCCGGGCTGCTCGCCGGCGTTCTCGCGGTCGCGGGCGTCGCTCTCGGCATCCCACTCACCGGAGCCAGCGTCTCGCTCGAAGTCCCGGCGCTCTCTGGCTTCAACATCCGCGGCGGCTACAGCCTCACGCCCGAATTCGCTGCGCTGCTGACGGGACTGGTGGTGAAATTCTCCGCTTCCATCGCCGAGATCGTACGGGCCGGCATCCAGTCGGTCAAACGCGGACAATGGGAGGCGGCCCGCGCCATGGGTCTGCACGATGGGCAGATTATGCGGTTCATCGTCCTGCCCCAGGCGCTGCGGGTGATTACGCCGCTGACGACCTCCAACTATCTCGATCTGGTCAAGGATTCGAGCCTCGCGGTAGCAATAGGCTATCCGGACCTCGTCAGCATCGTCAACACGACCGCCAACACCACGGGCCAGGCATTCGAGGCCCTGCTGATCCTCATCGTCATCTACCTCATCCTCAATCTCTCTGTGTCGGCGCTCATGAACGTCTACAACAGGCGCGTAGCGCTTAGGGGAGGGCGGCCGGCATGACTGTGGCCGAAGTCGGCGCCCCTCTCGTCATCGCGCGCGCCCCCATATGGGATCGCCTCAGGACTGGCCTGTTCGGGACGCCGTTCAATGCCATCGTCACGGTCCTGACCGTTTCTCTGCTCGTGTGGATCGTGCCGCCGCTGCTGCGCTGGACGATTCTTGATGCCACTTGGAGCGGCACTTCCGCCGATTGTGCGGCGCGCGATGGAGCGTGCTGGGCTTTCGTGGCCGCAAAATTCCGCTTCTTCCTATTCGCCTTTTATCCGCCCGAGCTGCATTGGCGGCCAGCTCTGGTTATCTTGCTGCTGCTCGCACTCCTCGGCGCAACCGCAATCCCGCGTTTCTGGCGGCGCGAACTGCTGTTTGCATGGCCGGCGGTCATCGTACTGTGCTGGCTGCTGATGGCGGGAGCGCTTGGTGGAGCGCCGGTTTCATCGAACCAGTGGGGCGGCCTACCCGTCACGCTGCTAGTCTGGACCGTTTGCTTTGCGACGTCCCTGCCGCTGGCGGTCCTCCTGGCGCTCGCGCGGCGCTCGGATATGACCGGACTGCGCCTGCTTTCGGTCATTTACATCGAATTGCTGCGCGGCACGCCCATGGTCGCCATCCTTTATATCGCCATGTTGATCTTGCCGATGGCGCTGCCGGAGGGCCAATCGATGGACAAGACCCTGCGGGCGATGATCATGGTGGCTCTGTTCTGGACGGCCTATACGGCCGAGGTGGTACGCGGCGGCCTCCAGGCAATCCCGCCCGGACAGGAGGAAGCGGCCTCAGCGCTCGGATTAGGCTATTGGCGCGCCATGCAGTTGGTCGTGCTGCCGCAGGCGCTTCGTGTCGTTATCCCTGGCCTCGTCAACCTGGCCATCGGTTTCCTGCTGGCCACCTCCTTGCTCGCGGTCATCGGCATCTTCGACCTGCTCAATGCTGCGAAGGCGTCCGCAACCGATCCAAACTGGCTCGGTTTTTATGACGAAGCCTATCTGGTGGCGGCCATGGTCTACTTCGTCTTCGGCTTTGGCGGTTCGCGCTACAGCCAGTGGCTCGAAAGTCGTCTCAACGCATCGGAGAGAAAGTAAAGGCGCGGGAAGGAAAAACATTCCCCTCTCGCGCCGAGTTGGACAGCAACTGTCTCCTTCTCCTTCCGTCTGCGCTCGTGTGTTTCTTTGTCGCAAACGGCGACTACGGCACTATCGCACGACGATGAGGAATACGTGGCGCGCGGGTCTCAGAAGCTACGAGGTGTATAATGCCAAGGATCTTGCCAATTCTCGATCTCAACCGCTTTGAAGAGGGTGGTTCTGCACACATGGCCTTCCTTGCGGATCTGCGATCAGCCGCGCGCGACATCGGATTCTTCTATCTTGGCGGCCATGGCATCTCCCATGCTGACATACACACGCTGTTTGCCGAGGCGAAATGCTTTTTCGCGCTTCCTGAATCGGAAAAGCGTGCGATCGAGATGGTCAACTCGCCGCAATTCCGCGGCTATACAAGGGTCGGTGGGGAACGCACGCAGGGACTTGCCGACTGGCGCGAGCAGCTCGATTTCGGCGTCGAGCGTGAAGCTGTTCCCCAGCGGCCCGGCACGCCCGCCTGGACGCGTCTGCAAGGGCCGAACCTCTGGCCGACACGCCAGCCAAGCCTGCGCACGACCGTGCTTGCCTGGCAGGCTAAAGCAACCGACGTTGCCATCCGGCTGTTGAAGGCATTCGCGCTGTCGCTCGAGCGCGCATGAATCGCATTGCTCATGCTCCACTTGCCGACGAGCGCTTCGTGCGGGATGTGCATCGGGCGCTTTATAGCCGATATCGGGAGGCAGTTCCGAACGCTGGATGTTGTGGAACGAGACGCTCAACACGTTTGCTCGATCATCGGTCGGTACGCGCCTTTAAGACCGACGGCCTCCCACGAGGTGCGCTCGAGACCATCGTCGCGGTTGCGCACTCCGCGCCCCCTTCGTCCAAGCGGAGCTGCCCGCTCGGCGCTCTTTCGAGTTCATCGGACAGATCATGGCGGCGAAAATGCTGGATCCTGAAAGAAAAAGCCCGCTGCCGGGAGGAGGTGGCAGCGGGCTTGATTTCGAAAACGGCGCGGGAGGAGGTGCACCGCGTTCAACGTCGGCATCGCATCCGGGAGGAGTGGGTAGCCGACCACCTCATGATAGCAATTGCGCCAGATATTGCAACGCACAAAATTCATCCCGCAGTGCAAATTCTACGCGGTCGATCCATTGCCGGTGGAGAGCAAAAGTGTCGGCATGTTGTTGTCGATCTCGGATTCGACGAATGCGTGGACCACCGCGCTGCCGATTTCCCGGAGAAGCTTGCGCAAGCCGTCCCGATTGGGATTGATGTTTACTTCGACACAGTAGGCGGCGTGGTGCTAAACGCGGTGCTGAAACTGGGAAATCCCTTCTCCAGGATAGCACTCTGCGGAATGATTACCGACTACAACAATGATTGTCCCTATGGCATAACGAATCTCTACACGGCCATCGCCAATCGAACGCTTCTTCAGGCTTCATAGTTTCCGATCATGCCTCGCTCTGGCCTCACGCAATCGCCGATCTCGAGGGCTGGGTGCGCTCGGGAGTGGTGAATTTACAGGGAAACGATTGCGACGGGGCTGGAGCAAGCACCCTTGGCCTTGATCGGCCTCCTTCGCGGCCAAAACATAGGCAAGCAATTGGTGCGCATCGATTGATCTCGGATTACTGGCGATATTCCCGGCCGATCATGACGCTTGAGCGAGGAAGCAGCGAACTGCCGCGCGCCAAAAAAGCGCCTGTTCTCGGGCTTCGCGAAATTGGCTTGCCCGGCACGAAGCTAGAGTTCTTCGACCTTTGTCCGCGCTGTGGACACGAAAGCATCTCTCAAGGGGGAAGGCGCATCATATGCCATGGCAAGTTCGTAGCTGATCGGCGTGGCGGGCCTAGTCCACTCGCGAAACGTCACGCCGCATCGATCCGTATCACACTGGATTTTGGGAACGAGCGCTACGCCAAGGCCGCCGCCCACGAGATTTACGATGGCCTGCGTTCCCAGGGACTCCCCTGAGGTGACGACGTTCGTCGAGCAGACTTTCAAGGGTTCCGTTGTAACGGCCTGGTGAGCTTCAGCCGGCCCCGGCGGCGTTAATGTATATAAAAACCGTAGACATTATTGACATTCTGCCGGGTTGAGTCATACTGGCCTTCTAAATGCCTGACCGCCTACCACCCACTCGTGCTCGCATGACCAGGAGGTGACGATGAAACAGACATTTCTGAGCCATATCTGGACATCTATCCGGGCTCTCCCGTGCCGAAGGACAACAAACCGGCCCCAAGCCTGGACAGGCGAAAGCCTCTCCAGGGCGGAGCGTGACCGCCTGCCCGAGCATGACGAAAGCTTTTATTGGGGCTGGTGTATGCACGGCCATTGGTAGGTCGTTCCCGGCTCCCGTACGTCGGCGACAACCAATTGCGAAGACATGCGTTAAGCCGACTTTCGCTGTTCGGAATTGCCGACGATGGCAGTCCATATCGTGTTTTGACCTGATGAGGAGACTGGTGATGACACGTGTGCTTCCTGCCCTCCACGAGGGCCATGCCTCCATCTATCTGCACCAGGCGTTCGCCGACGCACTCGACGCCTATGAAGCCTGGGGCCTGAACATGGATGAGCCTACCGTGATGTTCGAGGAGAAGAACGTTCCGATCAGTTCGATTTTCGGGCGCATGCGGACATGCTTCGACATTGTGCCAGAGCGCTTGCGCGCCACCGTGGCCGACATCATCGGCGAGCGAGCATCGGAGATCAACAACGGCGGTCAAAGCACCTTCGCCGAAACCGCGGTCGTCCTCCGTGCAATGTGTGTCGAGCGTCTCCGGGACCAGGCGGCGTAGAGGAAGTTTCCGCTGAGCGCCGCTTCCGGAGAACCATTTCCCACATCCCACGCGAAATTCGCAATCGACAAAGTCTACTGATTTTATAGACTAATGCCGATATTGGAGGATGATATGGCTTACATCCATACCGAGAACACTCGCAGGACGGCAAGACGACCAGGCGGCGTGACGGCGCCCGCGGGCGCCTCGACCAAGGTGGCCGCATACGCGGCTTTTGCACTCTCATTCGGCTTCGCGTCCGCGATCGTGCTCGGGCTCATTCCCTGAACGGCTTCCCTATAACCACGGAGGGGCAGGATTTGATCTTTTCGCCGACCGTGGCGGAACCCCTGAACGAAGGAGGAAATGCGATGGCCATCGAGTTCACTTTCGTACCCGGTACCGATTCGAACGAGCTTTCGGCGGCAGGCGCGGCGCCGTTCTTTTTTGATACGCACGCATCGGCGGCAGCCCTCGCACAAGTCGAGGAAGCGGGCTTTCAAAGCGTCGTGATCGATGATTCCGCCGGACTTTTGACCAACTTCGATCTGGCGGCCAAGGCGGCGGCGGTGACGTCGTCGCTTCAGATTGTTCTTACACATTGGGCAGGGGTCGTCGCCCCGGCGGTGGCGGCACGGCAGCTGGCGTCGCTCGGTGTGGCAAGCGGAGGCCGTCTGGCTCTAAGGATTCTGGCCGACGGCATTGCCGAAAACGACGTCGCTACAGATTCGCACGCGAGCCATCTCGCGACCTGGCAGCGGACGGACGAATACCTGACGCTGTTGAAGAGACTGTGGTCGAACGACAAGCCGTTCGACCATGAGGGTCCGTTCTACAGCGTCCGTGGCGGGTTCATTCCGAACAAGGGTCCGCGTGGCTTCGGAATACCGATCCGGATGAGCGGGCTTTCCGGAACTTCCCTAAAGGTCGCCGGCCGGCATGCCGACATATTCGAACTGGCGCCCGGCGCGCCGGAGGATGTGCGGGTGCTGATTGCGCGCGTGCGCGCCGCAGCGGCTCAGTACGGAAGGTCCGGGAAGGTTCGTTTCGCAATGCCTGTGAGCTTCGCGCGCGACTGGCCGGTCAGCCGTGCGGACGCGGTTCACGCGCCCGGTCTTCCCGCGCGGTCGGCGCTTTCCCTGATCGCTTATGCCGAAGCCGGCGTCTCGGAATTCATGGTGACCGGTCCATACGATTCGGAGAAGATACGGAGATTCGGCCAGGCAGTAGCGCCGTTGCGCAATTCCCTCGCTCGCGAGGAACGGCGCGCCATATTGCCCGCGCCGGGGCTGTCGGGGGCATCGACGATGGGCAGGCGGTCCCGCGCTTGAGCGTGCTCCCGCTGCTCCAAGGCGATTCAAAGGCGCCTATCCAGCCAGTTGCTCCGCCAATCTCGCGCACTGGACCCGGATGTCGGGGATGGCGTCGATTTCGAAGAACGTGCCGCGGGTGAGCGGACCGACGGCGAACAGCTTGTCGGAGGGCGAGCCGTCCGCATCGATCACCGCGCAGTCCGGGGTCACGTCGAGGCTGAGCCGAAGCGGATCCGGGCGCGCGAGCCCACGGTCGGTCAGCGAGCGGACGACTGCGATCGCTCCGGTCGAGACGTCCTTGACGATGCCGGTGCAGTCGTAGGCGACGCCGACTTCCAGGTTTTCAACAGCCTGCGACTGCCGAAGTTGCAGATTGGCCGTCAGGGTTCGACCTTCCCGATGGGCACCCAGAACCCGGCCGGCAATGAGCCGGAGCCGGCCCGACCGCACCGCCTCGCTTATTCTTGCATGGATCTCCGGCGCCATCCGATGGCGGTGGATGTCCCACCACGCCTTGGTGTGCTTGAGAAAGCGGCGCTTTGCGCTCACCGGCCAACTTTGCCAGATGCGCTGATTGAAGGGCCTTAGTCCGTCGACGACATCGCGCCAGTTGCCGCCGGCCTTCTCGGTTGCGCGGACGAGGTCGCGGAACCAGCCGACAAAGTAGGAAAGCTCGGTGCCAAGCAGGATGTCCGCGCTGTCCAGCCGAATCGGGCTACCCTTCCGGTGCGGCGAAGGCAACAGTCCGCGCCGGGACACGGCGACGATTTCGCCGCGATGGCCGCGATGCTCCAAAGTAAGCCAGGCGTCGACCATGCTCAGCCCGGTGCCGAGGATGAGCACGCGGGAATCCAGATCGATTTGTGTGTCTTCGGCCGAACCGATGCGAACTGCAAAACCCTGCTCCGATGCAGGCTCTTCGTCATGCCCGGCCGCGAGTACCGCGACATGCCCGACGATGCTCGTTCCATTGGCCAGCCGTAGCTCCACGCCGGCGGGAGTGGGCGAGACCGAGACGCCTTCTTCCTGAACGAGACGGAGTCGGCCCGGTTCACGCTCGGCGATTTCCATGAGAAGCTCCTGGAGGTAGAGGCCGTAGACACTGCGCGGCGCATAGACTGGGAAGGCTTCCTCCTTCGCCAGCCCTTTGCCCCGCAGCCAACGCCAGAAATGCTCCGGGTCGTCCGCAAGCGCGCTCATGCCCATCGCGCTTACGTTGAGCAGGTGATCCGGCAGCGACGTTGAATAGGCAATGCCAGGGCCGAATGACGCGCGCTTTTCGACCAGCGTGACCCGTAGATTCGGATCCGGAGAACGCAGAAGATGTCCGGCCAGGATGACGCCGCTCGCGCCTCCGCCGACGATGATGATGGAGTTGCGGCTGCGCTCCGTCATGAGCGCCGCCTATAGCGGGGCGCCCCAGGAATCAGGCCTGATATTTCAGGGTTGCTGCTAGATCGTCGTTCGCGGAGCCCCGCATTTCGGCGAGACTGCGGTTGTCCAGAACCTCGGCGATGGCGTGCCGCACTTCCAGCATCATATGACGAACTTGGCATGTCGCCTCATCGCAATCTTCGCATCGCGCGTAGCGCGTGCGGCTCGCACACGGGATCGGCGCCAGAGGTCCGTCGAGAACACGCACGACATGGCCGACCTTGATATCCGTGGCTGGACGCGCCAGGCGATATCCGCCTTCCTTTCCCTTCCGGCTCTCGACGAAGCCGGCATTGCGAAGCTCGCCGAGAATGGCGTCGAGAAACTTCTTCGAAATGTTGTTGCTGGTCGCGATGTCGTTGACGAATGCGAGTTGTCCGGTCGGCAGATGTGCGAGATGCACGAGCGCCTTGAGGCCGTACTTGCCTTTCCTGGTGAGCATTTGACGAACGTCGTCCTGGCGTGCGGCAGCGGAGTGCCGCTTGTTGAGATCGCCTGGCTCCTCGGTTCGTCCCCACCGCGCCCGGCCGTGCATGACACATAAGTTCTAGTGACATTATATACAACCCGACAAACGTTGATTTTTCGTTGTTTTTCAGCCCGCCGTCGCTGCCCGGATGTTGGACTCCCGCACATTCGACGGGACAGGGCGACGCTGCAACAACAATGCGGTCAATTGTGCGCCGGCCAGGTCTGTGCGCTCCTTCACCACGGGGTCGGCCGGAAACCCGTCCGCAAATTCGTGATCGCTCGCAAATCGCATCGGCCTCGACGACCTCGATGATGGAAAGAGCCTCATCGACTGTTCGCCGCGTGAGAATGCCGCGCCAAGGCCGGAGCCGGCATCGATGAGATCGAAAATGCTGACCCGAAGGTCGATTCGGTGCATGGTCGCCGCAACCGGTTCCGCCAACGCGCGCGACCTCGACGGTCGATGCACGCTTCCGGCTATGGCCACCAGATGAGGTCTGCGATCCGGCATGATTAGGCCTCGTTCTAAAACCTAGGCAGGTCCGGACATGAACCGTCGAATCGGAAGGCAATTGGAGGATAGCTTGCCCTCCACAATGCCGCTGCCATCCGCAGTCTGGCGCCCGCGCAGTTCGCGGGACGAAGTCTGGAGCGCTTTACAGAACCGCCGTCTGCGCTCATTCGTGTAGTCGACGCCTGCAGCCATAAGGCCCTCAGCAACTGAGTAGCGCCTATTCGGGCAGACCGAGCACGGCGGCGATGTCGCCGAACCTACCGGGATCAGTGTCGTTGCCCGCCGCGATCTCGCCTGGCGCCAGTCAACTCATCAGCGCTGTAGCTCGGCAGTTCACCGGTGGATCGGATCTATCCACAGCACCTCCTCGGGTGCTTCCACAGGTTCGATGTCGAGATTGACGACCACCGGTGCCTGGCCCGACCTGACAAGAACGCATTCCAGCGTCTCGTCGCGGCTGGCATTGATCTCCTGATGCGGCACGTAGGGCGGCACGTAGATGAAGTCGCCGGGACCGGCTTCCGCGACATATTCCAGGCTCTCGCCCCAGCGCATGCGCGCCTTGCCCTTGACGACGTAGATGATGCTTTCCAGGTCACCATGGTGATGCGCGCCGGTCTTGGCGTTGGCGTGAATGGTCACCGTGCCAGCCCAGATCTTTTCGGCGCCCGCCCGTGCCTTGTTGATCGCCGTCGCCCGATTCATGCCGGGTGTCTGCGCGGTGTTGGGGTCAAGCGAATTTCCGGGGATGACTTTTACCCCATTCTCGCGCCAGTCGACCGGCGCGTGATCATGGTCGTGATCGTGATGATGGCCGTCGCGGCCGTGGTCCTTGGTCAAAGTCACCTCGTCTTTCTCTGTGCCGGCTCTGGTCAGGCAGCGGTGCGCGCCGTGATGGCCTGGACGGCCGCGATGATATCGGCCGGTTCGGTGCGCACAAGCTAGTCCGGACTGACATCGGCAAATCGCACAGTGCCCGCCTGATCGATAACGATCGCAGTCGGCATCGGAAGCTCCCAGGTTCCCGTTCCGGTAACCTCGCCGATCGGGCTTCGGCTCTCGACCGAAAGACGGCGCGAGGCTTCGTCGAATGAATAGAGGATGCCGAAGCGGCGCCCCAGTGAATTGCCCGCGTCGGTCGCGATCAGGAAATCGAGTTGGTGGCGATCCTTGATGTCGCGCAGCTTTTGGGGAACCTGCGGGCTGACGCCAACCAGCGTCGTACCCAGCCTGCGCAGTTCGGGGCCGAGATGCTGGCTGTAATAGGGCAGGGCGATGTTGCAGACGGGGCAGCCGGCAAAGCGGAAGAAGATCAGGACGAGCGGCCCGTTCTTCAGAAGCTCAGAGAGCGACAGCGGACCGGCATCCACTTCCGTCAATTCGAAAGGCCCAACGGTGTCGCCCGCCTTCACGAAGGCCGAGCGGTCAGCGGTTTCGACGAGCAGGCGCCGCTGGTCGACATTGATCTTCAGTCTGTCGGCGGGCATCGTCAGNCGAGCGGTCAGCGGTTTCGACGAGCAGGCGCCGCTGGTCGACATTGATCTTCAGTCTGTCGGCGGGCATCGTCAGTGCGCGTTTGGCCTGGAACTCCGCAAGGGTTTCGTTGAGCGATTGCGCTTGGGCCATTGGTTTGCTCCGTCGGTGAGGATTGGCCGCCGAAGCGGCAAGGACGATGGCGAGGCCATCGCGTTCCCTTCAGGATAAGATTGCGCGTTGGCGGCGCGAGATAAAAAATTGCGCGGAAGATTTCACCGCGCAACGAATTGTCTAATTCGAACGGACAGACCGCAGGGTTTTGCCGGCCTGATCGGCAGGCGACCGAAATCGGCAAGCCAAGGCCAGGCGAAAACCACCCCGGTCCGGCACGCGGCCGGCCGGAAAAACACGGGCATCGCGGTTCCATGAACGGCTCCTTACCAAGCATGATTTTCTAACGGACCGCGAACATTCGAAACGTCGCGGACTCCTTGTCTCCAAATTCTATAAATATTGTAGACATTGAAGGCGCCTCAGCACCTCATGGGCTGGCGCAATATGATGTTCGTTCGAAAACCCTCGAAATTTCAAGGACGAAGGTGCTCTGCATGTCCCACGCAAAACTGGTCGGCCTGGTCGGCAACTTCAGCCGCCCGTCAAAATCGTACGCGCTGGTGGATACAGTCGCCGGGCTCGCACGTGACCGATACGGATTGCGAACCGAACTCTACGACCTGACCGATGTCGGTCCTTCACTTGGCAATGCGCGGCACCATGACGACCTCGACACATCCGCTCAGCAGATCGTGCAGAAGATCATTTCGGCCGATGTTCTGATCGTGGGGTCGCCGACCTACAAGGGCAGCTATACCGGACTGTTCAAGCATTTCTTCGATCTGGTCGACCCGCTCGCTCTGCAAGGCAAGCCGGTGATTTTGACTGCGACGGGCGGCGGGGATCGTCATGCGCTGATCGTCGAGCATCAGCTTCGCCCGCTCTTCGGCTTCTTCATGGCGCATACACTGCCAAGCGCAGTCTATGCGGCCGACCGGGATTTTTCCGACTACCGCCTCGCTTCCGAGCCCATCCGACGCCGCGCCGAACAGGCAGTCGCCGAACTCGGCGCATTCTTTCCGCAAGCATTGCATCACGCTCTGGCAGCCGAGTGATGCCGTCGTCACTTGCAAAAGGACGCGCCAAATGACGGTTACCCCGCTTCGCCCAAGGGCCGTGACGACCGCGCGCAATTCCGTGGAGGTGGCGGCCGAACTGGCGCGAACATTTGCCGTGACCGCCGGCGACTATGATGAGAGCGCTGCGTTTCCGCACGAGAACATTTTTCGGTTGCACGATGCCGGACTTATCGCCCTGACGGCGCCGGTCGAATTCGGCGGCGCGGGTGCTGGCCTCGCCGAAGCATCCGACGTGATCCGCGAAATCGCGCGGGGTGAGCCGTCGACGGCGCTCATCCTGATCATGCAGTACATCAACCTTGCCACGCTGCCCAAGAGTCGCTGGCCAGAGCACCTCGTGCGAAAGGTCATCGTCGACGCCGTCGAAAACGGCGCCCTGATCAACGCGTTCCGCGTCGAGCCCGAGCTCGGTACTCCGGTACGGGGAGGGCTGCCCGCCACCACCGCGCGGCGTACGGCCGACGGCTGGTCGATCAGCGGTCGAAAAATCTATTCGACGGGCGCGGAGGGTCTCAGCTGGGCCATCGTCTGGGCGCGGACGGACGAAGCCGAGCCACGTGTCGGCGGCTTTTTGGTTCCCGCCAATGCTCCCGGCCTGCGGATCGAGAAGACCTGGAATCCGCTCGGCATGCGCGCCACCGGGAGCCATGACGCCGTGCTGGAAGATGTGCGCATTCCGCTCGATCACGCTGCCGATATTCGTCTTCCGGCCGAATGGGACACGCGCGGCGAGGGACAGGCGGCATGGTTCGGTACGCTGCCCGGCGCGCTCTATACCGGCGTTGCGGAGGCCGCGCGCGACTGGCTGGTGCGCTTCCTCAAGGAGCGGGTGCCGACCAATCTCGGCCAGCCACTGGCGACGGTTCCCCGCATCCAGCAGGCGGTCGGCGAGATCGAGGAACTGATCGCGGTCAACCGCCGCCTGATTTCGTCGGCGGCGCGCGATGTCGACGATGGGCGCCCCTTCACCCTGTCGGAAGCGGGGCTGATCAAGGTCGTCACCACGGAAAACGCAATTGCCGCCGTCGAGAAGGCACTGAAGCTCACCGGTAATCACGGCATCTCACGCAACAACCCGCTCGAGCGCCATTGTCGCGACGTGCTCTGCGGCCGCATTCACAGCCCGCAGGAAGACACGGTCCGACTCGGCGCCGGCCGGCTTGCTCTCGGCATCTGAACAAGAAGGACGACGGAGGTTTTCATGCCAGTCGAATTCATCGGTTACATTGGGAATTTCAACGCCTCGGAGACGATCGCGCGCTCCGGCCCAATTATCGATCCCCACCACATCGCGGCGGCGGCCGCCATCCATGAGAATGGCGGCTTCGACCGGGTGCTGCTTGCCTTCCATTCCACCTCGCCCGAAAGCATTCTCGTCGGTCAGTATGTGACTAGCATCACGCGAAAGCTGAAGCTGATGATCGCCCATCGGCCGGGGTTTACCGCGCCGACGCTTGCTGCGCGCCAACTGGCGACGCTCGACCATCTGAGCGATGGCCGCGTGTCTGTCCACATCATCACCGGCGGCAATGATCAGGAACTGGCGCAGGACGGCGACCATCTGACCAAGGACGAGCGCTATGCTCGCACGAGCGAGTATCTCGACATCGTGCGCAAGGAATGGACGAGCGAAAAACCGTTCGACTATGACGGTAAATACTATCGCGTCGCCGGGGGCTTCTCGGAGGTCAAGCCGCAAGGTCCGGATGGCGTTCCGGTCTATTTCGGCGGCTCGTCCGAGGCCGCAATCGCGGTCGCGGGCAAGCATGCCGACATATACGCGCTGTGGGGCGAAACCTACGCGCAGGTGGCCGAGACGATCCATCGCATCCGCGCCGCCGCCGCCGCCCATGGCCGGTCACCGCGCTTCAGCCTGTCGCTGCGCCCGATCCTGGCCGACACCGAGGAGGAAGCGTGGGCGAAGGCCGACCGCACTCTGCAGCGGGCCAAGGCCTTGCGCGCCAGTGGCGAGCGCCTGATCAACGTCAACGCGAAGAGCGGTCCTGGCCAGCCGCCGAACGAAGGCTCGCGACGCTTACTGGCAGCCGCCGCGCAAGGCGCGCGGCTGGACAAGCGGCTTTGGACGGAAATCGCAGCCCTGACCGGCGCGGCCGGCAATTCGACCTCTTTGGTCGGGACGCCCGACCAGGTCGCCGAAGCCATGCTCGACTATTACGATCTCGGCGTTTCGACCTTCCTCATCCGCGGCTTCGATCCGCTCGAAGACGCCTTCCACTACGGCCGCGATCTCATCCCCCGCGTGCGTGCGCTTGTTGCGCAGCGGGACAACGCGTCGCCGCATGTGCAGGCGGCCGAATAGTTCCATGCGCACCGCCAACGGCTGAGCGCTCCCATCAACCGGCATCCTCAGGAGAAATGAACATGACCTGGAAAACCTTTGCATCGGCGAGAAACAACTCCCTCATCGGCGGGCTTGACCGACGCTCGTTCCTGAAGACGGCGGGAGCACTCGGCCTCGCAGCTCCACTCGGCGCTGTGTCCGCAAGCAGCCTCTGGGCGCAGTCCGCGGCGCCGGCCGGAGAACTGAAGAAGATCAAATTCGCCACCAACGCCTCGGCGATCTGCCTCGCACCGGTCTTCGTCGCACAGGAGCAGGGCATCTTCAAGAAATACGGACTTGAGGTCGAGCTGGTCAATTTCGGCGCCTCGACCGAGGCGCTGTTGGAAGCCATAGCGACCGGCAAGGCGGATGGCGGCGTCGGCATGGCGCTGCGCTGGCTGAAGGCGCTGGAACAGGGCTTTGACGTCAAGATCACGGCAGGCACCCATGGCGGCTGCTCGCGGCTCGTGGCGCTCAAGTCGGCCGGCATCACGGACCTCAAGCAACTCAAGGGTAAGACGATCGGCATTTCCGATCTCGCCAGCCCCGGCAAGAACTTCTTCTCGATCCTGCTCCACAAGGAGGGCCTCGATCCGGTCGCCGATGTCGAATGGCGTCAATATCCGGGCGAGCTCCTGCAGCTTGCGGCCGAGAAGGGTGAAATCCACGCTATCGCCGACGGTGATCCCAAGGCGTATTTCTGGCTCCAAGATCCGAAATACCTTCAGATCGCGTCCAATCTCGATCACGGCTTCGAAAACCGCGTCTGTTGCATCGTCGGCCTGACGGGGAGCCTCGTCCGCGACGATCTGCCGACGGCGTCGGCTATTACGCGAGCCCTGCTCGAAGCGCAGGATCTGACGGTCGCTAAGCCGGAGATCGCTGCCAAGGCATTCCTTCCCAACGCACCCAAGGACAAGACCATCGAGCAATTGGTGGGCGTGCTGCTCGACCAGACGCACGGCCACAATCCGATAGGGGCCGACCTCAAGCAGGAGATTGCGCTCTATGCGCAGGAACTGCGCGACGTGCAGGTCTTTAAGAACTCGACCGATCCGCAGGAATTCGCCGAGCGCGTCTATGCCGACGTGTTGACGGCGTAGGGAGGCGGAACGATGGCATCGATCGATCCGGCGATTTCCCGGCACGCTGAAACCTCTGCCCTGGAAGGCGCTTCGGCGCCGACCGGGGCAGGAATCTGGATANCCGGCGATTTCCCGGCACGCTGAAACCTCTGCCCTGGAAGGCGCTTCGGCGCCGACCGGGGCAGGAATCTGGATAGTTGGGCTCGTCGCCGCAGCCGGTTGGATCGGCGTCGCCGCGCTGATCGAACTGTGGCCGGAGATCATTCCGCAGCCATATGGCCGAGAACTGGCAATCATCGCAATGGCGCTCGCGCTCGGTTTGGTCATCGTCGCAGCGACGGGGCGGCTCTTCGGAGCTATCGCCTCCACCATCCGCTATTATGGGCCCTGGGCGATTGCCGCCGCGCTCGTCGTCGCGATCTGGGAGGTGGTGACGGCGAAGACCGGCTGGCTCCCGGGGCCGTTCTTCTCCTCGCCGCAGAGCATCCTGGAAGTGTTCTTCNTCGCCTCCACCATCCGCTATTATGGGCCCTGGGCGATTGCCGCCGCGCTCGTCGTCGCGATCTGGGAGGTGGTGACGGCGAAGACCGGCTGGCTCCCGGTGCCGTTCTTCTCCTCGCCGCAGAGCATCCTGGAAGTGTTCTTCGACGATTGGAGCCGGCTTGGTCTCAGCGTCTGGTATTCCGTTGCATTGCTCGCCAAGGGGTACTTTTTCGGCGCACTCACCGGCTTCATCACCGGCGTCACGATCGGCTGGTCGCAGGCGGCGAGCTATTGGGTGCATCCGGTGCTGCGGCTCATCGGCCCGCTGCCGGCCACGGCCTGGCTGCCACTCGCCTTCTTCATCTTCCCGACCAGCGGATCGGCGAGTGTGTTCCTGATCGCGCTTGCCACTGCTTTCCCGGTAACCATCCTCACCTGGTCGGGCATCGTCGGCGTCAACCGCGACTACTACGACATCGCCCGCACACTCGGCGCCAAACCCCGGTTCCTGATCCTGAAAGTGGCGATCCCGGCAGCACTGCCGCACGTCTTCGTCGGCTTGTTCATGGGGCTCGGCACCTCTTTTGCAGTGCTCGTCATCGCCGAGATGCTGGGAGTCAAGGCCGGGCTCGGCTGGTATCTGCAATGGGCTCAAGGCTGGGCAGCCTATGCCAACATGTATGCCGCACTTTTGGTGATGGCCCTGATGTGCTCGAGCCTGATCACCATCCTGTTCCGCGTGCGCGATTGGACGCTATCCTGGCAGAAAGGTCTCGTCAGATGGTAGCTCTCGCAACGAACACGGCAGCAGCATCCGCCGCCGCCGGCCAGAAGATCGACATCGAGAGCGTCTTCCATCAGTTCGAGCTCGAGGGCGAACCGCTCCCCGTGCTCGACGGCATCGACTTTTCGGTCGAGCCGGGATCGTTCGTCGCGCTGCTCGGCCCTTCCGGATGCGGTAAGTCGACGCTGCTTCGCCTGCTCGCCGGCCTCGATCATCCGACCAAAGGCGACTTGAAGGTTGATGGTGAGAACGTTGGATATCCTGATCCCTCGCGCATCATGGTCTTCCAGGATCCGACCCTGTTCCCGTGGCGAACGGTGTGGGACAATGTGGCGCTCGGCCTCGAAGCCAGGGGCATCCTGAAGAAGTCCAGGCAGAGGGTCGATGACGCGATCCAGCTCGTCGGGCTGGGCGGATTCGACAAGGCCTACCCACATCAGCTTTCGGGCGGCATGGCGCAGCGTGTGGCCCTTGCCCGCGCGCTGGTGAACGAGCCACGCCTGCTTCTGCTCGACGAGCCGCTCGGCAAGCTCGACTCACTGACGCGTCTCACCATGCAGACGGAGCTTGTAAGCCTGTGGCAGCGCGCGGGACTGACCGCCGTTCTCGTCACCCATGATGTCGAGGAAGCGCTGTTCCTGACGCAGCGGGTGCTGATCTTCGGCCCGCGGCCGGCGCGCATCGTCGCCGACATCGAGGTCGATCTTCCTTACCCACGCCATCGTGGCGATCCGCGCCTGGCGGAACTTAGGCGGGAAGCGCTCGGCCATCTGGGCCTCGCCGCAACCTGGTAGTCAACCGATCGGAATCCTTCAAATGAAAATGCTCAACTACGGCTTGCGCGCTACCCTTGCTATGGCGGCGTTTGCGATATCGCTTCCCGCCCACGCCCACATCACCTTCGAGAACAAGGAGGTAAAGGCGGGTAGCACGGTCAAGTTCGTGCTCAGGGTGCCGCATGGTTGTGCCGGGTCACCGACCACGGCGGTGAGGATTGCGCTGCCGGAGGAATTGACTGAGACCAAGCCGCAGCCCAAGCCCGGCTGGACGCTGGACGTCACCCGGATCGAAGCCCAGGGCGACGGCTCCGGCGAAGACGGCCACGCCGCCCATGGCGGACATGACGATGCCGTCATCAAGGAGATCGCATGGTCGGGCGGCCGGCTCGAAGACGCTTACTATGACGAGTTCGTGTTCCGGGCGAAGGTGGCGGAAGACATCGCGGTGGCGGCGATCTTTGTCCCGGTCGTCCAGGAATGCGAGGCCGGCGTCGAGCGCTGGATCGAGATCCCGTCGGCAGGAGCCTCTTCCGACGATCTCAAATTCCCGGCGCCGTCGATAAGGATACTTGCCGGATCGTGACCGGACGTCGTGTCTTACTGTTGCGGCTGGCGGCGGCGATCTTCGCCGCTGTTTTCGTGTTGGGCCTGTGTGCCGGATCGGCTTTTGCCCACGCGACGCTGATCGCCGCCGAGCCGATCGATGGGGCGGTCGTGGCGACCGCGCCGTCAACCGTCACCTTGCGTTTCTCCGAACCGGCCCGGCCCCTTGTGGCGCGGTTGATCCACCCGGGCGGGCGCACCGAAATCCTCAAGGAGATCGGCGAGAAGGGTTCGGTGATCGTGCTGACGCTTCCGTCCGGCCTGGAAAACGGCACGCATGTGCTGTCCTGGCGTGTCGCCTCGTCCGATGGTCATCCGATCGGCGGCGGCCTGGTATTCTCGGTCGGTGCACCGAGCGCGGTCGCGCCGGCGACGATCGAGCAATCAGATCTCTCCGTCCGGATCGGGCTCTGGTCGGCGCGCTTCCTGCTGCTCGCCGGGCTGATCGTCGGTGTCGGCGGCGTGGCATTCAACGCCTTGATCGGCCGCTCCGACCCGGCGCCGGAAGCCCGCATCGTGAAGGGGGCGCTGTTCGCCGGCTTGGTGGCCGCGCCGCTGCTGATCGGCTTCCAGGGGCTCGATGCGCTGGGCGCGCCGCTCTCCGGCCTGGCGATGATCGACATCTGGCGGGCCGGGCTATGGGCGACAAGGTATGGCCGTTCGGTGTTGCTGGCTGCGACGGCCATCTTCCTCGCTTATGCTTCCGCCCAGACCCGCGGTCGGCCGCGGTTTGGCATCTCGCTCTCCGTCGCCGCGCTGGTAATGGTCGGCGTTTCGCTCGCCAGCGCCGGTCATGCCTCGACTGCGCCGCCACGCTATCTGACTGTCCCAGCGGTTTTCCTGCACGCGGTGACGGTTCTGCTCTGGATCGGCGCGCTGGTTCCGCTGGTGGCCGCGCTCCTGCGAGGTGGCCCATCGGTGCCGGTCGTGCTCAGGCGCTTCTCCTCAGCTATCCCGGCGGTCGTTGGCGTTTTGATCGTATCTGGCTTGGTGCTCGCCGCCGTGCAGGTCGAGACGGTTTCCGCGCTGTGGAACACGGATTATGGGCTGATACTGCTGGCAAAGCTTTCCCTGGTCGTTGCGCTGCTGCTGCTTGCTGCGCTCAATCGCTTCTACCTGACCGCTCCCGCGATCGCTGGCGACGCGGGCGCGACGCGGCGCCTGAGGCGCAGCGTGGGCGCTGAGATCGTTCTTGCAACCGCTGTCATCGCTGTGCTCGGCCTATGGCGATTTACGCCGCCGCCGCGCGCAATTGCGGCAAATCCCGCTTTGTTCGAAGCCCAGGAAGTCCGTGTGCAGAAGGACGGGGTCAGTGCTGCCCTGTCGATCCATCCGCCGATCGTCGGGCCAGTCAGAGTGGAGGTGCGCGACCTGCTCCTCGATGGAAAACCATTCGACCCGGTCAGATTGAGCATAGACCTCGACAAGCCGTCCTACGGCCTCGGTCCGTTCACGCGGGAAGCGCGCCGGGCCGGGGATGGCGGCGTCTATCTCGCCGACGGATTCGTGCTGCCCCTGGATGGCTTCTGGATCGTCCGCGTCACCGTCCTCGTGTCGGATTTTCGTTCAGTCACCCTCATGGATGTGTTCGATGTCCGAAAGGCATCGCCGTGAGCGGGATCGCCGATTTTCGAACCTGCGGACAACCTGCCCAGCATAACGCCGGAAAGGAGAATTCGACTCTCCGATCGGAGGAAAGTTCAGCACGCAATGCCTAGTCTACTAAACTAGTAGAAATTAGCTTGATGGAAACCGGCGGAAGCGAAACGACCTTCCGGCCACGGCCCAGATGAGAGCCAGGGAGTCCGTCATGCCCCAAAAACATCAGCTGAAACTCGGCTTCATGCTCCATGGCGTCGGCATGGGGTGGGGCGACTGGCGCCACCCGCATGCCGACCCGACTGCGAGCACGAGCTTTGAATACTACAAGAAGCAGGCGCAACTCGCCGAGGCTGCGAAGTTCGATTTCCTGTTCGTCGCCGACAGCGTCTTCATCACCGAAAAATCGAGCCCGCATTATCTCAACCGCTTCGAGCCGTTGACGATTCTGTCGGCGCTTGCTGGCGCCACCTCCCATATCGGTCTCGTCGCCACGCTGACTGCCAGCTACAGCGAGCCTTTCAATGTTGCGCGCCAGTTCGCCTCGCTTGACCATATCAGCGGCGGCCGCGCCGGCTGGAACGTCGTCACGTCCTGGCTCGAAGGAAGCGCAGCCAATTTCAGCAAAGCTTCGCATCTCGCGCATGATACGCGCTACCGGCTCGCCGCCGAACATCTCGACGTCGTGCAGGGCCTCTGGGATTCCTGGGAGGACGACGCTCTCGTCCATGACAAGAAGAGTGGCGTATTCTTCGATCCGGCCAAACTTCACACACTCAATCACAAGGGCGAGTTCTTTCAGGTCAAGGGTCCGCTCAACATAGCCCGTTCGGCGCAGGGCCAGCCGGTGATCTTCCAGGCCGGCGCCTCCGAGGACGGCAACAATTTTGCATCGAGCCGCGCCGACGCGATCTTCGTCCACCACGAAAATCTCGATGAAGGCAAAGCGTATTACCGCGATATCAAGGAACGCGCCGCCGGCTTTGGCCGCGATCCGGACAAGCTCTTCATCCTCCCCGGAATTCGCCCGGTGATCGGCTCGACCGAAGCGGAAGTCGAGCGCAAGTACCAGGATTTTGCCGACCTCACATCGATCGAGAACGCGCTGTCTATGCTTGGCCGTCCGTTCAACGACTATGACTTCCTGCAGCACGATCTCGACACGCCATTCCCGGACGTGTTGGCATTTGGGGCGAACAGCAACCAGAGCACCTCGCGTAAGATTTTGGAAACTGCTGAGCGGGAAAACCTGACGCTTCGCCAGGTCGCTGTGCGTTTCGCGACGCCGCGCACGGAATTTGTCGGCACCCCGGAGCAGGTCGCTGACGCATTCCAGCGTTGGTTGGAGGAGCGCGGCTCCGACGGCTTCGTCTTCAATGTGTCGTTGCCGAGGGAACTCGAAGTCTTCGTCGAGGCCGTTGTCCCGATTCTGCAGAAGCGCGGCATCTACCGAACTGAATACGAAAGCGAGACGTTCCGCGGCAATCTCGGAATTCCGGTGCCGCCCAATCGCCATGCTGGGCGCCACGAAGCCGTCGCTGCCGAGTAATCTTTCCCGCGCTTTCGCAACCGAAGCCCTCTCACAAGCTGGAAGTGAACCTCCCCATGAAAACGCTCAATCGCCGCACACTCGGTCTCCTTCTCGGCGGACTCGCTGCCGTCGCCGTATTCGGTTCCGAGCCGTCGGCTCTCGCAGCCGAAGACCTCAGCAAGGTCGTACTGCGCGTCGGCGACCAGACCGGCGCCACCAAGGCGAAATTCGAAGCAGCCGGCCTGCTCGCCGACATTCCCTACCAGATCGAGTGGTCGGTCTATCCGGCCGCCGTCAATCTGCATGAGGCGTTGAAGGCGGATGCCATCGACATCGGCCAAGCTGCCGATTCGCCGACCGTCAGCGCTATCGCCGGAGGGTCGAAGATCAAGGTCGTAGCCAACTATTCGAATGGCGGCCTTGGCAGTTCGTTGATCGTTCCGGCGGGCAGCCCGATCAAGACGATCGAGGATCTCAAGGGCAAGACTATTTCGCCGACGACGCGCGGTAGTGTCGCCCACTATCTCGTCCTCGGGGTCCTGAAGAAAGCTGGGCTTACCCAGGACGACGTGGAGCTCGCCTTCCTCAACCCTTCCGATGCCAGCGCCGCCTTCCAGGCCGGAAGCATCGACGCCTGGGGGACCTGGGGCATCTACAAGGCGCGCTCGATCGGCACGCTGAAGGCAACGGTGCTGATCGATGGCCCCGGCATCAACACCGGCAACTTCGTGCTGAGCGCCACCGACAGTGCGTTGGCCGATCCTGGCAAGGTCGCCGCGATCGCCGACTTCTCCGACCGCATCGAACGCGCATTCGACTGGTCGAAAAAGAACAAGGATGCCTATCTCGACTTCTATGCCGCCTTCACCAAGCAGGACAAGGCGACCATCGAGGGTCTCTACCCGGATGAAGCTGCCTACGTGAGGCAGCCCATCGACGACGCCTTCGCCGCTTCGCTCCAGAACGTCTTCGATACCTGGAAGGAAGCCGGCGTGCTGAGCGGCGACCTCAAGCTTGCCGACTACGTCTATCGCGGGCTGCCCACGAACTGACGCCGGTTTCGAAAGGGAACAAGCCGATGAGTTCGATCGCCACGATCACCNCTATCGCGGGCTGCCCACGAACTGACGCCGGTTTCGAAAGGGAACAAGCCGATGAGTTCGATCGCCACGATCACCGTCACGCCGGGCGCCGTCGAGAGGTGGCCGGCGAATGATCCGGCCAAACACGACGGTCCGCTGGCACGGCAGCGCATCGAGCCGGTATCGACCGCTGGGCAGGGGGTGCCGCGCTGGCTGCGGCGGCTGTCGGGTCCCGTCCTGCTGGTCCTGCTATGGCATGTCGCGTCGCAAACCGGCGTGCTGCCAAGCGAGGTCCTCGCCGGTCCGTCGACTGTGATCGGCAGCGCCGCCAAGCTCATCAAGACCGGCGAACTGCAGGATGCGATGGTCATCTCGCTCAGCCGCGCCCTGGGGGGCCTGGCGATCGGCGGCTCCATTGGTGTGGCGCTGGCCGTCGTCGCCGGCCTGTTTAGGCTCGGCGAAGACCTCGTTGACGCCACCATGCAGATGCTGCGCACCGTGCCCAACGTCGCGTTGATCCCGCTGCTGATCATCTGGTTCGGCATCGGCGAAGCGCCGAAGATCGCGCTGATCGCGCTCGGTACCGCCTTTCCGCTGTACCTCAACGTCTATGCCGGCATCCGCAACGTTGATTCGACGCTGATCGAGGCCGGCCGCACGCTCGGCCTGTCGCGCAGCGCAATGATCAGGCACGTCGTGCTGCCCGGTGCGCTGCCGAGCGCGCTGGTCGGGCTGCGCTATTCGCTCGGTATCGCCTGGCTGGCGCTGGTCTTCGGCGAGCAGATCAACGCCACCGCCGGCATCGGCTATCTGATGGCCAATGCGCGGGAGATGTTCCAGACCGACGTCATCNCCCGGTGCGCTGCCGAGCGCGCTGGTCGGGCTGCGCTATTCGCTCGGTATCGCCTGGCTGGCGCTGGTCTTCGGCGAGCAGATCAACGCCACCGCCGGCATCGGCTATCTGATGGCCAACGCGCGGGAGATGTTCCAGACCGATGTCATCGTCGTGTGTCTCGTCGTCTATGCCTTGCTCGGCCTTGGCGTCGATATCACCGTTCGCACCCTCGAAAAGGTATTCCTCGCATGGCGGCCAGCCTTCAGCGGAACTTGAACGTGGTCGAGGCGGTCGCGCCTCCACCTGTCCCGAAACGGTCGAAAGCCCCGCTGCCCGCGGTCAGGGTTCGTGGGCTCACGCGCCGCTTCGGCGAGCGCGAGGTGTTGAAGAGCCTCGACGTCGACATTGCGCCGGGCGAGTTCGTGGCACTGCTCGGCGCCAGCGGCTGTGGCAAGAGCACACTGCTGCGCATCCTCGCCGATCTCGACCGCGAAATCCTCGGCGAGGTCGAGGTGCCGGTGCGCCGTGCAGTTGCTTTCCAGGCGCCGCGGCTGATGCCGTGGAAGAAGGTCTGGCGCAACGTCGTACTCGGCCTGCCGGGGCGGCCCGACAGGGCGCGCGCGCTGGCAGCGCTCGACGAGGTCGGCATCGGCCACCGGGCCGACGTGTGGCCGAAGGTGCTGTCCGGCGGCGAGGCGCAGCGCACCTCGCTGGCGCGCGCGCTGGTGCGCGAACCCGACCTGCTGCTGCTCGACGAGCCCTTTGCCGCGCTCGATGCGCTGACCCGCATCAAGGCGCAGGATTTGGTCGGCGAGCTCTGGCAGCGGCATGGCNCCCTTTGCCGCGCTCGATGCGCTGACCCGCATCAAGGCGCAGGATTTGGTCGGCGAGCTCTGGCAGCGGCATGGCTGCGCTATTCTTCTGGTCACCCACGATGTCGAGGAGGCGGTGCTTCTCGCCGACCGGGTTCTGGTCATGAAGGACGGCGTCATCGCGCATGAAGAGCGCATCGACCTGCCGCGTCCGCGCGATGTCGCCGATCCGGTCTTCGCCAGGATACGCGGCAGCCTTCTCGACTGGCTAGGTGTTCGCCATCGCACTCACGGCAATGCCTGAGGATCTTGGACGATGAGCAGATCGAGCGGAGAGACTCTCGAACTGACCGCCGACGTGCTGATCATCGGTGGCGGGCTTGCCGGAACCTGGGCAGCGTCAGCCGCACGGCGTGCGGGCGCTTCGGTTGTCCTCGCCGACAAGGGCTATTGCGGCACCAGCGGCGTCACCGCAACTGCGGGGCCAGGCCATTGGTGGATACCGCCAGACCCTCCCGAATTGCGAGACACAGCCATCCGTAACAGGAGAAAGACAGGGGCAGGCCTGAACGATCCGGAATGGATGGCGCGCATCCTGGCGCTCACCTGGGACAGCTTGCCGACCCTTGAAGGCTTCTACGACTTTTCCACGGATGAGAATGGCGTGAAGCAGTATCGTGCCCTGCGCGGCCCCGAATACATGCGCGCTTTGCGCAAATTGGTCGACAGTCTTGGCGTGACAGTCCTCGACCACAGCCCGGCGCTGGAGCTGCTGCAGCGTTCCGATGGCTCGGTGTCAGGCGCGCGCGGCATCCGGNTCCTCGACCACAGCCCGGCGCTGGAGCTGCTGCAGCGTTCCGATGGCTCGGTGTCAGGCGCGCGCGGCATCCGGCGGCAGGCGGGTGGCGACTGGCAGGTCAATGCCGGCGCGGTCGTGATCGCGACCGGCGGCACTTCGTTTCTGTCGCGCTTGCTAGGCTCCCACACCAACACGGGTGACGGCTATCTGATGGCGGCAGAAGCCGGCGCCGAACTCTCCGGGATGGAGTTCACCACCTACTATACCGTCGCGCCGGTACGCTCGACCATGACACGGTCCATGTCCTACGCCTTCGCCACCTATTACGACGAGGATGGCGCGGTGATTCCGATGCCACCTGGGCCGGAGACGACACGGCCGCTCGCGCGGGCCATGCTGAAGGGCCGCGTCTTCTGCGACCTTGCCCGCACGCCGCAAGATATCCGCGCGCAAGTTCCGACGATTTCGCCGAACTTCATGTTGCCGTTCCGGCGCTGGGGCATCGACCCGTACAAGGACCGGTTCGAAGTGACGCTGCACGGCGAGGGAACCATCCGCGGAATCGGCGGGCTGCGCGTTGTTGGTGACGATTGCGGCACCTCGATTCCGGGCCTGTATGTCGCCGGTGACGCAGCCACTCGCGAACTGGTCGCCGGCGCGATTTCGGGTGGCGGGAATATCAATTCGGCCTGGGCGGTTTCGTCAGGCCAGTGGGCGGGAGTGGGGGCGGCGCGCCATGCCGCCAAAAACCCTGCCGCATCGGGCGCAAAGCCCATCGGGCAGGCGGGCCTGCGCCCAGCCGGCGCACAGCGTGATGTCGATCTTGGCGCGACGCTGTCCGTCATTCAGGGAGAGATGCTGCGTTACGATCGGAACATCTTCCGTAGCGGTCACGCGCTGAAACGCTCGGCCGAAACTCTCGATGCCGCCTGGGCGGAGTTCGATGCCCGCGCCCACGGCGTTGGCAGCAGTCTGTTGCGGACTCGAGAAACCGCCGCGATGCTGGCCACGGCGCGCTGGTGCGCCGCGTCGGCGCTGGCGCGCGACGAAAGCCGCGGCATGCACCAGCGCGACGATCGGCCGGAGGCCGATTCCCGCTTCAACCGGCGCATTCTCGTCGGCGGCCTGGACAAGGTTCGGACGAGGCCGGACTACGGCCACGCATTGGAGCTCGCATCATGATCGAACTCGTCATCGCCGAGCGCTGCACAGGCTGCAACGCGTGTGTGGAGGTCTGCCCTACCAACGTGCTTGATCCGGTATCGGTTGGGCCGCCGCTGATCGCCCGACAGGAAGACTGCCAGACCTGCTTCATGTGCGAGCTCTATTGCCGGGGAGATGCGATCTATGTCGCTCCGGACTGCGAAAACCCGACCCCCGTCGACAAGGACGCGATCCTGGCCTCCGGCCTGCTCGGCGAATTCCGTCGCGATCATGGCTGGGACGAATGGGCCGGCGATCCCCGCTATCCCAACGAGCACTGGCGGATGGAGAGCGTCTTCCTGAGGGCACGGGACATCGCAATTGAAGCGGCGGCGAAACGGAGTGGAAATCATACCGCAGGCAGCTGAAGGTCACTGCATGCGTGCGACATTCCCTGTGGTCTGAGTGTTTGTCCGGGATCTCATTTGCATGACACAGAAACGGCAGTTGCGGCTCGGCGCGTTCATGCGTCCTGTCAGTCTCCATACGGGTGCCTGGCGCTACCCCGGCGCCTTCCCGGATGCGAACTTCAACTTCGCTCATCTAAAACGTTTCGCGCAGACGCTCGAGGCTGCCAAGTTCGACGCGTTCTTCATGGCGGACCATCTGGCCGTGCTCAATATGCCCATCGAGGCGCTGAAACGGAGCCACACCGTCACCTCGTTCGAGCCGTTCACCTTGCTATCGGCATTAGCGGCGGTCACCGACCACATCGGGCTGGTCGCTACCGCCTCGACGACCTTCGATGCGCCCTACCACGTCGCGAGGCGCTTTGCGTCGCTGGATCATATAAGCGGCGGACGGGCCGGCTGGAACATCGTGACGACATCGAACCCGGACGCCGCGCTCAATTTCGGGCTGGAGGATCACGTCGAGCATAGCGAACGCTATCGCCGCGCCCGCGAATTCTATGACGTGGTGACAGGTCTCTGGGACAGCTTCGCGGACGATGCATTTGTTCGCGATCAGCAAAGCGGCCTCTACTTCGATCCAGCCAGATTGCATGTCCTCGATCACAGGGGACCGCAGTTGACGGTGCGCGGGCCGCTCAACATCGCCCGGCCGCCTCAAGGCTGGCCGGTGATCGTCCAGGCGGGCGCATCGGAGGCAGGGCGGCAGCTTGCCGCCGAGACGGCCGAGGTCATATTCGCGGCCCATGCCGATCTCTCGGCCGGGCAGCGCTTCTCCGCGGATGTGAAAGGACGTGCTGAAAAACTCGGGAGATCACGCGACGACATCAAGATCCTGCCCGGCGCCTTCGTCATCGTCGGCGAGAGCGCCGAGGAGGCGCGCAGCAAGCGGGCGAAGCTGGATAGCCTCGTCTACTACGAAAGCGGCATCGCTTCGCTTTCCATCGCGCTCGGTCATGATGCTTCAGGCTTCGACCCGGACCAGCCGCTACCCGATATCCCCGAGACCAACGCGAGCAAGAGCGGTCGCGAGCGTGTCATCGAGCTGGCACGAGCCGAGAACCTGACGGTCAGGCAGTTGGCGCAACGTCTGGGCGGTTATTCCGGCCTTGCCTTCGTGGGCACGCCGCAGACCATTGCCGACCAGATGGAAGAATGGCTTTTCAGCGACGGCTCCGACGGCTTCAACATCATGTTTCCCTATCTTCCCGCCGGCCTTGACGACTTCGCCGAAAAGGTAGTGCCGGAACTTCAGCGGCGCGGGCTGTTCCGACGCGAATATGAGGGGTCGACGCTCCGCGAAAATCTCGGCCTGGCACGCCCCAGGAACCGGTTTTTCGAATAGCGATCCAGATCATACCCGGTGGTCGAGCCGGGCGACGAGCCTATCGCCTATCCACTGGATGCCGCAGACGAGGATGATCAGCACGATCACCACCGCGACCATGACAGCGGTCTCGAAGCGCTGGTATCCGTAGCGGATGGCGAGATCGCCCAGCCCGCCGGCGCCGATCGCGCCCGCCATGGCCGAAGCCCCCACAAGCGTCACCAGCGTCACGGTGAAGCCCGCCACGATGCCGGGCAGCGCTTCGGGCACCAGCACCTCGCATATGATCGTCCAGCGGTTGCCGCCCATGGCGCGCGCCGCCTCTATCAGCCCGTGATCTACTTCGCGCAGCGATACTTCCGCGATGCGGGCGTAGTAGGGCGTTGCGGCAATCGACAGCGGCACGATCGCCGCCCAGGTGCCGATCGAGGTGCCCACGACCAGCCGCGTCACCGGGATCAGCGCAACCAACAGGATAATGAAGGGGACCGACCGGAAGCCGTTGATCACGGCGCCGAGGACGCGATTCACCCAAAGTTGCTCGGCGATGCCGCCACGATCGGTGGCGACGAGCGCCAGCCCAAGCGGCAAGCCGGCCACCAGCGAGATGAAGCCGGAGGCGGCAGTCATCAGCACTGTTTCCCAGAGCGAGCGGAAAAGCAGTTCAATCATTACTGGCGACATAGCCAAGCACCTCCACACGGGCACCGTGGCCCGCCAGAAAATCGGTCACGCGCGCCACATGGTCTGCACCGGTGGGGACGCGGAGGAACAGGCTACCCACCGGCTGCCTCTGGATATGGTCGATGCCGCCATGGACGAGGCGGAACGAGCCCGGGATACTTGCGGCGAGATCGGAAAGGAGAGGGCGGCGCGCAGCCTCTCCCGCGACATCGATCCTGAGGATCGCTTCCTTGCCGGCCGAGGGCGAGAGCCTGGCGGCGATCTCGTCGGGCAATTGCGGGCGGATGCCGCCGAGAAGGCTTTGTGTGATGGGCGAATGGGGATCGGCGAAGACCGACCAGACAGGACCTTCCTCGACAATGCGGCCGGCATCAATCACCGCCACCCGGTCTGCGATGGAGCGGATCACCTCCATTTCGTGCGTGATGAGCAGAATGGTCAGGCCGAGTCGCCGGTTGATGTCCTTCAGCAGCGCCAGGATGGAGCGCGTGGTCTCCGGGTCGAGCGCGGACGTCGCTTCGTCGGAAAGCAGCAGCGCCGGGCGGGCCGCCAGCGCCCGGGCAATGCCGACGCGCTGCTTTTGTCCGCCCGAAAGCGAGGCGGGATAGGCCTTTGCCTTTTCGGAAAGCCCGACCAGATCGAGAAGCTCGGCCGCCCGTGCGAGGCGTTCTACTTTCGGGCGACCTTCGATCTTGAGCGGCAGCGCGACATTGTCCTCGACGGTCTTGGCCGAAAGCAGGTTGAAGTGCTGGAAGATCATGCCGATGCGCCGGCGCAGCGGCTGCAGTTCGCGTTCGCCGAGCCGGGCAATGTCGCGTCCTTCGACGAAAATCTGCCCGGAATCGGGACGCTCCAGACCATTAAGGCAGCGGATCAACGTCGACTTGCCGGCGCCGCTGCGGCCGATGATGCCGAGGATCTCGCCCTTGCGAACGGTGAGCGAGACCCCGTCCAGAGCGGGAGTCGTGCCGAATCGGCGCTTCAGGTCTATCAAGCGCAGAACGTCTTCGGGCATACCCGGGTCGACGTGGGGAGTATGTTGCGCGTCTGCAGAGAAATGCTGGTTCAAAATGGTTTCCTTCGGGTGTCCAGGCGGCGTATTGCAGGACATACAGCGTGGCGGCCCGCGTCGAAGGCGCGGGCCGCCTGCCTCTTTTCACATAGCCAACCGGAGTGGCGGGCCGCAGGTCAGTAGGCGCTGAGTCCGGTACCCTTGTAGACTCGTTCGAATTCGACCTTCACCGTATCGTTCTGATAAGACTCAACCAGCGTCTTCACCCACGGCTCGTTCTCGGTGCCGGCCTTTACCGCGATGAAGTTGCGATAGGGATTGTCGGCGATCGGCTCCTGGGCGATGCGGTTTTCCGGTGTCAGGCCGCTCTTCAGTGCCCAGTCGGTGTTCACCACCGCAGCGTCGAGGTCATCGATGGAACGGCCGACGATGCCGGCGTCCAACTCCTTGATTTCTATGTTCTTCGGATTCTCGGCGATGTCGGCGGTCGTCGCCAGAATACCGGTACCGTCCTTCAGCTTGATAAGCCCTTCGTTTTGCAGAAGACGCAGCGCACGGCCCTCGTTCGACGGGTCGTTTGGCACGCCTATCACGGCGCCTACCGTCAAGTCGGCGACCTTCGCGTATTTCTTGGAGTAGAGCCCGATCGGCCATACGCCGGTGTAGCCGACCGGCACGATGTGATAGCCTTGCGTCTTGATCTGGTTATCGAGATAAGGCTCGTGCTGGAATGCATTGGCGTCGATCTCGCCGCGCTCCAGCGCCTCGTTGGGCTGGGTGTAGTCGTTGAAGACGACGGTCTTGATGGTCAGGCCGCGCTTGTCGGCCTCCTGTGTGACCACCCGCCAGACATCCTCGTCTTCGCCGCTGATGATCCCGACCTTGATCGCCTTCTTGTCCTGCGCGAACGCCGGCGCCGGCGCAGCGATGCCAACGAGCGCGATTGCCGAAGCGATGAATGCGGCAAGGCCGGCGCGCCTCGTAATCGCCTTGGCAAGAAGACGATGCGGCGGTTTTGTAAGCTCAGTCATGATGTTTTCCTTGAAATCAGCCAGTTGAGGTGAAGGGATGGCAACGCACGGTGCGCAACCTCACCAGCATCCTCCAGGATAGCTGCCGTCTCAGCAAAGTACTAGGTTGCCGTAACAGTGCGAAGCCGGGAATATCGTCTCAAAAATTTCGCTGTCGGTGGCAGAATAGACCTCGTCTTCGCAATTGCGAGAAGGTCCTTAGGTCGTCCATGGCTGGTCGTGATCGCCAGGCCCGACGTCCGCAGCGTTGTCAAAGTCGGGTATCCACTCGTGCGAACGAGCTTGGCCGCTTCTCGACTTGCTCTTCGGCGGTCCGGGGCGGCGTGAAGTCAGTAGCGCCGATGCCGCGTCGGCGGGAGATCAGGAGAGAACTCGCATCGTCGATTGCCTGAGAAGCCGACGACGGTGGGGTTTGTCATGGCGGTCACCGGGTTTGCGGGTTCAGTACGACCGGGCAGCTCTCGTCCTTCGCCCAGTCGGCGAAGCTCAGATAGTAGGCGCGGACGCCGTCATATCCTGCCCGGACCGCGGCGACGGCCGCGAGTGCCGCGCGGCCACCACCGTCGCAATGGGTGATCAGGTGATCGCCGGCTCGGAATCCGGCGACGGACAGCGTAGATCGCCGGCTGGCTTCAGGCGGTCATCGTCGAGCAGGCTCGCATGTGGAAGCGACCGCGCGCCGGGCAAATGGCCGCCCCGTGCGTTGCGTCGCAGGTCCATGCCGGCAAACACGTCCGCGGTCCGAGCGTCGAGAAGTTGGACGCCGTCCAGGTCGGCCTTCAGCGTCTGCCGGTCAACCAACCCGACCGATTCCGCTCCCGGTCGAGCCTGGAATGTCGTCGAACCTGAAAGTCCACTTGCCTGCGCAAGCGGTTTCCTCTGCCCGCGGATGGCAGGCCATCCCCCATTCACGATGAGCGCCTCCGCGCCGAAATACTGCAGGATGAACCAGACGCGTGCGGCCTCCGTCATGCGCCCGTCGTCATAGATCACTGCGGGCAGCAGGCCGCCGACGCCGAGATCGGCAATCTCTGTTCCCAGTAGGTGACGTTCTCGAAGGAGGTCTCGCCCGACTTCGCGGCGGCCTCCCATGCTTTGATCGGCACCCGGATGCCCCTCACCGGTTATCGGCCTCGAATGCCGCGGGTTTGCGCACGTCGAGCAGACGAAACTGGCCAAGGGATGGCAGTGCGGCGGGCTCGATTATGGGCTCCTGTGGCATGAGTTCCCTAGGACAACGCGAGGCGCGACATCGAATTGCACCGCAACTGCATTGCCGTGGGCAGCATTGGATCTCGCTAGACATCGGCCTTCGTCCCCTCGAAGCACGTGAAGCTAAATCCTTCGAAGGGCTCCCGATACGTCAGACGCTCGTCACGGAGAACGCTGATCGCGAGCTCCTCTCCGAGCGCCAGCGATGCCGAGAAATCGGAACGCCAGTGGATGCCGGCCCAGTCACGACCAACGCCGTAGTTCCAGGCGAGCTTGTTGAGCTCGCCGCCTACCGTGAGCGGCTCTCCCTGGTGGGGGTGAGTTTCGTCGGGTCATTCGGATCAGTCTGAACCGGGTTCGGAATGACGGCGTCCTCGTCATAAAGCGCCTTGAGGACTGTCACGTTGGACGCGGCGATCTGGGCCGCTCCGCCAGGGTAGCGCTGGTTGTGGCGAAAGTCGGGTCTCAGGAGAGAAATCGATGCCGGGAGGACCGCATTGGGTTCAGTGAGTAGCCGAATCTGACCGGCTCATGAAGCGAGCGGTCTTCCTTAACTGCCACCCTGATCGCCGTGTTCGGCGGGCGATACGCGCAAAATGCCGATCAACGAGCGGTGGCAGAGAAGCTCGCGCAGGTCGCGTTGTTTAGGGCCACGGCGCTTGCAGCGCTGCCAGGCAGCAATGTAGGTGTAGCGCCATGGCCGGCGATTAGTTTGCGCCCGTCGGGACCGGAAAGCCATTCATGACAGATTTTTTCCTCTTCGCCATCGTCGGTTTCCTCGCGCAGGCGGTGGACGGCGCGCTCGGCATGGCCTACGGCGTAATTTCGTCAACGACGCTGCTGGCCTTTGGGGTCTCGCCGGCGCATGCTTCAGCCGCCGTTCATGCCGCGGAACTCTTCACCACCGCCGCCTCCGGTTCCTCGCATCTCTACCACCGCAACGTCGACTGGCGGCTGTTTTGGCGTCTAGCTCCATTCGGCATTCTCGGCGGCTGCCTCGGCGCTTACGTGCTGACCTCGTTCGATGGCGACATGATCAAGCCATTCGTCACCGGCTATCTCGGTCTGGTCGGCGTTTGGCTGGTAATCCGGTCGTTTTGGAAAATCCCGTCACGCCCGGTGCCTGGCCGTTTTGTAGCGCCGCTCGGCGCGGCCGGCGGTTTTCTCGACGCGGCGGGCGGCGGCGGCTGGGGGCCGATCGTCACCACCGGACTGCTCGGCGCCGGCGGGGCGCCGCGCTACGTGATCGGCACGGTCAATGCGAGCGAGTTTCTGATAACGCTTGCTGTTTCCTTGAGCTTCCTGCTGGCGCTGTTAACCGGCCGGTGGGACGTCATTGGCGGCGCAACCTCCAGCCTGGCGTCCATTCTCGGGCTGATCGTTGGCGGTTTGTTCGCGGCTCCGCTTGCCGGGCTGATGGTGAAACGGCTCAACGAGCGCGTGCTGCTGCGGAGTGTCGGTCTGCTGATCTTCGCACAGGCAGGTTATCAGACGGCGCAGATGATCAGTGCGTTTTGATGCTGAGCGGTATTCGACGCTGCATGTCTGCAACACAGATTGGGCAATGCACCATGACCGGCTACGAGAAATTTTCTGACTACGGCGGGCCTCGCGTAACGCGCTGGACGCTGCCGATATGGATCGCGGCCGTATTAGCCGCCGCGGCGACCATCCACTGGATTTTCTGAAGAGATGTGAACCGGCGGAGTTTCATGCTGCAAAAGGAGGGATGGGTCCTCCGCCGGTTCAGCGGAATCCGGGGGAACAGAGTTGCCAGCGCGGTCTAACACAATACTGCTTCGATCGTTCCGGAGGTCGAATGGCTGCATGAGCTAATTTAAAGTTCGAGGGTTATCGCACACAGATCCATATCGCCGGAAAGAAGGGCGGCATATTCACTCGCCGTGGACATGACTGGACCAGAAGCGCCACTCTTGACCTGACCGGCAAAGGTCCGCATTGGCGTCATGACCCGGTTCCGGTGAATGTCGGCTCACATGACGATGCTGAGGTCAAGAGAGAAATGTTAGGGCGGCATCGTGTTCTCCCGATTGCCCGTAATTGGGAATTTTGCGACAGATAGTCCGCTTTGTGAAGCAAGGCGGCCGTCAGACTCGGGAAGTTCCGGCTATCGCCCAACGGCAAACGCTGAAAAGTCGAAGGTATTCACATAATCGCGGAATGCGGCCTGCGCCTTGGACTGGTTCTTCAGGTTGGGAAAGATCAGCATCATTTCATAGGGTGGAATTTCCCAGCCAGGCAGCAATTCCATGAGGCGGCCGACCGCGACGGCCGGCTGGCATACATAAGCGGGAAGGAGTGCGACACCGCCGCCCGCGATGCAGGATTGCAGCAGAAACCCCATGGAATCCGAGGTCGCAGCCGGCGGCGGTCGCAGGACAATCGGTGTGTCGTCTGACGAGAACACCCATTCGGGCTGTGCATCATGCATCAGGCAGCGGCGGTACAGGAGATCGGTCGGTTCCCGAAGAGGACTGCCAGCCGCCAGATAGGCTGGGGCGGCGACGAGAACCCGTTTGATCGATGAGACACGCCGCACGATCAGGTCCTGACCTGTGGTCGTGCCAACGCGAAAGGCGAAATCAACCCGCTCGCGGATGATGTCGAGGTGCCGGTTTGTGGCGATCAGCTCGACCGCGATCCGGGGAAACTGCGTCGTAAATCCGTGTAGGAAGGCAGGCATGAAATAGGTGGCTGTTACCTCTGGGCAGGTGATCTTCAGCGTTCCGACAGGCTGTTCCTTCAGATTGGCCATCGCCACGTTCGCGGCCGAGACCTCTGCGCGAACGCGGCGGCAGTATTCGAGATAGACTTGGCCGCTGCCGGTGAGGCTTACGTGCCGGGTGGAACGATTGAGGAGCCGCAGTCCCAGACGTGCCTCAAGCTGGGCGATGCGCTGGCTGACGGTAGATTTGGGAATCCCGATCCGCCCCCCGGCACGGGTAAAGCTGCCCGTTTCGGCGACTTCGGCCAAAAGGATCATGTCGTTCACGCTGTCCAAAGCCCCGCATCCCCTTTCGTGTCGTTGCTCATTGTACAATATCACGGACAAAATTTCCATATAATCGGAATTGTTGGAACGTTCTCGGCTCGCTAGCCTCGGCTGGCGAAGAAAGGGAGCGCGAAAAATGTCGATCAGTCAGATAGCGCCCAAGGCGGACAGGGTGGGCATCCCCGTTGCGGCGATGGTTTTCACGGACCTGACGCTTTCGTTCGCGGATGCGATCATCAAGGTCACTATCTCGGACATGCCGCTGTCGCAGTTCGTTTTCCTGCGGTCCTGCGTCACGCTGCCCTTGTTGATCTCGATCCTGAAATGGCGCTTTCCGCAGGTATCGTTGCGCCCAGCCTATCCTGGCTGGGCCATCGTGCGAAGCAGCCTGCTTCTGTCGAGCCTGCTGATCTATTACTCTTCGCTACCGCGGCTCGATTTCTCGATGGCGGCGGCGGTCTACTACACGATCCCGCTGTTCATTACCCTCTTTGCGGCCTTCTGGATCAGGGAACCAGTCGGGGCGCAAGGTTGGGTCGGGGTCGCCCTCGGCTTCGTCGGTGTGCTGCTCATGCTGAAGCCGCAGGCCGGTGATGGTAGCATCCATGCCGTGATGCCGCTGGTTTCCGCGATCCTCTACGCTCTGGCGATGGTGCTGACGCGTACCAAGAGCCGCGGCGAAAACCCCTTCGTTCTGGCGCTGATCTTCAACCTGATAGCGATCGTTCTCGCGGGCGGCGCGAGCCTGGCGACCGTGACGGCCGGGAGCGAGGGCGGGCAAAGCCTGTTCATCGGCGAGTGGATTCCAATGGGCTGGACCCAATGGGCGTTGATCGGGTTTTTGAGCATGACGATGCTGATCGGCAGCATTGGCACGGCCATCGCCTACCAGTGGGGACCATCGTCGATCATCTCGACCTGGGACTTCTCCTACCTGGCCTTCGCAGTGCTATGGGGCGTCGTGCTGTTTTCGGAACGTCTGGATGCGGCTTCCATGCTCGGTATCGTTCTCATTGCACTGGCTGGGATTATCGTCATCCGGCCTTAGCGGCGATATATTGGAGCACCGAGCCGGATGATGGCTTCGGGCTCTTTGCACGCTGCAATAGTCTGCGATTCAATTTGTGCAATCGGGGCTTTTGCGACATTAGGCATCAGGAGATGACAATGATCTCCTTTGAGACAGGTTGAGCGTTACGATTTGGAAAGACCCCTGTTCATAGCTTTTTCATCGGCTTCTTTCTTTATCGTTGGCGTCGGAATTGTCCTGCCCGCATGGGTGGCTTTTCATATTGGCGGCTCGGGTTTGGTTGGCCTCGTGTTGCTGTCGTCCAGCGTGGGGGGTCTGGTGCTCGCGCCGGTCGCCGGCCATCTGGTCGATCGTCATGATCGAACACAGATCACAGTCAGCGGGCAGATCATCCGTGCCCTAGGGCTAGCTCTTCTCGCTCTTATCGGGTTTGTCGCAGAACCTCTATCGCCCGCCGTTCTCATAGTTTCCGGCATATCGGGAGCCTTTGGATTCGCACTCCTATCGGGATCACTAAGCGGCATTTTACAAGCGATCGTTCCAGAAGTGCAGCGCATGGGGCTCGCTATGCGATTTCCCTTTTCAATCAGCTTGGTATAGCGATCGGGACGGGTGCTGCCGGGCTTGCCATCGACAGACTCGGCAGCACCATGTCCGCACTGATTTTCGCAGCGGCGGCCCTGGCATGCCTTCCAGCACTGAAGGTAATCATGGCGCAGGCCCTTGATATTAGAGCGCCGCAGCGGCTAAGCCTGCTACCTGCTTCACGGCAGGCTTTCAACTATCTGCTCACCAACCCTCAAGCTCTTTCGGCGGCGGTAACTGTCGGGCTAGCATTTGCCGTGATTCAAATTACCAACCTGCTGCTGCCGGGCTTTGTGATCCGCTTCCTTGGTGGTGACAGCAGCCTGTTTGGCTTGCTCGAAATGGCTGCTGCCATCGCTGGCATGGTCGCATTGGCTGTGGTTGGACTCCCGTCTATAGCGGAACGTCTGCAAGGTCTTACACCTCTAATTCTTGCAGCCGCTGGCATATCTCTAGTTTTGTTCTCCCTCATGTCGAATCCGACTATCGCGGTTCTTCTGTATTGTGTGGCGGGAATGCTCTGGAACGTGTCGCGGGCGGCGGCTAACGGCCACCTTTTGTGGGGAATCCGAGCATGATTGGCCGCGTGCAGGCATTCACGGCTCTTCTCACCAGCGGATTCGGGCTTGCGATATACCTCCTGCCGACAATCGTGCCGGGGGCGTCCGAGGCAACCCTCTACATGGCATGTGGCGTGATCATTGTGATCTGCGTCGGCGGGCTACTATTTTGGACCAAAGATCAGGAACAGTCGCAGAAATCCTGACTTTCCGGCCCGGGCTGCGCCAACCTGAAATTGCTCAGCAATTCTCGTCGCAAATGTCAGGCGCAAAAGTCCGGCGATTGAAGGAGACTTTTGCGACAGTCCCGTAGCCATGTCACATCTCTGGCAATGCCGTGAACCTGAAAAACGGACTTGGCCAGATCAAGCCCGACTGTGGTAATCTTCTCCATGGAGCGGTCCTTCTTCTTTGGGGCGTTTCGCACGACCACGTTAGGCACTTGCCGTTCGAGAAGGGCCGTTCCACCTCATCAGCTTCGGGCCGATCAGGCCTATCGCGATATGGACGCTATTTCGGCGCCAGGGTGCATCCCGGCAGTATACGGTTGTCGCGGCGAAGAGAGCCTTGGCCACCTTGTCGTCACGCCTGCGATCATGCGCTGTGCGAGAGCTGCAGGGCGCTGCTCTCACGATTGTGCAGAACCTGATGGCACGAGGACTGCCGCACATACAGGGGTCATTACAAGAGTAGTGCGTAAGCGTCCGGAATCCGTGAACGAAATAAGAATTCTCTGATTGACGACTACCGTCTGATCAAGCAGCCAGGAATGTCTGTCGCGGCACGCGAAGGGGTCGAAAATCTCCGGCGGGCGGTCGCGCATTGCCGCTCCAGTCGTAAGTGCCGATCAGGTTGATATGCTCCCAAATCTGCGGGGAGACATGGCGCAGCAGTTCATCCGGAAGGTCGTGCCCGTCAGCGCGCAGGTGATTGGTGACGCGAGACAGATAGACCGTATTCCACAGAATGATGGCGCTCACCACCAGATTGAGGGCGGAGGCGCGGTAGGCCTGGCTTTCGAAGGAACCGTCGCGGACTTCGCCGCGCTCGTGGAAGAACACCGCCCGGGTGAGCTTGTTGCCGGCCTCGCCTTTGTTGGTTAGCGCCACCGGTGTCGACATAGTGCTCCTCGATCTCAAGCCGGCTTTCATGGCCGTACAATCCATCCAGGACATAGGCCGCCTCGTTTTCGGTTGCACCGATCGGCAGGATGTAGAAATGGCCGTGCTGATCGTAGATCCAAGTATAGAACTTTGAGCCGGGGTCACCGCCGTTTGACGTCGGCTCTCCGGGCACCTTGCCCGGCGGCTCGGAAGAACTGGCCGTCCGAGGAAGATGCCGTCCCAGCGCCCCAGATCTGGGCATAGGGATGGGCCAGTTGCGCGTCGATGATGCGGGCGACGCCGGTCTTGAAGGTTCGGAGATGAAACAGCCGTGCCCAAGCAATCTGGCGAGCGCTGACGCCATCGGAAGCCTCGGCCATACGCTTTGCGTGAGATTGGTGGCGTCAGCGAGAATTCCCGCATAAAGCGCCGTCAGGCTGCGCACCGGTTCGCCGGTGTGCAGATGAGAAAAGCTATTTGAAAACCCGGTCCAGGCATCGACCTCGGCGATCAGGTCTGTGATTTCAACGAGCGGCATGCGGTCGAGACACTGCCATTTCACTGCTTCGGCCACCTTGGGCACGGTCGAGCGTTCCGCTGCATCCAGCAGCGGATCCGGATCGGCAGTTTCGGCCATGGCCTCGACGTCTATCTTGGCCCGCAGCAGTTGATGCCATCCGATCTTGCGATCAAGGAGGTCGATGGCGTCCTCACCCGCGTCATGGGCCTCGGTGAGCGCCCCCAGCGTGTCTCGAAACAGGCTCAGCAGTCGCGCTGTGTCCTTGCGGGCATCGAGATGGCGCCGATCTCGGCGCGCCCTGGAACGCGTGAACAGGCGTGCGACCAATCAGCAGAACATCGTGATGGCGGCGTCGGTCAGTCGGCCATCAAGTTCGATGAACTGGGCTGCGATCGTCGCGCGCCGTCGTCCGGCGTTGAAATCGCTTGCCAGCCAGCTCGGGGTGACATTGCCCTCACGTACCTGCGCGCAACGAACGGGATGAACGCGAGCCCGGCAGTGTGGATCGAGGCCAAGATCGCGGACGAAACGCAGCCGGTCGATCAAGGCGACCAGGTTCTTTTCGCTCGGTGCTTCCGGCAGCACGCCCAGGCGAACCGGGTCATTCCGACAGTAGGGTCGACGGTGAGAAAATCGTCAATTGCCGCTAACCGCTCGGCCGACAGGCCGTCCAGAAGCGCGGCCTCCATGCGCCGGCGCGCGATGGCGCGAGCGGCGCGGCCAAGACGGTCGAGTGTATCGGCCGCCGGCAGCAGGACACGGCGCTCGCGCAACGCTGAAATCATCGCCTATGCGATCGGCAGGCCGTGATCAGTCGCATCGGCCGCCGCGATTGCTGCGATCAGCGCCGTGCGGAGGTCATGTTTGTCCGCCTGTCGCAGACCGAGATGCCGTAGCGCCTCGAGTGCATGCTCGCGGCGGTTCTGTTCCCTGCGACCGTATTCGACCAGTGCCGCCGATGCGACATCGATCTGCTCGGCGACGAATTCAACCAAGGCCGGCGGCAAGATTTCGGCGTGCCGCCAGCTTCGGCCAAGGTGACGCATGAGGCAGAGCTGGACTGCCAGGCCGAGCTGATTATGCGCCGCGGTCTTGGCCTGGATGAGGTCGAGCTCCGACTGACTGAGAGTGTAGTGGCGGATCAGAGTCTCCTCGTCCTCCGGCGCGCCGAGCAGTGCGCTCCACCGGTCGGCTTTGAGCAGGGTCGCTGCGCCATCCATATCCTCCACTGGATCAGCCCCAGAGTAGTAGGGGTGGCCGTGGCGCTGTCCGTCCACAGAAAATATCCGCAAATGTCCCTTTGACAACGGAAAGACGGACAGAAAGATTGCTGGACGGCAAACCGGACAAGACTTACTTGTGCCTGCCATCGGATATGCGCGCGTCTCGACTGATGCGCAGGACCTGACCTTGCAGCGCGATGCATTGACCAAGGCAGGGTGCGAAAAGATATTCGAGGACATCGCATCGGGCGCCAAGGCCGAACGGCCCGGGTTGACGGAAGCTTTAGCCTACCTCCGTGAGGGCGACGTGCTGGTTGTGTGGAAATTTGATCGGCTCGGGCGGTCCCTGCCACATCTCATCGAAACAGTCGAAGGCCTTCAGGCCCGCAATGTCGCATTACGCTCATTGACCGAGAATATCGACACCACGACACCGGGCGGCAAACTTATCTTCGCAGTGTTCGGGGCACTGGCCGCGTTCGAGCGCGATCTTATCCGGGAACGAACTGCGGCCGGCCTCAAAGCCGCCGCGACGCGCGGGCGGAAAGGTGGCCGCAAGCCGGTCGTCACTTCTGACAAGCTTGCACGTGCCAAATCCCTGATCGCCCAAGGCCTCACTGTGCGGGAAGCAGCCGCACGACTTAAGATAGGAAAGACCGCGCTCTACGCTGCTCTAATGCCGGAAAAGCGTAGTCGCCAGGAGGAGTTCTAGACGGCAAGATAATTGCCGGCCCGCGACCCTGCCGTGGAATTTTCAGCCTGGGTGGCCCCACTACATTTTTGCGCCACAGACATACGATAGGTGAGCTTTCGTGTTACGAGTCAGCAGTTCTTGGGGGCTGGGCTAACATGGGCTTGGAAACTGATACTTTTGATTTCATCGAGAGATGCCAGACGCATATGACGTCGAAGGTTGTGCTCGATGATCTCCTTTCTTGTGTAAGGAAATTCGGCTTTGAACATTTGATCTTGAGTGGTGTGCCGGTTGGGAACGAGGCACTGGAGCCACTGGTGGAGCTAAACGGTTGGCCCAAACCTTGGTTTGCGAGATATTCCAGCCAGACCTACGCCGGTGTGGATGCAGTGTGTCGACACTGCGCAGAGTCAACGCGCCCGTTTTTCTGGAGCGACGTTCCGGAACGACTGCGCAATTCCCCGAATTCAAAGCGTGTTGCCAAGGAGGCTGCGGACTTTGGACTCGTTAACGGCTATGTCATTCCGGCTAATTCTCGTGTCCATTGGCAGACGGTAGTTTCCCTTGCCTCACCTCTGCAGCACCTCGACCTCTCGAAGAGAGAGCTTGCCGCAATAACACTGATGTCGACGGTCGCGGTCAGTTCCGTCGAAGCGATCCGTAGTCCGCCGGAAAAAGAGAGACTGCTCAGCCGGCGCGAGAAGGAAGTATTGCTTTGGGCCGCGAGGGGAAGGACGGCCGAGGAGATCGCGAACATCCTGTCAGTATCGGTCACAACCGTACGCAAACACCTTCAAAATGCTCGCCAGACATTTGCCGTCTCCACCACCATGGGTGCCGTTGCAGTGGCTCTGCGTCGGCGTCAAATCGTACTGTAAGAACCCAGAAAATACTCAAATCTGATACCTGATTTGACGGAGCGTTTCTGACATCTTCCGCCAGAATATCGGGGGTGCAAGGTGATCGAAGCGCATGTAGTGACGCATCAGAACCGCTCGCTCTATGACGCAGAATGGGACTCCTATCTGCGCTGGCGTCACGAAATCTATGTTCATGAGAAAAAATGGCGGCCCGCAAGCCCGGAAGGCCGTGAGCTCGATCAATTCGACACACCGGATGCTACCTATATTCTTGGGTTTGAAGACGGCGAATTGGTTACAGCAGCGCGTCTGATCCCCACGGACAAACCGCATCTCGTTTCCGAGATCTTCCCGCATATGTGCGAAATCAAAGGTCTGCCAAACCGGCCAGACTGGGCAGAGTGGACACGAACTTTTGTAGTCCCAGATAGGCGGACTGCGGGCCGGCGTGGCATCCTCACCCAAATCTGTTGCGCCGTCATGGAGTTTTGTCTGGAAGAGGGACTCCAATATGCCGGAGGCATCCAAGAGACCTACTTTCTTCCTCAATGGGCAATGCTGAATTGGCGTGTGGCACCGCTCGGCTTGCCGCAGGAGGTTAGCGGAGAGTCATGCATCGTCGCTTACCTAGAGTGCAATGAATCTGCACTTGCCCAGGTGCGACGAGTTTTGGGAATCCGCCACTCCTTACTGATCCGGCGCGGCGAACAGTCGCGCTTCGTTGACCATACCTCTGTCTCGCCTGCTCGCTTTCTGCGGCGCAGGCCCTACGCTGGAATTCAAGACACAGGAGCGACCTATGGCAAATAGCGCCCAATGCCAGAACTGCACACGACGCGCCTGCCAAGACAAATATGCATTTCATTACCCAAACTCTCATGAGCGAATTGCCGAAGTAGTCTTTGCCAGTGGTGCCTGCCATTTCACCGCGAATGACATACACGGGAAATTGGAATCCAATCGCGCGAACATATCGCTTGAGGCTGTGAACGACACGCTGTTGTGCCTCACGAAAAGAGGAAAGCTCAGGCAGCTCCCGCAGTTTTCCTCCCAACCCTTTTACGACACAAACATCCGCGCATGTACATATCTATGACGAGCACTCGGGCGAGCTTGTGGACGTTCCCGATGATTTTTCGAATGCCATCATCAGACATCTTGCCGAAGCATTGGGCGATGCAGATGCCTTTGACCTGATCATTCACCGACGAAGACATCCTTGCTGACCGGACCCTTCGCTGCGGGCGCTATACAGTAACGACTAGTAGTCCGAAATCGAAAAGCGCGCGGCCAGCGCAATCTGCCGCACGATGAGAAAACTGCGTCCTAGCGCATTGTTCCATTCACCCCTTGGCGACAGAAAATCAGGAGTTTGACTGCACATGAACATCGTCCATCAGCAAAAAGGCTTCGCGACAGAACCGATGTGCTTTTCAAACGAGGTTTATCGACAGTTCGCCAATCGAGTGTCACGCACCCTGTATTCTGATCTTGGATATGCGCAGCGCGAGGCGGTGGAAGTATCCGGCCAGCTTGAGGCAATGCTAACTGAGAATGGCTCCGGGGCCTATCCAGATATTTACGATTTCCTAGCCGGCCGTGGTGTGCGCGATCGTTGGAACGGTGTCTTTTATCATTGCCGGTCGGCAGCAATGGCGCACTGGTTATTGCCGCATATCCGCGGCACGACGATCGATCTGCTATGCGGCAGCGGCAAACTTGGCGGTATCCTCTCGGAGATGGGGGTGCTCACCACCGTGACCGAGCGCGATCACGTTCGCGACAGCTACCCCTCGACCGAAGACAGCGTGACCTGGCTGGATCATGACACGCTGACAAGAGAGGCAGTGCCAAACAGCTACGATACCGTGCTTTTGATTACCGCTCTTCACCACGAAGCGGATTCGGAAGGGCTTCTGCAATTCGCCGTGAAGCTCGCATCCAAGCGGGTGATCATCGTCGAGAATTGCGTCGAGCCCGACCTGTCGAACGATCTGCACATTCTAGTCGACGATTTCTTCAACTACGGGCTGAACAAAACGCCGCTACCTTGCCCTGCGGCGCATCGCTCGGCCGATGAATGGAGCAAGATGCTCAACGGGCGCGGACGCGTGATCTTCACCGACCGACGCGACTCGATCCCAGGCATCCTCCTCAGCCATCACCTCCTGGTTGCTGAGGTCAGTCGCTGATGACGCGCGCAACCTTCGCTTAGCCAATAAGAGCCGCGACACGGCGAGATTTAGGAGTTTTCCGGAAATGCTAAGACAAACGCAGGACAGTCCCCTCGACTATCTGACTGAAGCGCTACGCGTCTACGATCTGGACGGCGCCGAAAACGACCCCGTCCGCTCGCTCGACCAATGGCAGTGGCAGGCGGATCGGCTGCATGCGGCGATGCTCCAGCGCGCAACCGAGCTTAACAACGCCGTGAATATCGCCGAGCCTGTCGAGGATATGGACGCCTTTTGGACTCTGGCGAACCAGACCGATGCCGGAATCACAAATCTGACTTATTGGGACACGTTCGAAAACGGCCGGCGCCTTCAGTTGGAGCGCGTCCTGGCCGAGATCTATGGCTCGGAGCAGAGCGTTCTCGTGAATTGCGGCATGTCGGCGATTGCCGTTGCGCTCGGCGCCTGCAAGGTGAAGGCTGGCACGCGCCTGCTTGTCGGCAAGTCTCGGTACTTCGAGACATCGGGATTGATCGAGCGGCATCTCCTGCCGCTTGGCGTCGAGATTCGTGCGGTCGATGTGGCGCGGCCGAACGCCTTGCGAGATGCGCTCGCGGCCTTCCGTCCTGAGGTCGTTCTACTAGAGACGATAGCCAATATGCCAAGCGTCGATCCGGTGCGCGATATCGCTGCGTGGTCAGCGAGCCCGTCGGCACCGATCTTCATTCTCGACAATTCGGTGCAGAGTGCGCTTACACGGTGGTTCGATCTGCTCGACTTTTCAGACCGTCTTCTCGTCGTGGAAAGCGGCACAAAATACATCACAAACGATGCTATGTGCGGTGTTATTTACGGTGCAGGGGATCTCATCGGATCGACACGCAATTATGCGCGCGACACTGGGCAATCCCTACAGGCCCGGGCCCTATCATATCTCGACGCTTCGCTCATCCGATTGCTGCCGCTGAGAATGGCGACACACAGCCGAAATGTCAGGACTTTCGCGACGGAGCTGTGTCGTTCCGGCATAACTGATCTTAAGCTTACAGTGCTCGACAGTTTCGCCGACGAGGGCAATGCCGGGGTCTTCGCAAAAGGGGTCGGTTCGCTCATATACCTCGTTTTCGGAGACTGCGAGGGGTCGCATTACAAACAGCTACTGACGCGGTGGCGGCAGAAGGCGCGCGCCCATGGCGATGCGGTTGTGCCCGATGTCCGGGCAGGATTTGGTTGGCTGAAATCCAGCGCGCGGGTTTACGAGACGACGCGGCTGAACCGCGCTGACGGGCCCTCATATTTCCGGATTTCTCTCGGATTAGAAGACACTGAGGCGGTTGGAGCTAGCGCCAAATGCTTGTCTGACGCCGCGAAGGAGATCCTAGCTGGCCGACAGCCGGCGCTGGAACCCGCAGAGTTTGGGAGGAACTAAGGTGACACTGACCAAAGGAGCCACTTCGACCGCAAGGACACGTCTTGATGAGCAAGGTGCGGCCCCCCAAACCATGCAGGGGGAATTGCGCTATCTCCTCGATATGTCGCGGCCGCCGCGGGAAACCTTCGACAGGTTTCCAAACTGGCTTCAGCCGTTGATCACGGCGGTAAGCGGAAAGCCCCTGTCGAGGCAGGGCCCCTTGTTCACGGTTCCGCCGGTTGGGCGGCTGGCGATCGACCTTGCGAAATTTGCGGCTGGTGTCGGGCTTGCCGTGACGTTCCTTTTGGTGGGAGGCGTCTGGCTTCTGGCGCTGCCGTTTGCCTGGATTCTGACGGTCAACGGTGCGAGTTCGCTCAAGCTCATCTCGCACTATGCGGCCCATGCCTGCGTTACGGGAAACAAACGTTTGGACAACTGGATCGGCGAAGTGCTGACAGCGTTCGTCCTGGCCTCGAATATGGACGAGTATGCGCATGGCCACACCATGAAACACCACGGGATGGACGGGATAGGCACAGCGGACGATCCCGATATGGGCCTTCTGTTCATGATGGGGTTCGAAACCGGCCGGGAGATCAGCTGGTACAAAAAACGCTTGCTGCTGTCGCTGATTTCCCCCCGCTATCATCTGCTGTTTCTCTGGGATAGGTTGCGATCGAATTTCATTACCGGGTCGATGACGCGGCGCCTTATAGCGTGGTCCATGCATGGCGTGACACTTGGGCTGGTTGCATGGTTCGGCGCTTGGAACGTCTGGTTCCTGGCCTGGCTCGTGCCGGTCGGCCCGCTTCTCGCGATCAGCATCGGGCTACAGGTTCCGGCCGAACATCTTTGGTTGTCGCCTCGGGCAAGCAATGAGGCTCCGCGTGATTTCGTGCGTCGCATTTCGCACGGCAGGTTCTTTCTAGTTGCCGCACCGCGCCGCGACCTGAGCTGGGGCGAAGCTCTTCTTGCTTGGGGATACTGGTCTTTCGCGATGCTGGGGCCGATGCTGGAACGTGGCTTCGTCTGCGTGTCCGTCATGCCGGCGCACGATTTTCACCACCGCCATGCGCGGATCATGGAATGGCCGGTCGAGCACTATCTACGCCAGCATGAGATCGACGGGGGTGCCTCGGATTACCGCGACATCTACGGCAACTCGGCCGCCCTCGGCGCGTTCTTCGCCACCTGGTCGCAGCTTCCTCGCAACTTTGTTCCGCGTTGCCTGACACTGCTTGGTGCATTTGAGCGCCGTTTCTGAGAGGTTTCAGAATGAACGTCCCAAAGACCACTAGGTCGCGGGCGGCGGATTACACCGCACCCCTGCCTAAATTACCTCCTTTATCCGTCGATCTCGATTCCGCGCTCACCTTCGATCAGGCGGTGGAAGCGCTCAAGGATCTGTTCTTCAGCCACTGGGGCTTAATGCGTGTGGTAGCGGGAACCATCATTCGCATCCCGGAGATCGAGACCAAAGTATTTTTGGCGCACAGCCTCTATCTGCATGCAGAGATCGCGGGTGCAACGCGCCGGAGGCTGATCGAACTACGGGTACGCGACGCGAAGCTGCGCGAAATCCCGCATGCAATCTCGGTTGTCAGTAATGAATTGTTGTATTCCGATTCCGCCGCCGAGTTTGTTTTCGGCTACAGCGTCTTGGTGGCCGATCTTGTCGAACGCCAGACACGGTATGCCGAGAGAACCAGCCGCCTTCTGGACCGCCCGAGCGTGGCGATCATGCGGCGTTTTACTCCCGATCTCGAAGAGGTTGCAGACTGGCTTGAAACGGCTCGAGCGGCCTATGTCGCTATTGAGCCCGAAAGCCATCTTTTTGAGACGCATATCGCTGCGATGCTAAAGACCCGGGCCTTGGACAGCAGACCATCGCCGCTGTCGAGGCAGAGCAGCCGAGGGCCCTATCAGCGGACAAACGAATGCGCGCGCGATGGCCGATTTGCCCTATTCCACCAGTCCCGCCTGTATTCGACATCAGACGGGCTGCAGAAGGTCCCCGATGACCAATATGGTGCCGACCGTCTGGAGCTGGCTCGGGTGCAGCGCGACGAGATCGATGCCATCGAAACATTCGCAAACGTCTTGTTCGACCTCGATAACGCTCCTTTCGAGCTGGTAGAACAACTCGCGCGTTTCGTCGAAGACGAGGCGCGGCATGTCGAGGCCGGTCACGCAATGCTGGCCAATCTCGGCTATGATCCCTTCGAGCTTCCATGCTCCATCATCGGCATCAATGTGCGAGCTCCGATGCCCCCGGTTCTGGCCTTTGCGCAGCTAAATATCTTTGGCGAGCTAAATATCGTGGGTCGTCTGAATGTCCTGGCGCAGCAAGCATATGCGCGCGACGACGACCTTATCGGGAAGGCCTTTGACTTTGTCCACGCCGATGAGCTGACCCATGTCCGTCGCGGCCGCAAACTGCTGATCGAGATGGCACCCGGCGAGAACCCGGCCGATGTCGAGGAAAATGCGCGCCGCCTCGCCGCCCGGCGTTTGGGCGAGGAAGGTGTGCTTGGGGAAGATTATGCGCTAGCGCTAACTCGTAAACAGGTCGGCGACTTGATGGGGGAGTGACATGACTAAAATCGCTTCCGACATTTGTGCAGCCAACCGTCTTTCAAACGATGAGAAGCGTCTTTTCAGGGCGATTGATTCCGGCGCTGACGTGGCTCTAAGCGCAGCCATTTCGGCCATTGAAGACTCATCTCCAGCGCCGGCGGAGAGACTGAACAGGGCGTTGCTCTTCGCTGTACAGTGCGATGCGTCGGCCGCGAGCCAACGCCTCGTGCATCGTGGTGCAAATCTCGAAGCGCGCGACCCGGCATTGTGGCGCACGCCGCTCATCATTGCCGGATATCAGGGCTCGGCCCAGATGGTGACGTTTTTGCTCGAGGCCGGCGCGGACGTTCATGCCGTCGACGATTTCGGCACCACGGCGCTGTGCGCAGCTGCTGAAACCGGCTCTGCTGCCCTTTTGGAATTGCTGATTGCGCATGGCTCCAATCTCGAGCACCGGAACGATCTAGGTTGGACGCCGCTCATCTCGGCGAGCGCCAATGGCAATCTTGAAGCCGTTAATGCCCTTGCGAAGCTAGGCGCCAGCCTCGAAGCCCGAGCGGTTCTCGGCTGGACTCCTCTTATCGTCGCTGCCCAAAGCGACGAGGCGGACGTTGTTTTCCGACTTCTCGAACTCGGGGCCAGACGCGATGCCGTGGACAACTTCGGGCGCACGGCGCTTTCCGCCTCACAAGGGGGCGAGGCTACAGCCAACATCCTCGAGCGCAACGCCGCCCGCGGCCATGCCGGCGCCTCGACGGCGCAGGGCCTAAAGATCATGGAGCCTGATGATAGCAAAGCGCAGATATTCGGGAGTATGAAGAATGGGCAATTTGTCCGCGCATGAGACCTATTTCGAATTGGCTTGCCAGTTCTTTCGGCGTTCGGGCCTCGTCTCGTTGCCAGGAAGCTATCTAGTCGACAACAAGAACCGGGGGATTGTCAAGGTTGGGGTTGGCGGGGGACGGCGGGTTTCCCTTCCTTCAGCGACGCAATCGCCGTCTAGACATACTGCCCAGGACGGCCAGGATACGGGGCTGTTTGATGTGGTGAATGCCAGTGTGGATGCAGACGCCCCTTGTTTCTTTCTCGTCAGCCCCGATTTCAAAAGAGCCTTTCGCGACGCGCGCTTACCCTTTGCGCTTTTCGAGCAGCCCCGGCTCGAGTTTCGATTTTCCGCGGCGGCGCCACATGGGGAGGTCAGCTATGCGCCGGATAGTTCTGGCGCGTGCGAGGCCCGGCAAATGCTTTCGGAACTGCTGGACGATATCACCGTGCCGCTTGGCACTGCTATCTCACCCGCGCCGTTGTCCTTTGCGGAAGCCTCGGCTGGCTGGGAGCGCGCCGAAAGCGATGGAGCATTTCTGGCGCGCTTGGAAGCCGGCATCCTCGCGCTGCAGGACCACCCTGATGGCAAAATGACGATGATGCGATCGTTCTCCAGGGCCATTCCTTGCAACGTCGATCGATTCGATATTTATCGGCAGCATGCCCGAAACAACGGCGAATATGCATGCAGCCATTTTTATTGCCTTGATGAGACAACCTTCTCATTTGGATGCAGCCCAGAAAATACCTTCGAAATCGTCGGAGGCGATCTTCACGTCGACGTGGTGGCCTCGACATGCAAAGCGGGACAGGGGGAGGCTTTTGAAAGGCGCGAGCTCATCGAAAATCCCAAACAGCAAAAAGAGCATTTGGCGACTATTGCGAGCCGGTCGGCGCGCTACGCCCCCTTCTGCGAGGCCGAGGGCATGACGCTTATCAAGCCCATGCAGATCAAACGGCTTCGCAATGTCTGTCATCTGCATAGTCTGGCGGTTGGATCGCTGCGCCCGCAGATCACGATCTTCGACATCATCCCCACGCTCTTCCCGATCATGGGGGCGAAGCCTGCCGAGTTGTTATCTCTGTCGGATTCCGAAAAGAGCCCACATCGCTTTTACGGGGGTATAGTCGGCCATTGGGAAGAGGGCTATGCGGGTAGCTTCCTGAATCTGCGCAACGCATTGATTAAGGGCGACACTATCCATGCTAAGGTCGGCATGGGCGTGTTGCGCGAATCCGACGCGGCGAGTGAACTGACCGAAACCGAAGACAAGATATCGGGTCTCATGGAAGCGGTTTTCCGATGCTGCCAGGCGGAGAACCGAGCCTGAACGGGCCTGGTCAGATCTGCCGCGCGGATCGCCCGCGGCTCTCTTGTTACGCCGATGATCCTATCGGTTCACGATTGATTGTTGCGAGGAACAGTTCGTCCCATGAAGATTAGCGTCGATCTGCTCCTCGCCATCCTGCCTATCCATTTTGCTGTGATGGTAAGCCCGGGTCCAAACTCGGTACTGCTCCTGACAACGGCACTGTCGAGCGGGCGAAGCAACGCGATGCGCGCAGCTTTGGGAATTGCAGTCGGAACTTTGGTGTGGATGGTGGGTGCGATGGTTGGCGTGTCGGTGATTCTAGAGGCGCTTCCGGCATTGGGCCTGGCGCTCAAAATCGTGGGCGGCGGATACCTGATCTATCTTGGGGTAAGGCTCTGGAAGGCGGATAAGCTGAAGCCTGGTGCGCTCGGCAAAGGCAACGGATCATCCCAAGGGAATTGCTTCCGCCGCGGTCTGATTGCCAATCTGACTAATCCGAAATCTGCGGCCTATTTTGGAAGTATCTTCGCTGCCTTTCTGACCAAGGAGGTGCCGGTTGTTGCACTGACCATTATGATATGGTTGCTCTTCCTGATGTCGATAGCCTGGCACGTAGTGCTTGCAACGACCTTTTCGGCCAACGCCTTTCGTGACCCGTATCTGAGGCATAGCGGCTTGATCAACCGAATCGCCGGAGCAATCCTAGCAGCGCTCGGTGTCAGACTGGCCGCTTCTGCTTGGATAGGTTGAAAACGGCTTCAGACCGCTCGGTCGCCCAGACTCTCCGGCTCCCGGGTCGTCTGGGAACGGCGTCGTCATCGAAATTCCCGGATGGTCCAACCTAACGCCCTGTTATTCCGAAGGGACGGGTTGCGCAGCATGACGCGTGCGCGAAGAATGTCGAGTAGGCACTGAAAGCCGTAGAGGAGAGCGGCGAGGGTCGCAAGCAGCACTAGCGTAGAAACGCTGCGGCTCGCGAGAACTCGATCATAGACCTGAAGCATGAATAATGGGGAAGTGAGCATCAGAAGATTGACGATGCAGCTCGCCTATTCCCGGATTCGAGCATGCCCATGTCGTGCTTGGCGGTGAGAGTTTCGTGGCTTTGGCGGAAGGTCTGCAGAATGCCCTGTGGTCGCTCGGCGGCGTTCCCCGCTGATGGACTGCTCGGACCTAACAACCATATTCGACCCCAGAGAAATTACCGGCCTCGCGACGACGCTCCGTACTTTCGACTGGCGACGCGGATCTCGTGCTTCGTGCATGGTTGCGGTCTGCGTGATCGATGTTCCGCCTGTCGAAGCGGGATTGCATCCTTCGACCAGGCCGAACTGATGCCGCAGCACGTCTGCGCCCGATGCGCATTCGATCTGCGCAGGGCATCGAAGGTCTTCGTGCCCCCTCAGTATCGGCAAGCTGAATGCGCTCCGTTGCCGGTTGAGAAGGAAGCCGGGCTGCCGGCCGAGGAGGGCGATCACGACGCCCGTATGCGGCAATGGGTAGGATTAGCGGATTGGGGTGCTCTCCTGCGTTGACCTATTTGGAAGCGGTTGTTCGAATCGAGCCAACTGCTTCGATCTTCGCATCGATAACCGAGGCCTGGATTGGCAAAGGGTTCAACAAATTCCTCCCGATGCGCCGTTCTGCAGCGGCCGCCTTTGCAAGTGCTGCGCGTGAGGACCGGATATTGGTCATCGAGCCCGCGCTCTTGTCAGCGGAAAGCGGGTCAGAGCGGAATTCATTCTTGCCTAGGTGGGCAACCCGAACGATCTCAGCGCCGCACTGATACAGATCGCGCCTCTGCTTGCTCAGCCGATGCGGGACGACCGCGCGGTGCCTGCCAACTCGTGTACCCCTGCGCGACGTCACTATGAACAACGCCAGAGAGCAGCATATCGATGGTCGGCTGGGCCGCAAACAGAGAACATCTGGCAGGTTTGACCAAGAACGATCTGGCCTGATGCAACGATGGTTTCATGTGGTGGGTTCACATTTCGTTCACGGATTTCGGACACGTACGCACTTCTCTTGTAGCTACCCCATACAGGATCGCCTTGCGCTCCAGATGGTGGGGCCGGATCTTCTCATGCATATGGCGCGCTTCCTCCCGTTGAACGGCGCGCGCGCCGTCGACGTGATCGAGGATCAGGCGCACCATCAGCTTTGTCAGCGTCAGGCGCGTCTCTTCCGGCAGCGCCTGCCATGGTGGCATCTGCGCGGTCTCCGCATCGTGCGGGTTGGAGAACAGATCGGACTGATATGGCTTGGGCTGGCGCGGCATGGACCTCTCCCCGATTCGCGTCGTGAGGACCCGATGCTGCGCCCGAATCCTCCAATGGCGATGGGGTGGGGGAATTGGCTGTCGCGTCCTGCAGCAGTGTCACCAAGACGCCAAGCGTTCTGGGATCGACATGTAGGGCAGCGGCAATGCGCCACACGGCGCAGACCGCGCGATCAAACATCCAGGCCGGGACCTCCAGCCACCGATCGGAGGCGTGGCCAGAGAGACGGCAGCGGAAAACCTCCCGGTCAGCCTTCTCGATCACCTCATGAACGTGAACACAACGCCCGGCCCAGGGATGCCATGGATAAAGAAACTCGCGTTCCTCGGTCCCGTGGGGCGTTCTCTCGTCGTGTTGTTCAACACCGCAAGGCCCCATTCCTCTCTCGGCTACCAGACCCGACAGCCTATGCCGAGGTCATCACCGCAACCGGCTCCGACGCTGTGCTGATGGAAGGCTCCGCGCCTCCGCCCGTTGCTCAACCCGCGCCAAGAGGCGGAACAGAAACGGCCAAGGCTCTAATCGCCAATGGAATGACAGTTCAGTGGCATGTATGGACGGCCTCCGCGTGGCAAGGGCTTTCTGACATTGATGGCAGGTCGGTCGGGTGCAGGCATGTATTCGGCCTTTGAGTGCGGCCTGTTCATGCCGCTGGCCCTGATGAAGTCCGCGGATCGGATCCCAGACAGGTCAACGCGCTTTTTGAGCGGCACCCACTGAGCGGGTTTGTCCGATCCCGGTTCGACCGTTCACCATCACACCATCAGCACCTCACCAATCTCTGCGTATCCCTTGCGACTACGTCACGCTGCCGGCGAAGTTGCGAAGCGCTTGCCCGTAGTCATCAGCGCCCAGACGATCCGCGCCATCTTGTTCGCAAGAGCAACGGCGACGACATTATAGGGCTTCTTCGTCAGAAGCTCGGCAGCCCAGCGGGTAGGCGCTGTTTTGCCCTTGTGGCTGAATCTGAGGACGGCATGTGCGCCAACGACAAGCAGTCGACGGATATAGGGATCGCCCTGCTTGCTGATCCGGCCGAGCCTATCCTTTCCTCCGGACGAGTTCTGTCGCGGCACGAGGCCAAGCCAAGCCGCGAGTTGCCGGCCGGATTTGAACAGGGAGGCGTCTGTCACGGTTGCAACGATCGCGCTGGCGGTGATTGGACCGATGCCGGGGATCGTTTCCAGTCGCCGGCTCAGTTCATTCGAGCGGTGCCAGGCGTGAATCTGATGATCGAGCTCACGGACCTTCTCGTGCGCCGCCCGTAGCTGCTCGACCAAGGGAACAAGCGCATCTCGGGCAAGCGGCGGGATAAGCTCGTTATTCTCGTCTTCGGCGAGCCCGATCAGCATCCCGACGCCGGCAATGCCCTGGCGCGTCACAATCCCGAACTCGGCCAGGTGGCCGCGCAGCGCGTTCACCAGCATGGTCCGCTGTCGGACCAGAAGCTCACGAACTCGATGCAACATCAGCACACTTTGCTGTTCCTCGCTCTTCACCGGAACGAAGCGCATCGACGGCCGCGTCACCGCCTCGCAGATCGCCTCCGCGTCCGTCGCGTCATTCTTCTGCCGCTTCACATATGGCTTCACATAGGAGGCTGGCATCAGCCGGATCTTATGACCCAGCCCCATGAGAACGCGGCCCCAGTGATGGCTCGTTGCGCAGGCTTCAATGCCGATCAGGCATGCCGGCAAAGACGCAAAGAATGCGACGACATCGTCACGACGCAACTTCCGGCGCATAACCACCGCGCCCTCCGCGTCCACGCCGTGCACCTGAAAGACGTGCTTGGCGACATCCAGACCGATTGTGCTAACCTTCTCCATGGACGGTTCTCCCTCATGTGACCTTCGACAGCCACACTTTGGCACATTGCGATGCCGGGAGCGGAGGCCGTCCACCACATCAGGTCAGAGCCGGGAAAAGCCGCGCCGCTACTGTTCCTGCCACATTGGTCCTTGACCTCCTTCCCGAGGCGATCCCCTCGCTGCTAAGCCGCAGTTCGCAGATGTCGGGATCGTCAAGGACGTGCTCTACGCACCTGAAGCGTCGAACGTTGATTTTGCCATGAGGTCCTGCGCATACGCGCTGGCGAATTGTTCACCGCCAAAAATCCACCGCTACGACGAGAAAAAGGAGAGCGCCATCGCCTTCCTCAAGGCGGTCGCCAACTACGACAGCCTCGGCGTCGCGATAGCGCGCGTCATGACCGAGAACGTCCTGCTACAGATCGGAAGCCTTCGCCAAGGGCTTTCCGCGATCTCGGCCTCAAGCATGTCAGGACAAGCGCCAACGGCGCCGGCACCAACATGATGGAGCCATCCGTAGAATTCTCGTCACGCCAAGATACAACCGCCATTCAACCGACCCCCGTTACGCCTCCAGGCAGACAGGCGATCGCAATCGAATCCACGGCATCGGTCAATTTCTCCGGTTCGGAGTGATGTTGCGCCAGGATGGACATTCTGCTGAATTTTACCTGCGGCGCTGTTTCATGGACGCGCGCTTGGGCCCCCCATTTTCTATTGCCCGCCTCGGCTCATGCGGGGCGGGCTTCTTGGCGTTTTGGGAGGATTTGTTCACCATGGTTCATAGTGGCGGCGCAATCGTCCGGCGAGCGCCTCACCTGAGGCTACATGGCGGCCGTGGAGATTGCCTCAGAAGCGGCGCCCAATCGGAAACCTTAGCACCTCCGCGTTTTGGCGTGGCTGCTTGAACTCTTCGACGGCAACCGCCTCAATCAACANCAATCGGAAACCTTAGCACCTCCGCGTTTTGGCGTGGCTGCTTGAACTCTTCGACGGCAACCGCCTCAATCAACAGGTCCAAGGCTTCGCGTCCCCTTCGACTCATCGGGTCATCGCCACAAAGGTAGTCATACGCTCGATCTAAATGCACTCGGGCGGCGGAAAAATTGCTTGTCATAGGACCCTCTCTAACCACCCGCATTGCCGTCTACGAGGTGAAGGTCGCGCAATCGTCAATAACTACAGACAAATTTGAATTAAATCGGGGATGATCGGGGGAGTAGCGAGGATTTCCCCCCACGGTGACTGAACCGGTCGACATCGACGCCGAGGTCTCGGCATTCCTCGCGCGGCTGGAGCCGANTGGAGCCGAAGTCCCCTGACATGATGCCGCCGTCCAGCCCGCCGGCGATCACTCGCTAGCGCTCGGTCGGATCATAAATGCCGAGCACACCCCGTTCCGAGATCACCTCTGACCGGCGTCATTCGATGCGGACGCGCGGAACCGGCCCCGATTTTGGCGGCGTAGAGCCAGAGGCGGCCGCCAGGTCCCAGGCCGGGTGGCTCCAAATCGCGCTAGGTCGTGTGGATCAGGTTTGTCCACACCACTTAGCTATACGGGGGGCGATAATGCCATCGAAGAAGAAATGGCGCAGGTGTGGGGTATCGATCGTCAGAGCACCCAATCCCGCCCGCAACGCGGTTCGCAGCCATCTCGACCGATTGGTGGACTCCTGACTGCGGGATCTAAGGAGCTTTTCTTAGCCTATAGCTAAATGGAAAGGCGCCGATCCCCTCGATTGAGCAAACCTCGGCCCAACTTATTGGACTCCAGAGCGAAAAGAGGCGTGCGGCTCGAGCGACTTGCGAGGAAAAGGAAATGGCGCCTCGGCATGACTGACTCCGACTGCCTGAGCGCCGGCATCGCCTTTCAGTGCGCGCAAGGGNAAAGGAAATGGCGCCTCGGCATGACTGACTCCGACTGCCTGAGCGCCGGCATCGCCTTTCAGTGCGCGCAAGGGGAGCGTTCCGGTGGCCAGTGCTGCCTTGCTGGAACGGAGCAGGTGGGCTGTTCTAGCAACACGGTTGAGTGCCCTGGGTGCCAACAATGAACAAATGCGCAGGAACGTTCGATCCGGCGCCATCGGCAGGCCTGAGACCCTACAACCTGTGCAAGTGCACAGGTAGCGAAGGTGAGCGCATTCAAGCACGTTTGAGTGTCGGCGCAATTTCCATGCCGACCACCAACGGAGATTTCTGCGATGACCAACAACATTCGACTAATGAAAGCGAGCGATATTCCCGCCTTCGTCGACGAGATGATCGAGGCTGGCTGCGACATCTGCGCGATCGGTCACTTAGGCTATTCGGCAGGTGATGTTGACCGGAAGGTGCCCTGGCGCAAGGTAAGAAGAATCGTAGAAGAGTTTGGCGATCGTGATCACCTGCTACCGGAGATCGTTGCCTATCTTCGCTCGATTGGCCGGTACATAGAACTCTCGTCGTCGACAAACGAGGGCCGGAGACCGCACAAAACAGGCACTCGAAGTTGGAACGTATAAACGACGGGTCGGATACGATTGTCGAATCCAGCTCCTTCACCGACAATGACGAGCTGGACTTCGGGACCGGTATCGACGCCAACGAGCTGTGGTTTGCCCAACAGGGCAATAACCTCGTCTTCTCGTACTGGGCACCACGGACAAGGGTCGGTCAATGACTGTTCGCCGGGCAATGTCGTCGAAACTATCAAGTCCGGCGACGGCAAGGTGCTTAGCCATTCCGACGTAGCAACTCTGGGTCGCGGCCATGGCTGGTGTCGATCCGGCAACGTCGCACACGGAATTCGGCATCCAACCAAAGATGCGCGGTTTGGCGACGCCTAGCAGGTTGGAACCATCCCTGCCGCAATGCAGCAGTCCTGGTCGCTGATGAAAACAAGTCCAAGATGCCCGGTGGTGCGCTTCCACCGCACCACCGGGATCTTTGCCGCAGCCAAATGCAGAAAATCCAGGCGCGCGCTGAAAATCGTGAGAAATTCGATTTGGATTATGACAGCTGATAAAATGACCCGATTCAATTTCGATATCAATCAGCGCCCTCCGCCGGGGGCTGTCGGCCCGCATCGCGCCTGACGGCGGCGCTATGCTGGTGCTCCTACGGCCGCCCTGTTGGCGAGGGCCTTCGGTTCATCGCACTGTCACGCTTCGGCTATCCGCCTTCCCCTCATGCTCAGTCCTAATCGATGCGATGGACGCCCCCCGAACGGCATCGCGATGTGCTGTCGTTTCCGACTCTGAACCATAGTTCAAAATCCGATAACCGCAGTTTACTGAAAGAATCCACAACTTCGTAAGCTGCGGCAGGAGAGAAAAAAGCAACAGCTAGAAAATCGCCGCCGAGTTCCATAATATGCGTTATGCAACTTAGTAAGCATTGGGCACTGTCTTTATTGAGGGAATGCAGTTGCACCGCATCGAGGTCTTGTCAAAGCTTATCGCTCAGGTCAATGTTACTTTGATCACGCCTGATCTCTGATGAAACACCTAGAACGGGAAGACGGTTATGCCGGACTTTTCTGAAACGCCGGTGGCTGGCGCTCGAGGTCAGACCATATCGGTTTTCGCTCGCCTTCCCTTCTCGGCTCACTCACCCCTTCCCTCTCGGCTCACTCACTTGTGCGGCATGCAATAGATGCCCTCGGATTCCATGAGCACCGCGCCGCCCTTTAACTCGCTCATTGCGCCGACCCAGGCTTCCGAATAAGTGCCGCTGGCATCCACGGCCGTCAGCCAAAGAACGCGATTGTCAGCCAATTCGACTTTAACTTCCTGCTGCAAAGGGCTTGCCTGCACGGTCTGTTGATAATGCCGTTTGATCCTGACATTGCTGGCCGGGAACTCAGCTTCGTTGCTGCCATAGTTCAGCATAAATCCAGTGTGGTCCTCGGCCACTGTGCAACTGCCGTCACGCTCACACACGATTTTGGCGGCGGTCTTGCAGTCCCATTTCAGTGAAGCGGGCCACATCGGATTGTCCGCGCTCGATCGCGGCTTGTTGCTCTGACCAGCCGCCGTCGAGACTGCCCATGGGCTCATTATCGCAGTCGATAGGAGAAGCGCCTTCAACACTTATTACCCTTCCCTGATCCAGTATTCGCATTGACCTTTCGAAGCCATCGCTGTCGTCGGCGTGAATGAACCGGACAGAGACGTTTTGTGATCCTCATGGCGACTCGTCCTGCGTGATCACCTGGCTTATGGCACATTGAGATTGAACCAGCTTTTCTGGCGTAGGCCGTTCGCGTCGTCATACTCGATGAACCAGGGCTTTCCGCGCATCGGCTGAGAGATGGTGTAGTAGGTGGAGCCGGCACCAAGGGAATGCCCTCTATCGTTGCCCGTGATCTGGATTTTTGCCGTCACCAACTTACCGTTCATTTCGATTTGGGCCTGTCGAGATCCGTTGTCATGGTCTTGGCCGAGACGACTATTCGTGAAAGTGACGGGCAGCGTGAGCCTGTCGGAGCTGATGCGGCAGATGTTCCGTTCTTGCCTCATTCCTGGCCGATCGGAGTCGTAGCTGCCAGCTGCTTGCCAGCCAGAAGGACAATCCTCATACTTCTCGAATCTCGCGGCGCTGGAGTTGGCTTGCGGACAGGTCGGCCAGTTAAAACCCGGAGCTTTCATCGCCGCAATCAACTTGTAGATTGGCGGGTGGCAAGAAGGAGTGCCCTGCCAGTCACCGGACAGACAGAGGAGGACCTGACAGCCCCATTCCGATGCCTGTGATTGGGATGGAAGAGCCGCGGCGCCCGCGACGGCGGCGGCACCCACCAAGAGATATTTCAGTACGGTCATAGCCTTTTCCTCGCTGCGGATTCTGATACTTTACTATGGATCATCCGCGCGAAAAAGGACAGATCGAGAAGGCAGGTTTGTGCGACTACATCGATTTATGAAACGAGACATCGCGGGCGTGGTCGACAACCCGTTGCGTGTCAACATTGCGACAAGGCTGGAGCGGGAGAGAGCCAGGCGTGGCCTATCCCATATGCACATGGCCGAGCTGTTCCGGACTGTCGAGGGCGAAAGGCTCGCCTACCGGACCTACATCCAGACCGTGCGACAGAAAAACAATGTCACCCTGACGACGTTGCACATCATGGCAAGCGGCTTGCATGTGTCAGTTGCGGACCTGCTCGCGGGCGGAAAAAAACTTCCCGAATGGGCGCATCAGTTGGACGAAAATGCGATCCGCAAGCGTCTGGCGCACATCATCGACATTGAGCGAAAACGACGCACTTTGCTCCGCTATGAGATGGCCGAGCTCATAGGCGTGGCGGAGGCGACATTCATGAAATTGGAACGCGCAAGCGGTAATATCAGCGTCGACACAATTGCGGCGATCGCCAAGGCGTTGAAACTTGATCCAGCGACCTTCCTCTTTTCCGATAAGGTCCCGCCATCAACTGATCTACCTGTTTCTGACGCACCCGGAGGCGTAGATTCTCATTTCAGAGAGCCGTAAGCTTCCAGCGTCATCATCCGTCTAAGCTGGGCTACACCGAATGGCTGGCAGGTTTTCGCCGTGATAGCGCATACCGGTGCAATTCAGGTGAAAATGGAGCAGAGCTGAGAGGCTCACAGCTAGCCGCCCCACGAGTGTTCCTTTGTTCGCCCGTACCTGCGGCACGATTGCCAAAAAGTGGCTGCGGCGGAAGCCAGGGGAATTCTGACCTGTACAGTTGTGCCGACACCATGAGCACTCTTGATGATGAGCATTCCGTTCAGCGTCGAGACCATCTGAGAACATGCGGTCAGGCCAAGGCCAGTATGATTTCCAGCTCGCGTTGAAAAGAAGGGAGTAGTTGCTTTTGCAACGATTGCAGGTGGCATGCCTGAGCCCTCGTCGGCCACTTCAAGCACGAGGTAAGTGCGCGGGAAAAAGGGGCGCCGCTTGACTGTCGCGGAGATGAGAACTCGGGCGTTTTTGGCGCTCGACGAAGCGGCCACAGCGTTTTCTATCAGCTCATTCACCACCAACCGTAACGGCGTCGCCGGGACGGGTAGCAAGCGCGCTTTGGAATCGACCGAGACTTGCACCAAACTGCCGCGATCCTGCGTAAGATCCTCGAGCAGTCGGCCGAGCGACATAGTGCTGGAATCTTGTGGTGCATAGGCGATCTGAAGCACACTGTTGGTGATCGATTCCAGTTCGGTCGCAGCACTGCGCGCAGCCTCAAGCATTTCGCCGCTCGGCTGCTTGTCTGGTTGTGCGTGCTCAAGGAACAGCCTCAAGGCTGTAACCCGCGATCGGGTCATATGCGCAAAGAGCGAAGCGAATGAGCGCATATGCTGGTCACGGCGATTGGCTAAAGCATAGCGCTGATGGATAACGAGATAGAAGGTGGCACCCAGGCCAAGTGCGATGGCGAAGATGAACCAGTTGCGCGAGGCCGCAATGTCGATGCTGGCGGTCTGCTGCAAGGTGGCGCTGTGATCAACGGTAGAGCTGGAAATCTCGTAAATTGACTGTTCCAGCTTGGCCATGTCGGCAATGGCTTGGGTGTAGTTTCTACGCGCTGACACAAGAGGTGCAATTTTCTGTTCGAGGGTCAGGCGAATCCGGCCCAGGAGTTCGGCATCGTGGTCGGGAAAAAAGCGGTTCAGATAGGGCAGGTTTTCCAACTGCGCGACGTTGACGTTCACCAACGCCATTTGTCGATCGATGTCCGCATCAAGCTTGCCCGTCTCGTCGGCAATGCGAAGATAGCCATAGACTCGTATAAGGCGCTCGCGAATCTGTGCCGCCCGCCACTGAATCTCGAAAGTCTGACTGAGGATGGCATCCGTCTCCTGACGGTAGCGGTTCGATTGGATGAATGTCCACGCACTCAGCCCAAGCGCTGCAGCCATACCGAGATACGGCAGAACAGTGAGCAAGCGGCCGTTTAAGAACTTCATTGCGTGGCGCGCAGGATGACTGGGAAAAACACCCAGATCGAGTTTCTTGCGGGAACATATGAAGCGGGCAACCGGTCCAAGGGCCAAACAATGAAGATGGGGCCTTTCTCTACCATGCTGATCGGGCGGAAATCCTGGCCCGGCGGGCAATGCGAGCCGGCCTTGTCACTCTCGTTGCAACGACGTTCGATCGCCAGGATCGGATTATAAGACCGGATTTCGTCCATATGAATGTCGGCAACGAAGTTGTCATAGGCGACGACTTTGACTTCCTGAACGGCGGTTATTCCGGCCTTGGCAAGCACATTTGCAAGCAGCGGCCCACGATATTCGATCTTCTCGTTGTCGCTCGTCCAAGGCGTACGCGTGTCATAGGTCTGTTGCGGAAACTCTGCCCGCAGCTGCTTTACCGAAAAGACGGCGACGGTCTTGCCGCTGGCGTCTTGAACCGACACTTCGTTGGGATCGAGGGGAATTTCCTCGGCGGCGCTGGCGAGCGGAAGGGCCAGGGCAAATATGACGGCGAGAGCATTACGCAACATCTTCCACATCCTCGTATTCGCGGGGTCCATCGTTCTTGGCGAAGAGCACGCAAGGTCCTCGGGAGCCCCGCGGATCGTAGGCAAACCCCTTTTCTGCTAGGGCAAGCGTGATGTTGCGGATGCCGTCAAGGCCATAGAGGTGGTCGTGCAGCTCAAGAAAGATGCGCTCGACGCCGGGCAGCTCGGCATCCTGCAGAAGTTCTTTTTCAGCACCTTCAATGTCCATGACGAGGGCGTTTATTCGATGACCGGTGATGAAACGATCGACGTCGGCCGAGACGATCGAAAGTTCGCGCTCATATGGTCCTTGGTCTTTGTCCGTGGAAGACATCCAAAGGTCCCGGCGAACGTAGAAGGTGAAGGACCGCGGCGGGCCTGCTGTGAGGATACCCTGGGAATATGTGACATTGTCGAGATCGTTGGCCGCTATCACGCGCTTCGCTAGTTCCGCTGTTGCGGGATTTGCTTCAAAAGCCCACACCTGAACGCCGGGGATTTTGGCGATCAGTGCGGTGATGATGCCGATACCGGACCCTAGCTCCAGTACGCGATCGCGCGCCTTGACTGCCCTGAAAATCCACTTCGCTTCCTTCGCCTCATAGCTCTGGCTTTGAAGCGCTCGCCAGATGACCGGCGAGACATCCTGCGGTTCCACGGGAACCTTGATCCCATGTACGGTTAGAGAAGCCATCGCGATCACAGCCCCTGTGGTAGCGGATGACCTTGCCTCATGAGTTTGGCCCGGGCCTGTTTGTAGTACCTTTCGGCAGAGCCGGCATCGATGCCCAGCCGCTCTGACATGAGGGCGAAAATCTCTTTCCGTTTCACACCAGGCGCGCGGCGGGCCATCATGTCGATGATTTCATGCTCGCGAGGCGTCAGAACGGAAAAACGATAGTCGGGCCTTGTCATGGCGACTCGCGAAAGGCGCAGGGAGAAGCCCTTGGATGAAATGTCCTCGAGCACGTCGCTGAAAACGCCGGGCGCAAGGCCGGTTTTGCCGAGATAAGCTGCGGCGCCGATCTGCTGGAAGCCTTCGGCCTCGATTCGATTGTCAGAGCCGGTGACGACGATATGGATGGCGCTCGCAGAGGCTTCCATGATTTTGTCGACGACAGCAACCCGAGCAGTTTCTGACGTGGGATCAAATCCGGGCAAGCCGGGATCAATTACGATGAGATCAAATTGGATGTTTTGAAGCTCTCTGGACGCAATCTCCAAGGTTTCGGCACCTACGACGATGCAGTCATGGAAGCTTGCTTGCACTTCATTCATTAATGCCAGACGCATAAGCGTCTGGTCTTCAACCACTAGGGCACGAAACATTAGAAGCCCATCCTTCTACGCAGGCACCCCCGCCCGGTCTTAGAATTGTCGCTTCAAAATAGGGATGATGCCATCCCTATTTTTCCTTACCTCCCGAGGTATCAGTATGTGACCAATGTACGCCAGGAGGAGGACGATGGCTATTCAACTGGTCTGCAGCAACGGACAAATGGAACCGGCTGAAGGTGTCGCGAATCTTATTGCGGCACATCGTCAGAGCCTGGCCATGCTCGAATATCTCGGCAAGCGATTGATGGAAGCTGAAGGGGCGGACGCGACCTTGCTGGGTCAGAGGATGGACGCCGTTATGGCGCAAGAGGCCGCGGCACGAAGGAGAGCCGCCATCGCTCCAGTAGCCACTGTCGCGGATATGAAAATGAAGGCAGCTTATTTCCAACGGTTGATGGGCCATGGCTGGTGCGAAATTGACGTTGACGATTTGCAGGCGGTGCTCGGTTCTTTCACGAAACTGCAATCCTAAGAGAAGAGTGTCGAAAGCCATGCTGTGATGGCATGCCAGGCGGCATAAACTCCCGCGGGGACCAAGATAATAGCGATGAATGCGACGGCATCGCCAATTGAGCGGTCGGTGCGTCCTTGCACAGGATATCCATGGTAATGGTTGTGGGCGTTGTCATCACGGCTCATCATTATCTCTCCGATATGCGTTTCAGCAGAAGTTGTACTGGGTGCTGAAACGTTGTGTTCCACAATCCTCTGCGCTTCGACTTCGCATCCAGTTCGGCAACTAGGTAATTGCCGTTGACTGCCTTGCCTTTTACTGTCGTCGCCGCAAAAGCATATCCCGTCGAGATGAGGGCCGTTCCGACGTCGATTGTTTCGCCTTTCAACTGCGCTCCGCATATGACAAAAGCCGCCTCGTCGAGCGCGTAGCCGATTGGCTGGCAGGTGATTGCCGTGCCGTCAAACAGCGCGGCCAAGTGCGCCAGCGATGCGTTGCCGCAATCAATTTTCCTACCGCCGGCCTCCTCTGCGATTGTCCCTCGTAAACACGATTGGACCCCATAGAGATGGAACAGGCGGTCTCCATCGCGCCATGTATCGCCGGTTAGCAGTTGAACCGACTTCGATACTTGGAACGGAGTCGGTTCGGTGGAAGCATTGCTCTCCTGGGTGTGAGCCGGTGCGGATAGTGCAACGGCAATGGCTGCGAGGCTGAAACGTCTCATTTTTGGAACTGCTCGCCCAGTTCGCCCGAATGTCCCAGATCGGGGCGCAGAGATTTGCCATCCTTGTTACCAATCGCCGCCATGTCGAAAAAGACCATTTCGTCATCATCATAGGCGACGGTGTACGGGTCGTTTGCATCGCCTGCACCAACGAGGGAGAAGCACGACACAGCGTCGGGTTCATCCTTCTTGCTTTGCAAAACAAGCGTCTTGCAAAGAACGACAGATGCACGGTGGTTGTAGATCCCCTCTTCGTAATCTTGCGCGGCTTTCGTGCAGTCCCATTCTTCGGTTTTATAAGTGATTTTTGGCTTTGGGCACGCTGTGAGGCCGCGCAGCCGATACGTCGCGCCGTTGATAACGCGCTCAGTAGCCGACTGCACCTTCACCGGCATCTTCAAGGCGGTAACGTCACGCCGATAAAGCGCGCCCTTGGCGTCGTAGCGCTCATAGACAAAGACCTTCTCGCCAAGCTTCGAGAACTGAAGCAAGTAGTCCTTCGATGGCGGTTCGAAGGCATTCGGGGCGCTCGCGCCGGCTGCGAAACCCACGGTGCTGTGGAGCAGCAAGGCCACGAATATGGCTGTCTGTTTCATCGGATTTCCGTTCTCGTCACGCTTATCGATTGACACTTTACTAGGGCAGAGTGTAGCCATAGTAAAGTGTCAAATTGTGGCAAGCCAATGATTCGACCTCTCCTGATAATATCGCTTTGCGGTGTCATAGCGCCTTTCACGGCGCTGGCTCAGGACATGGCATCAGAGCGCGTTGCGGTCGCCTTTGCAACGCCGGCGAAAGCTGTGGCGGCAACCGGTATAGATCGCTCCGGGGCTTGTGAGGGTGGCAACCGTGCACAGATCGCGAGCCTTGTGCGCTCAATAGCGGCTGAACAAGGATTTGACGCCGATCTAGCCGAAGCAATTGCATGGGCCGAAAGCGATCTTGGTGCCAACCAGGGTCCGTCAAAAGCCGGGGCCTTGGGAATCATGCAACTGATGCCAGGAACGGCCTCCGATCTCGGCGTGACAAACCCCTGCGATACACGGGCAAATGTCCGGGCTGGTATCCGGTATCTGAAGTCACTCTATGACGAGTTCGGGGATCCGCTGCTGATGCTGGCGGCTTACAACGCCGGGCCCAACAGCGTCTACAAGGCGCACGGCATTCCGGTGAATCCGGAGACGGCAGAATACATCGTGAAAATACTGAATCGCTGGAAGTTCGGCGGTGTCGTGAAGAAGTCCGCCCTGACCAAATCCGAAATGCTCGCGGCCGCTCCGCCAGCAAGCGAGGACGCTTGGCAGGATGGTCATGTCATGGATTTCGGCAACTGAAAGGAGCCAAGGGTGGAATACAGGAAAGCGGGCAAATTTGCCCTGAAACTGGCCTTGGCCTCGGCGGTCGGAATAGCTCTCGCGCCGGCCAGTGCATATGCGCAGTCGGCGGCACCGGTCGAAAATGTGCTGGAGTGGTTCGTCGGCGTTCTGCAGGGCAACATCGCGCGCTCATTCGCCATCATCGCGGTCTGTTTTCTTGGCTTCCTCGCCATGACGGGCCGGTTGGCATGGATGATGGCATTTTCCATCATCATCGGCATCGCTCTGATCTTCGGCGCCGCCCAACTGGTGGATGCGGTTCGCGCAACGGCGGGAGGCGGCTGACGCATGGACGACGAGGAAGTCTATGTCGAGCCGGTCAGCCTGCCACTGACACGCCCCCCAATGAAATGGGGGGTGCGCTATGAGGTTTTTGCGCTGAACGGGATCCTGGCGGTGATCGGTTTTATCGCAACGAGCAGCTTCATGCTCGGCCTTGGCGTGTTCGGCGTGATGCATCTTGTCAGCGCGTATCTGTGCCAGCGGGACCCCTACATGTTTCATATTTTCGAGCGGCGCATCTCCAAACGTGGAGCGGTGGCGAACCTCACTTTTTGGGGGGCGAGGAGCTATTCGCCATGAGCCTTGACGCCGACCTGAAATTTGGCCGTGAGCGGCGGCGTGAAAAGCCCGCGGCGATGCACATCCCCTACCTTCGCCATGTCGATGACAATCTGATCGTGACGAAGAGCGGCTTTCTCGTCGGCGTCATCCAGCTCAGTGGCCTGCCGTTCCAGACGATGGACCAGTCCGAGTTGAACAGCCGAATGTTCAACCGCAACACCACGTTCCGCAACCTATCGACCTCTCGATTTGCGGTCTACACAACGATCATCCGCCGCCACGTGACGCCCGAGATCGAAGGCGACTTTGACAATCCTTTCGTGGCCGAGCTCGACGCCCGCTACATGGATGAGCTTGGGGCGAAAAACCTTTTCGTCAACGAGGCGTATCTGGCGGTCATACGCCGACCGATGGTCGGCCGCGTCGGCTGGGTGGACAAGGCGCTCAATGCGTTCCGCATCAGTACCGCAGGCGAAGAAACCCGCGAAGAGGCGATAGCCGAACTGCATGACGTTCTCGACGGCGTCGCCAAGGATTTTACCGCCTATGGTGCGCGTCTTCTCGGTGTCGTGAAGCGCCGCAATAGCTTCTTTTCCGAGCCTGCGGAATTCTTGGCGAAGATCCTCGCCGGCGGCGTCGACGTGGAAATGCCTTTGCCGCGCATGAGCCTTGGCGATGTGCTGGCGACGCGGCAGCTGTTTTTCGGAAAGTCCGCGCTGGAACTTCGCGGACCGGACGCTGGCAAGCTCGGCGCCATGGTGTCGATCAAGGAATACCCACCGTTCACCGCGCCGGGCTCATTGGACGGTCTCTTGCGCCTGCCACATGAGTTCGTCCTGACGCAGAGTTTCGCGATCGAAGATCGTGTAACGGCGATGCGCAGGATCAACACCATCGCGAACCAGGTTGAGGGCTCCGACGAGGCGGGCACGACGGTCGAGGAGTCCGTCCACGATGGCGCCGACAAGCTTGCCGGCGGCGAAGTCGTCTTCGGACAACATCATATGTGCGTCATGGCCTTGGCATCGGACATGACTGGTCTCAACCGAGCCCTGTCCGACATTACGGCCGAGCTTTCGCGCATGTCGATCGTGCCGGTCCGCGAGACCCTGAACACGGAACTGGCCTTTTGGGCGCAGTTGCCTGGAAATTTCAGCTACATCGCGCGACGCGCGTTGATCTCGTCTCTTAACTTCGCCGGGCTGTTTTCAGGACACAATTTCCCGTCCGGCCAACGTGAGCGGCTGCACTGGAACCGGCCCATCGCCTTGCTCGAAACGACCAGCCAGACGGCCTATTATTTCAATTTCCACGTTCACGATGTCGGGCACTTCACGGTGTTCGGCCCGACCGGCTCGGGCAAGACCGTGGTGCTGTCATTCCTGATGGCGCAAGCCATGCGCATCATGCCGCGGCCACGATGTATCTATTTCGACTATATGCGCGGCGCTGAAATTTTCGTTCGGGCGCTCGGCGGTCGATACGAGGTGATGGAGCCTTCTCAGCCGACCGGGTTCGCGCCATTGCAGCTCGAGGACACGGCAGAAAACCGTTCTTTCCTGGAAGATCTGCTCATCTACATCTTGACGCCGGAAGGTGGCGCGCTGGACGTGGCGGAGATGCGCGTCATCAACGCCGCCGTTGACATGATCTACAAGATTTCGTGCGAACAGCGGACCTTCGACCTGCTGCCGGAAGTGCTGCGGGGCTCGCTCATGCCCGGCATGAACGATCTGGCCGCGCGGATACAGCCCTGGCTCGATCCGAAGGACAAGGGCTGGCTTTTCAACAATCCCGTCGATCTGGTCGATTTCTCGAAGCCGGTTGTCGGGTTCGACATGACCAAGATCCTGGGTGACAGAAAGCTGCGCTCGGCGGCCTTGCTCTACATCTTCCACCGGCTTGAGGACGTCATCGACGGCTCGCCGATCATGCTCTTCCTCGATGAAGGCTGGAAGCTGTTGGACGACGAGGTTTTCGCCGCCTTCATCAACGAGACGCTAAAGACCATACGTCGCCGCAACGGCGTTGTCGGCTTTGGCACGCAGACAGCCGAAGACGTCGTCAATTCCTCCATCTCGTCGTCGCTGATCGAGCAAACGAAGACCAACATTTTCTTCCCCAACCCGAAGGCCAGCAAGGAATCCTATATGGAGCGCTTCTCGCTGACGGCGAAGGAATTCGAGTTCGTACGCCGAACCGCCAAGGAAACACGCACCTTCCTGGTCAAGCACGACAGCGACTCGATCGTAGCCAAGCTCGATTTGTCGGCGATGCCCGATCTCATCAAGGTCTTGTCCTCGAACGAAGCCAACAGCAAGGAATGTGCACGGCTCCGGGAGACCTTCGGCGACGAGCCGGAGGCGTGGCTGCCATACTTCTGCGGATGGGAGAACGAGCATGACGAAGCGGCTTAGCAGCGCTTGTCTGGCCGTGGCTCTCGCGACGGGAAGCATGAGCGTGGCCGTCGCGCAAATCGCGGTCATCGACGATTCGAACCTCGACAAGCGGCAAGAGGACGAGCAGCACAGCGAAAAGTCGGATGAAGCGAAGAAGGACGAAACCGACAAGAAGAAAAGCGTCGTCTGCACCTACTCGAACAAATACCGCTCACAGATGTTTCGCCGGTCGCCGGCCGAAGCGTTGCAGCGCGACGCGGGCAACGTGAAGATGATCCGCTATTATGCGCAAAAATACGGCGTGCCCGAAGGCCTGGCACTCTCCGTTGCCTATCAGGAATCGCGCTTCGACACATGCGCCGGGAGCCACACCGGCGTCAAAGGCGTCATGCAGCTGACCAAGGGCACCGGCAAGTCCATGGGACTTGACCGTGACGTGAACGAGCAGAACGCCGAAGGTGGTGTCAAGTATCTCGGAATGGGCGTGAAGCAATGCGGGGCGACGAATTATGGCTGTCTCGCTTCCTTCTACAACGGATCGAATGCTGGCGAGCAAAACCAGTGGGCCGGCGGTGTCGGCCGTTGGAACAGCTACTTCAACGAATATGTATCGAGCGGCAAGGCTCCGGCCGCCGCGCCGCCACCATTCTCGATCGTAACGGCGGACGGTTCAGGCGGCATGGCCCAGGACGCGGCTATGGGTACGGTCAGGAAGGCGGCGGGCGGGCTTGACGTAAGCTCATCGCAGATGGGCGCCAATGATTCGGCAATCGACGCGCTAGCGGGCAACGTTGGCCAGGTGACCGAATACAAGGACGCTTGGGAGCTGAACTCGTCGGCTCGTGGGATCAACGCCGGTGTCACCAACCAATACCTTGCCCAGGCGGGGGACTTCACGGCGTTGCTAGCCCAGCTTCTATCGATGCAAAACGTTCAGGCATCGCAGTCCGCCAAACTGGTGCAACGGCCGACGAGCGGCTCTCCGAACCCGTTCTCTTGCGATCCTGCCGAACTGGCACGGCTGAAGATCGACCGTAGGCGGTGGCTGCCCTGCGCGGTTGAGAACGCGCGATCCAGTCAAACCGAAGGCCGCTCGATGATCATCACCCCTGATCCTGCCGGCGCTGCCAGCGTGATCGATTCCTTGCAGCAATAGGAGGCTGACATGAAGAAATTCGCGATTGCGGCCAGTCTGGCGCTTTGGGCAAGCACGGCCCATGCACAGATTGCCGTCATCGATGGAGCCAATCTCGATGTAGCCCGCAAGAACGCGGAAAACACCAACTCCATCATGGCCTCGAACAAGGATATCCTGAAAAAGAGCGAGGAGATCCTGCAGGCTCTCAGCGGCAGTCGTGATGGTTCGCTCGGCATCGGACAAATGGGCCTCGGCGGCAATATGTCGATTGCCCAGGCGCCGTCGTTCGGATCGATCCTGAACGGCGGTGCGCTTTCGTTTGGTGGCCTGTCACCCGAAATCCAGAAAATCGCCGGCGCCGTCATCAACGGGCTCCAGCTGGTGAAGCAGCTCCAGCAGATTACCGGCAAAGAGACGAGCGCCGTGAACACCGCCTATGGCGGCAGCGTCAACGTGGCCTCGCTGCTAAGCGCGTTGACCTCGCAGGCCTCGCAGGGCGTGACCCAGCGCCAACAGTCACTGCAGTCCGCGAGCGGGCAGATCGGGCAGTCGCAGGACGTCAAGGGTTCCGTGGACCAGAACACGCGAATGCAGCTGGAAAACGCGCGCGCGGTCAACGAATTGATCGGCGTCCAGAACGGTGCGGTCGCGGCCCTGAATGAGAAGCTGAAGACAGACCTTCTTCGCCAGAGCCAGGTCCAGAAGATGATGACACCGCGCAACGTCAATCCGTTCGCCGACTTCGGCAAGAGCGGAGGCTAGCACTTGTCGAGGCGGGTGTTGCGCATATGCGTTGTGGTTGGGCTCAGCGCGGGGCTTTTCGGATGCGCAAATCGCGAACTGAAAGCGCCGTGCGGGCCTTTGGCGTATGCCCACGCCGACGAATGTGGCCCGCTGAAGCCGGTCAATTCAACGCCCTTCACCAGGATCATTGACGAGGATCCATGAACGGTCTCGCCGAAAGCATTCTCGGTGGCATTGACAACATCGGTGAGGACTTCGTCCGCACCGTCTACATGCAGTTGGGCAATGCGATGGGCAACGTCTTCACCCTCATGCTGACCCTCTATATCGTCTGGTGGGGCTATGCGATCTTGAGCGGGCGAGAGTCGATCTCGCCGATCGAAGCAGCCTATCGCCTCGGCCGCGCGGTCATCATCTATCTGCTGCTGACCGGATGGGGGACATTTTTCGCGACGATCTACCAGCTTGTGCAAAGCATTCCAGATGAGGTCGGTAAGGTGATTGTCGGCGCCGTGTCGCGAGCCACCGGCAATCAGCTAAGCGATCAGGCGGCAATTCCAGCGCTTATCGACAATCTCTACCAAGGGGCGCAGGACGTCGCCAATCAGGTCTATAGCGGATCCTTCTATGACATTTTTGGCGCGCTGCTGTCGCTGCTCGTTCTGCTGTCAGCCATCATCTTCGCAGCGCTTGCCATTGCCGCGATCATTGCCGCCAAAGTGATGTTGTTCATCACGCTCGCCTTGGCGCCGATATGGATCATTCTTTGGCTTTACCGCTGGTCCTCGCGCATGAGCGAAGGCTTCCTTTCGCTCACCACCTTTCTGATGATTCAGCAAGTTCTGATCTACGGCTTCCTCGGCTTCTACTTCTCGCTCGTCAATGCGGCACTGAACACCGCCACGTCCGGCGGAGCGACCATGGACAGCAAAATGTCCCTGGTGCTGCCGCTGGTGCTGGTGACGATCATCGGGATCTACGTTCTCATGCAGATACCCTCGATTGCTTCGATCCTGAATGGCGGCGGTTATCTCAGCACCGTGGGAGCTCGCTACTCATATGGGAGGTTCGGCAGGAATGCCGTGCGCTACTCCGGCGCGCGATGGGCCGCCGGCCGCGCCGCTCGGGGCGCCCGGCAGCTCGCCGCAAACAGTTTTCGATCTTCGCGAGCAGCGAGGGCAGGCGAGGCAGCTCGGTCCGCCATCCAGCAAGGTGCGCGCGATAACTCCAGGCCTCTGGCCTAGAACACAAGAACGGTCACCGATCGCGGCCTGCATCAGGATGCATCGCGCAAACGAGGCAATAGTAAAGTGTCAATTTCAGTGGAAACAGCTGCTGACCGCAGCAGCGAACTCGTCGACAAGCGCTATTACAGAGCGGGTGCGACCTGGGAAGACGACACGCACAGGTCAATGCGTCGATCGCGTACATTGGCCTGGATCGTCAGCGGCGTTTCTGGACTGGTGGCGGTGCTGTCGCTGCTGGCGCTCGTGCTTATCCTGCCGCTCCGGCAGTTCGAACCGTATGTTGTCGAGGTCGACAAAACGACGGGCTACCTCGAGATCATGCGCGCGCTGAAGCCTGGAGATTTGTCCCAGAACGAGGCCGTCACGGCGGCCAATCTGGTGCGCTATATCAGGGCCCGCGAAACCTATGATTCGCGTGAACTGAAACAGAATTACGACCTGGCGCAGCTCTACTCCACCGACGCCGCGTCCAAGGATTTGACGTGGCTTTATACGCCTGCAAATCCACAATCGCTGGACAAGATTTTTGGCCGCAATGTCACTGTCTCGGTCGAGATCAAGTCCGTTTCCCTGCTCAATCGCAACACAGCCTCGGTGCGCTTTGCCACGACGACGCGCCGGGACAATTCGTCCACGGCCGACAATTGGGTGGCGGTGATAAAATTCCGCTACACCTCGACGCCGCTCAAGAACGAATGGCGTTTCGACAACCCGTTGGGATTTCAGGTTACGGATTACCGCCGCGACCAGGAATCGGCGCCGGCCGCGGGGAGCCTGCAATGAGATGGCGCGTGAGCCTCGCCCTGTCGGCCGCCCTTTTCCTCGGCATTACCCACAACGCGACCGCACGCGACGGCCGCATCCGATACGTCACCTTCAACAACGACGACGTGACGTCGGTGCGCGCAGCTCTTGGCATTTCGACGATGGTCGAGCTCAGCCCGACCGAAATCATCGAAACCGTGTCGGCTGGCGACACGAAAGGCTGGTCGATCATCCCCAAACGGGGATCGCGATTTCTGTTCGTCAAGCCGCTGGAGCGCGATGCTTGGACCAACGTCAACGTCGTCACCAACCGGCGCGTCTATTCCTTGCTGCTGCAGGCGACTGACAATGACCAGGACCGGGCATCCTTCCAGGTCCGGTTCAAATACCCGGACGAGGATATCAACGCGCGCCTGCTTTCACAGGCCAAGGAGAGCGCCGCCGATCCGGATTTGAAGGATCTAAATTATGCCGACCTCAATTACGACTACGCCTACAAGGGCGACGACAGCCTGAAGCCGCGCACCGTATTCGACGACGGCACCAAGGTGTTTCTGGAGTTCAAGGGTGACATTCCGGCGATTTTCGTTGTCGACGACAAGCGTCAGGAGTCGCTGGTCAACGTTCGCACGCAGGGCAAATACACAGTCATCGATAAGGTCGCCCGGCAATTCACCTTGCGAGCCGATGGCAAGACGCTCTGCCTCTACAACCGGGCGCGACCCAACGCAATCGACCCGGTCGAGCAAGTCTACGGTCCAACGAAACTGACAGGCGGTTCCACCCTGTTCGGATCCAGCGGAGGGCGGTGGTGACCCAGATCGATTATAACCAACTGGACGGCAGCCCGACGGTCGCGCGCCGTGGTGCGGGCGTGGGTACCAGGATCGCCCTTGTCGGCCTCGGCGTGGTGCTGGTAGGCGCGCTGATATGGCTGAACTGGCCCCGGGAGCCTGTATCACGCGATGTTCGCAGCGATGGCGAGGAAAACTTCAACCCGCCAGAGTTTCGCCCGCCGGCGTTGAACGAACCGCCGCAACCTGCCGACGGCACGATCGACCAGATCGTGGTGCCGCCACCGGCCGCCGACCAGAACGGCACGCAACAAGCCGATAATGTCGATCAGACCGTGCAGGAGGGCGCGGATCTTGATGCGCAGCGGCGCGCGCTGGAGGCGCAAATGGCGGCCGAGGAAGCTCGCCGCAAGGCCGAGGCGGAAGAAGCCCGCCGCAAGGCCGCGGCTGACGAAGAGGCTCGTCGTAAGGCGGAAGCCGCCGAGCGCGAAAAGGCGGTGTGGGAACGCCTGCGGTCGAACCAAATGGTGACGAATGATCAAACCGGATCGACGGATGCCGGCGCCCAGGCGGCACAGGTCGAAATCGCGCCCGACGGTCAGATCATCCCGGTCCCCGGCGCCGACAGTGATCCCAACAAGGCATTCCTGGCACAGTCTGAGGCAAGTTCTTCCGGGATCGTCAAAGCCAAGGTCTTCCGGCGTACCGATGCGTTGATCCCCGAAGGAACGATCATTCGCGGCTATTTGGAAACCGCGATCAACACGGACCTTCCCGGCGCCGTGCGCGCAGTCGTGCGTGAGGATGTCTTCTCGCTCGACGGCAGGCGGATCCTCATTCCGAAGGGCTCGCGCCTGACCGGAGAATACCGCTCGGGGCTTGCGCGCGGTCAAAAGCGTGTTTTCATCGTCTGGAGCAGGCTTATCCGCTCGGACGGCATTTCCGTCGATATCAAGTCGCCCGGGGCAGACGCGCTCGGCCGCGGTGGCATGGGCGGCCGTGTCGATACGCACTGGGTTGAACGGTACGGCAACGCCATCATGCTTTCCGTCATTGGCGGTGTCTCTGAATATCTGTCCTCGCTTGGAGATCGCAGCCAGGATGGACAACAGCGCCAGGTGTCGACGATCGATCCCTTAACCGGCGAGACCACGACCGTAAATTATGGTGGCAATGGCTCGCAGGGCGATGCCCGCAGCATCGCGTTCGATAAGTCATCGACCGCCCTGCAGCAACTCGCGCAGGAGGCGTTTCGCGACACGCAGAACATTGGCCCGACAGTCTATGTCGACCAAGGCACATCGGTTGTTGTGCTGGTGCGGCGAGACCTCGATTTCTCGGATTTGTACGCCGACCCCGTTCAGGAAGAAGTGGCGCGCCTGAAGGCAGGCGGGCGGCCGAAGGCGGCGATCGATCCGACGCCTCTCTACGGCACGCCGAAGGATCATTTTTATCCCGGCTACGGGAGCCCGGTGAAATGAATGCCGTGAATCCCCTCCCCGACCCTTGGGCGAGAGCCCCGGTCCTGCGCGCTCATCTGGAACCGATATGGCCCTATTTGAACGAAGATGCGGTTTCCGAGATTGCGATCAACAGGCCGGGTGAATTGTTCATCGAACGCCTCGGCGCGAAGGAAATGGAGCATATCGTCCAGCGCGAGGTCACCCCCGGCTGGATTAGGCACATCTCGACTGGCGTCGCCTCGGCGACAAATCAGGTCATCAACGAAGAAAAGCCTGTCCTGTCGGCTGCTCTACCATCGGGTGAGCGCATCCAATGCATCTTGCCGCCCGCGGCTCCGGAAGGCGGGGCGATTTCGCTCCGCAAGCAGGTCATCATGGATATGAGCCTTGCTGCCTACAAGGATCTCGGCGCCTTCGAGAACACGGCGATGGGCAGCGGCCTGGCGCTTTCAACCGAAGAAAAGCGACTTGTCGAGATGTTGCACGACACGTCGCCGATGGAGTTTCTGCAATACGCGGTGCGCAACCGCGTCTCGATCGTCGTTTCAGGCGGCACGTCGACCGGCAAGACGACGTTCTTGAATGCGCTCTTAAAGGAGATCCCGGCCCATGAACGGGTCATCACGATCGAAGACACCCGCGAACTGAGGCTGCCTGCTCCCAACAACCTCACGCTGATAGCTTCGAAGGGCGACCAGGGCCTTGCCAAAGTCTCGGCGCAACAGCTGCTCGAAGCCTCCCTTCGCATGCGGCCCGACCGTCTGCTTTTGGGCGAGTTGCGCGGCGCTGAAACCTTCGCGTTCCTCCAGGCGATCAACACCGGCCACCCGGGTTCGCTCACGACCGTTCATGCCAATTCCGCCCGGTCCGCCTACGATCGGCTGGCGCTCATGGTCATGCAGGGCAGCTCCGGCCTCTCACGAAGCGAAATCCTCGACTACCTGCGCGAGGTCATCCCGGTGGTCGTCCAGATGGTCCGCACCGAAGGCGGACGGCGCGGCATCAGCGAGATCAAGTTCACCAAGGCGGAGACGATCTAGCGGACCACATCCATGCAGAAAATCGCAACAGCAATTTTCATGATGCTCATGGCGATCGCCCTGGGTGTCCTGCTCTTCACGGTCGCCTATGCCGCGACGGATTGGTACCGGACCGGCTCCCACATCCTGTTCGATCAGCTGAACGCCAATCCATTGCCGGTCGTTCGTCAGGCCTGGGGCGACACGATGGCGAGGAATTTTGGCCGGGTCCAATTCGCCATTGCAGCGGGAGCATTAGGGTTTCTTGCGCCCCTGGTCAGCCTGTTTCTCATGCGCCCGAGAAAGCGCAATGACTCTCGCTTCATGACGATGAGCGACGTAGCAAAAACTGGCCTGACGAAAGTTGGTGGCGTCTTCATCGGTCGAGCCGGCGGCAGGCTTGCCGAAATTCTGTCGCCCGGCCGCGATCAGCGCTCCGGCAAGATCCGCTTGACGCAGCGCAAGCTGATCGGTGGCAAGAAACTGTGGATTAATGGCGATGATGTCGGCGGCTTCGTCATAGGGCCGCCGCGCTCCGGTAAAGGCACGTCTCTCATCATCCCGAATGCGTTGACCTGGCCGCATTCGCTCGTGGTTCTCGACCTGCGGGGCGAGACCTATGCGGCGACCGCCGGTTACCGTTCCACCATGAGCCGTGTGGTGCGATTCGCGCCGGCTGATCCGGACGGCAACACCGCATACTACAATCCGATGGACTTCATCTCGCTGGACTCGGCGCAGCGCGACATCGACCTTCGCAACATCGCTGCGGCATTGTTTCCGCGGCCCCCGTCCAACGCAGACCCGTACTGGGTCAACGATGCCCGCCTCCTTTTTACCGGCATCGCGTCCTTCGTCATGGAATCGTCCGCGATCCCAAACGAGAAGAAGACCTTCGCCACCATCCTCGAGATCATGAACGGCGCCGAGCAGCCGCTCCTGGAGTTCATCGGCTCGTTACGCGAGGAACGCCGCCGCGAATGCTCGCATTTTACGCTGCAGACCCTGCTGCCATATTTCGAAATGTCTGAGCGGCAGTTCTCCGGAATCTATGCTGGCGTGCGCACCGGCATGGCGCCCTTCCTCAACGAGCGCCTGATGCGAGCCACCTCGCGCAGCACGTTCGATATTCGCAAGCTCAAGCGGGATCGAATTTCTCTCTATCTCGACGTGCGGCGCGAGCAGATTACGTCGCTTGGACCGTTGTTCAACGTCCTGATCACGCAGATGATGAACTTCATGTCGGAAAGCCTGCCGCAGCCGGGCGAGCATCCGGTACTTGTGCTGCTCGACGAGTTCCAAAACCTCGGCAAGCTCGAGAATGTGACCGAAATGGCGAGCGTGCTCGGCGGTAACGGTGTTTCGATGTGGTTTTTTGTACAGTCGCTGAAGGCTGTAGACGAGATCTATCGCCAGGAAGGGCGCAAGACGCTCATCAACGCCGCTCGCGTGCAGATCTTTTTCGGTGCGCAGGACGCCGACGATCTGCGCTACGTTTCCGAGCAGCTCGGCGAAACGTCGGACGTGCAAAAGGACGTGACGCGCACCAGGGCGACGTTGTTCGACACGTATTACACGCGGTCGGAGCACCGCAAGGAAGTGCGGCGGCCCCTCATGCGGCCGGACGAAATCCGCACGCTCGACAAGAACAAGGTCATCATTTTGCCGCGTGGCGAACTGCCAATCCTCGGCACACGCAATTTCTATTTCGCCGACGGTCCGCTCGCCAAACGCGCGTTCATGCCCCTGCCCGCCTCTACCGACGCTTCGCGCACGAAAAGCCGTGCGTCGGACTCCTCTGCGGCGGTTCCATCTCCTGCGCTCCCGACGATTGTGCCGACAGCACCGGCGTACCGCTCAGGCCTCTTGCAGACCCGCCTGCGGCGCGGCGCGACATTTGCCGCAAAAGCAGGTCGTATAGCTCTGCCGCAGGGCCGGCGCGCAATCGTAAAAGAACGGCTGAAAGCAACAGACGCTGTAGCCGTACCAGTCTATGCCGCCATAGATTTTTCCGCGTTGGCGGCCAAAGCGGTAAGAACACGCATAGCGCCCGAAAAAGAGGCGGCGGTTGCGGCTATCCTAAACAAGGTGCGATCTCTCCGAGCTCACGCATCCGACACCGAGGCTTTCGATCGAAATTTGAGCATCGTCGAAGATACTTTGCCTGATGTAGTCGATGGGTAGGCTAGCATCCCGATGCGGCGGAGAGGTCATTGTCTATCGTGCCCTTGTCGCACGAAATCGTCGACGACACATGCCTCAACAGGTGTCTCAAGAATCCGCGGCGTCGAATTCAACCGCAAATCCCGCGTCGATCGCGCTTCGCGCACTGAGATAGCCAAGTTCCCAATCCGTGAGTTCGCAAAGCGGAAATATTCCCCTTACGGCGTGGCTAACCTCGGATATCGAAATGTACGGCCTGACGACACCGTCGATAAGGTAGCGGACAATCGCCTGGCGAACGTCCGACAAGGTAGGCCTCTGCGCGAGCGCAGGCATCTATGGCCCACGAATGGAGCCGTGGCTCTACGCCATCGGCTGTTTTTGCATCGAAAGCGACGGGCACACCGTGAATGATGGATGCCGCTGCCAGCAACTCCTCCAACTCGTGGTCGGTAGCCTTGCATGCGGGCATGAGAGTTCTGATAGCGCGGATCGCCTGTGCGATGGACAGGAACTGGGCCTTGCCTCTGGAAAGGACATAGGCCTCTGCCGCCTTTTCAACCGTGACTGTGTGAAAAGTGCTGCTCATCGAGAATGCCTCCCTAGAACCCTCAACACGATTTACGGCACGAATTCGGTAGCCTGCAAGGGTTTGTCTGATTCAGGACAATTAGACGGAGGCTAGGCTGAAGTGACTTTGCTCCTCCTCCCCGTAGGCACCATGTGTGAGTTGTATCATTCCAACGCGGTCGACAATTGTGATCTCGCCGCGCCTGGCGTGAACCAGCCCCCGATACTCAAGCATTTGGAGGGCGGTCGTAACGCCCGGGCGCCGAGCGCCAAGCATGGTCGCCAGAAACTCATGCGTCAGGTAAATCTTGTTTCCTTCGACGCGGTCTTGGACCATCAGCAACCAGCGGGCCAGCCGCTCCTCGATTTTGGAGTGGCCGTTGACCAGTGCCGTCCGGGACGACTGGATGAGGAACGCGTGGGCATAGCGAAGCAGTGACTCGCGAAGGGATTGGCTCTCTGCAATCGCAGAGCGAAGAGCTTCAACCGGGAGGATCCAGCCATTACCTGCGACTTGGATATAGGTTTCATTGGGCGACTTGTCCTGGCCGAGAATAACGGCAACTCCTGTCATGCCGTCATGGCCGACGATGCCGACTTCGCTTTGCCGCCCACCGGTCATCGTAGCGACCACTGACGCGATGCCCATCTCTGGGAAATACACATGCTCGATCGGCTGATAAGAGACTTCCAGCTGGTCTTTGATGCCCAGTTCGACGTGATGCAGTGAGGGCTTCAAAAGCGCGAAATCCTCCGAGGAGAGGGTTTTCAATACATGGTTGCGAAGAAGGGATTGGGGCATGGCTCTCTCTCCCATACGGGCAAGAGCACGTACCTCTTACTGTCGGCTGCGTCCGAAGCGCTGGCGGCCGATGTGGGAAACATAGGCTTCAAATGCGTGGTTGGCAAAGAATCCAAGCCTGGCGAAAGGCGGGGGAACGTCTCCCTCGGTGGAGGCCCAACCGGGCTTCTAAAGCTGATGGCAGAAACCGGACACGCTGTGGCGGCATTTGAGGGCACGTTCCTGCTCTTGATTATTGCCTGTGAGCTGTGCGCGCAAATCGGGAATGGAAGGGCCGGAGGCAGGAAGCACGGCCTCAGGCCGAGGCGCTAATCAAGCGTTTCGGCAATGATCGCGAAAAGCTCAACACGGCCGCCAGCGAAACTAAAGAAGTAGTCGCGCGTTGGACGCGGATAACGCTATTTCGTCTCTGAGTATGGTTTAGGCCAGAGTGGTCAAGCCAACGTCGCGTAAGGCAATCAATGCGTCGAGCGCTGGTCAAGCGAAGTCGCCCGCTCGTGACCAGGTCACTTTAACGCCGCCCGCTTTCCGGCCGGTCCAGCTCGCAACGCTCGTTGACACGGTCCCTGCCGGCGATCGTTGGATCCATGAGATGAAATACGACGGCTATCGTATTCTCGTTGCCGTCGGCGGTGGCGAGGCGCGAGCCTACACACGATCTGGTCTGGACTGGTCTAGCCGTTTTCCCTCGATCCTCTCCGAGNGGCGGTGGCGAGGCGCGAGCCTACACACGATCTGGTCTGGACTGGTCTAGCCGTTTTCCCTCGATCCTCTCCGAGGCTCGCAAGCTCAAGGTGCGCTCCGCCCTGATTGACGGCGAGGCCGTGATTGTCGATGTGGAAGGAAGATCTAACTTCCAGGCGCTTCAGAATGCATTGAAGGGTGCCCCGGCGACTATCGACTTTTATGCGTTCGATCTGCTGCAGCTCGACGGCGAAGATCTGACAAGGCTTCCTCTTCTTGAGCGCAAGGCGAAGCTGGAGGCGATCTTGCCTGCGAAAAATCCGGTCCTTCGTTACTCCGACCATATCCTCGGCCGNGGAAGGAAGATCTAACTTCCAGGCGCTTCAGAATGCATTGAAGGGTGCCCCGGCGACTATCGACTTTTATGCGTTCGATCTGCTGCAGCTCGACGGCGAAGATCTGACAAGGCTTCCTCTTCTTGGCCGCAAGGCGAAGCTGGAGGCGATCTTGCCTGCGAAAAATCCGGTCCTTCGTTACTCCGACCATATCCTCGGCCGCGGAGAAGAGCTGCTCGATCGCTTCTGCGCAGCCGGCCTTGAGGGCGTCATCTCAAAGCTCGCGGATTCGAGTTATGTGGCGGCCCGCGGCGCAAGCTGGCTGAAGATCAAATGCATCAGGCGGCAGGAATTTGTGATTGTCGGCTGGACGCCGTCCGACAAGGTCCGCGCGTTTCGGTCCTTGATCCTTGGCGTTCATGACGGCGGCAAGCTGCGTTACGCCGGGAAAGTCGGCACCGGCTTCGATACCGCTGAACTTCTTCGTCTCTTGAAGATCATGGCGCCGCTTGAGCAGAAGGCCGCCACCTCCGACGCACCACGCGCCGAAGTGCGCGGCGCATTGTTCGGTTGGGACTATCGAAGCCAGTAGTCCCTGTGGTCCAAAGTGAAGAAGATCGAGATGATCTCCCCAGTCGCAGCGACAAGAACATCGGCCACGACGCCTTCGACCGTTTTGCGCTGCCTGCCTTTGCCGAAGACCACCTGACGAGGGCGCGCATCCCTTAGCGCCGCGCGTACTTGCTCGCGGCTCAGCTGCCGTCCAACCTTGTGATGCTCGACGTGGGACAGGATGAGCAGATTGCCGGCATGGCGTGCGCCAGACGCCCCGGCATAATCGGCATGATGGGCGTCGATCATCTTGGCGCGATTTTCAGCCAGCTCCACATAGCTTCCGGCAGGCGCCAGCCTGGCCGGCGCGTGCGATGCCAGCGAGATTTGGCAGTGAAACGCATAATGGTTCTGCTTCAGATCCCTGATCTGGTCTTCCTCCCCCGGCACCGCCGCGCGTTCGCGCTTCCTGTTCTTGTCGCGCTCGGCGGGCTTTTCAGGTTCGGACTTGCCGTGATTTTCCGTCAGGGGAGCGGGATGGGGAACGTTCCGGGTCGGGTCCGGCGTCCAGTCATAATGGCCGATCGGCGCTTCATCCGGCTCGACCTCGCCGATCGACTCGTCCTCATCCAGCGGTTTTTCATCCGCTTCCAGCGGCTCCTCGAAGTCGAGCTTTTGCTCGGCTGCGGCCTTGGCCTCGACGATGTCGGTATTGAGCGCCGCGGCCAGGGTTGGGCCGCACCAAAGAGGAGCGCTTTGCACGAAAATTCGTTCGGCGATCGCCACAAAAAGGGCGCTCTCGACGCTGCTGCGTCGGTCGTCAGGCTCAAGCTTGAGCCACAGTATGCCCGCAGCCTCGTCGAATGCATGGTCGATCTCGGTCGCGATTTCGCGCTGACCGATCTTGTAGGTCGCAAGAACCCTCCTCGCGCACATGACGCTCGCGATGCCGGAAAGACGGCTGGGCCAGTGCGCATGAATATACTTCCTGTCGACCTGGTAATGGTCCAGCCTCTTTTCGAGCGTCCTGGCGATACGCCTGGATTTAAGCGTCGTGACGATCTCCTGAACCCAAGTCGGTGCCGGCACGGAATCGGTCCCCGTCACCTTGGCGGGCTCGCCCGCGACATGTCGAAGTGATCGCACACCCTGGCCCAGCAGGATTTGAGTGATCGAGGAAATCACCTGCTCATGCTTGTCGATCGCGAGCATGAGCGATCCTGGATCCTCCAGGATGGTCCGCGCAAGCGCTGGGAAATCCTTCACGAAAACCGAGCGGCCCCTCGTAGCTGTACGGTAGCTGACAAGCTCGAGGCCGCGCGCGCTGTCGACGGGAAGGCAGGGCTCGTTCTCATAAATGCCCCACCAGCTCGTCGGCCCACGCTCATGCGCGAAATGGCGTACGATCTGCGGCAAGTGCGGTTCGATTTGCCGCTCGTCCTCGCGCAGCCAGGCGAAGAACGCGCGTGAGCTCTCCGTACTGGGTTCGGCCGGCAACACGCCGGCGCGGCGATAAAGGGCCTGGTCGTTTGGCGCGAGATTCTTGCCGCTGATCTGGCGCCGGCAATCGCCCCAATAGTCGCCTCTGTTACCCTTGAAGGCTAGCTCCACAGGCGCGGCAAAGTCGCCGCCCAGCGGAATGCACGCAAGCTGGCCGATCCCGAGATCATAGCCATCGGCAACGTCGGCGAGCGCCTTGAGCCGGCCCAGCAAAGCAGGCTGGTTGGCCAGGTCCGCGCCAAGCGCCGCGCGCAACATCGCCGCGTTCGGGGCGGCGCGCATCGGCCAAATCTTCGCGAGTGCGTCGGAGCGGCTAGCGGCGACATGCTCGCCCACTAGGGACAACCGCCCCACCGCCGGCGTCGGTGAGACCAGGTCCGATCGTGCTCTAAGCGTACCATCGAGCGCCAAGGCCGACGGTGCGTCGCTCGCGGCCAGGAGTCGCGCGCTTGTTGATTTGGCGATGGTTTCCAGATCACGCTCGAGCTTGCGAAAGCGCAACATTTCCTCAGCATCGAGCACCAGTCCCTCTGGCAAATCAGTGAGGGTGGCGGCCAGCCAGTTCGAGACTTCCGCCTCGCTGGGCTCGTTGCGAACGGTAAGGCCCAGCCGCCTGTGCGCCAGCGCAGTCCGAAGCTTCGCGATGTCAGCATGCGGGCGCGCTAGCGCGCTCGCGACGACCCGTGCGGGCCCGCCGCTGTTGGGCTCGCACAATCTGCCGAGCGGTCCCGGCATGCCGCTGGCATCCGGCCAAATCGGCAGCTTCTTGATCGCGGGCCAAGCCTTTTTCGGGAATCCCGCGGGGTTGTGAACCAGCCACGCGAAAAGCCCTTTGGCGACCCTCGCGCCGATCGGAGCGGCGGCCAGGGTCTCGACCAGTTCCGGAAATCCGAAATGCGGCCGCAGCCAATCGTGCGATCTAAAGATCGGATGCGCGGAAAGGTCGGGATGAACGATGGGTGGCAGGCTGACGCCCGGCAGATCGGTAGGAAGTTCAGAGGCCAGGCTCATCTGCGACATCGGCGTCGCGATGCCATTTGTGTTGGGGAGCTCGAGGTCGTGGGCCGGCGAAGGGATCGGATCGCCTTGGAGCAAGGCGTCGAGATGGCGCCGCACCAGAGGAAGGTTCGACAAACCCCACCGGCGTTCGGCGTCGCTCGCCCAAGGAAAATAGCCTCCGTCTTCCGCATCAAATGGCCTCAATCGCTCGGCAGCGTCGGTCTCGTCGAAGCTGATCCGGTTTTCTAGCCAGCCGGCAAGATTCCGGTCGAGCAGGAGCGAGCGGATCCGCTCCGGCGTCGCGGCCGCCAGCAGCCATTCTTCGGGAGGCGCCACATCCGCCAGGGCGTCTGAATGTACGCCGGGACGCGTCTGCGTGCTCGGGATCACTATCCGCGTCCAGCGGCGGCGCGTCTTGTTCGTGGCTGCGCCCTGTCTTGCGCGCGGCGCGATGCTCGGGAGCGCGCGGCTTTGCGCGAGCGCCACGACCAGCGGGGCGAGCCGCTCGTCCGGCGCGAAATCGGCGCCCAGGAGATCGAGTGGCAGCAAATCCGCACGGCTGAGCAGCCACGAAATGGCCTCGACGAGAAGCGCGTCGCAGCCATTGACGAGATGTGTGTTCCAGACCTTCGACTGGTCGGCGAGGCCATGCCGCTCCGTATCGGAGGCGAACGGCGCGGAATAATGGGCCGCAAAGCCGCTTGAGGAGGAGGGGCCGCCCAGCACATAGCCGATCGGATATCTGAGCTCGCCCCGGCCGACAACAATCCGCCCCCGCAGGGTCTCCGCCCAGGCCACCTCGATGGCGAGGCGCGCCTTGCGGGCATAGAAAGCCGGAACGTCATGCTGGGCCCCTTGGGGGCGTCCGATCGTGCGCGTGGCGACCCGCTCTCGAAGGACGCTATCGCCATCAGGTCCGCTTATCTCGCAGCTACGGGAAAAGACCTGGAACTTGCCCTTGTCGAGCGCCCTGGTGGTCGAGAAGAAGAAGCGCTTCGTGCCGAGCCGGTGATGCCTGAGCTCGATGACATAGTGCGGCCGGATGTCCGGGCGCAAGGTGCCGATGAACCGCCGTGCCAGGGACGAAGCCGCGTCAGTGAACAAGGCGTCGATATCCGCCTCGCTCGGCACTTCGAGGATTGTCCGCTCGCCCGATTTCGAAACCAGTTGCCGCCGCCGGTATGGAATCTCGATGGCGCAACCTACGTCCGGTCCGTCGGGATCCGCAACTGGCACGCGGCGCGCACCGGGTTTGGGCGGTTTGTTCTCCCCATATCTGTAGAGCGTCTGATCGGTCCTAAGCTTGCCCGAGCGGATGTGGATCGAATCGCCGATCGTGAAGCACGCCTTGAGGCCGTGATTCTTGATGCCGATGAGCCCTTTTTTCTGAGGCACCTCATCGCCCGCACCGCGGAGATAAGTGAGGCGCTTCCAGCCGTCCGCATCGACCGATGCGCCATTGCCGCTGCCGATGAGCCGGTCGGCACCGAAGTCTAGGATCGTATGCGTGCTGCCCGCGTCGATCTCGTTCTGCAAGAGCTCGGCCACAAGATCATCTGCGCGTAAGCTTCGGATGAAATTGAAGAACTCCGGGACCATGTCGGTCTTGGTGTCATAACCATCGTCATTGAATTCCGGATCCGCCATTCTTCTTCATCTCACGAAATCAAGTCGAAGTCCTAGTGAGACTGCGCCGGGATGTTTCATGCACGATTTTCGTACATCTTTTGAAGCTCGATGGCTCCGATGTGCCGGCTCGATGTTTCAGGCGGTTTTCGCGGTGCGTCCGCGCTTGCGGAGTTTGCGCTGAGCCTGAATGTGAAAGGGCTGGGTCTTTGGCCGTCACGCCGGGGACCCAACGTCACATGGTCATCATGTCGATCAAAATGCGGGTCGGCCTGCAAAGGCCGGCCTGCCTAAATCCGCAATCCCGCTTTCCCTCACACTTAGCCATTGAGGTCGATTTTTGGGCCGCAGGTTGACGATCTGCTTCGGTGCTTGCTCGTGAGAAAGCAGCCACTGGTTGCCTTCGCGGGGAAAAACGCGAAGCGGCCTCGGTTCACGACAGCCTGGTCGGCAAAGCCGATGCGGCCCGCCAACGCTTGCACTCTAAAATACCTTCAAATTCCCTTCATGGAGTGGGCAATATTTGTCTAAGATGCTTTCACGTCCGGAAAGAAGACGGACTGGATGAGGGGCACAAGATCTTGAACAAGAAGAAAACAGTTTCCGTGGCAACGGCACCGCCCACCCAGTTGGAGCGCGCTGTGCCGATTGCAGAACATACGCTGCGGCATTTCGAAGAGACGGCACTCCGGGTTCGGGAGAAACTTGCTGAGGGAAGTCCGTCCCCCGCCAACGCCTTGGCCTCATTAAACGCCTTTACAGACGGCGCTGCTGTTCGCCGCGTCGGTGAGAACTCTGATCAATTGCGGCGCGCGCTTGTTGCGCTGCTGGCAGAGCCAGCTTTTTCCCGTGTGGTGGCACAGGACGAAGATGGCGCGCGCAGGTTCGTCTTTGTTTCCCGGGCGATCCCGCACCGGACGCCTTCGGACGGAAGTATTGCCGTCGGCTATCATCTTCCCTTTGGTCGAATCGCCGCGCTTCCCATCGGAGGAACCATCCTAGGTCCTGGATCTCAGACATTCACTGTGCTCGAGAAGTCAACGCTGTACGCCAAGGAAGCGGGCGGCATCTGGGACTCGCTCAACACCTTCGTTGAAGGCGAGGATTTCGCGGCGTTTACGGTCGTTTCGCTTCGCGAGCTGCTGCGGGGCCTGGGTGTCACTGAAGAGGAGCTTGATATTCTTGAGGCCGCGTTGGCGAGCGACAGGGCTGCGGCCGTCGTTTTTGAGGGCCGCAAACGCGATGTCATTACCAGGATGGCACTCCGTGATCTTAAGGTTCTGGACGAGTATCAGGATGAGATATTCCGTCTCCCTATTGATACGCGCCTTGTGATCCTTGGGCCGCCCGGCACTGGGAAAACGACCACGCTTATCAAGCGTCTTGGACAGAAGATCAATCTGGAAAGCCTTCCTGAGGAAGAGCGGGATGTGATCGGCGCGACAACGTCGGGCGAAGCCCAGCACGAGACTAGCTGGCTGATGTTCACACCGACCACGTTGTTGCGGCGGTATGTGAAGGAAGCCTTCGCGAAGGAGCTTATCCCGGCACCTGATGAGCGTATTCAGACTTGGGACGACTATCGGCGTGAGCTTGCCCGGAACCGCTTCCGTGTCTTGCGCTCCGCTGCCGGGGGCGGCTCGTTCGTAATGAAGGATGCGTTGTCGTCGCTGTTGCCGGAAACGGTAGCGGCGCAGCGGGCGTGGTTCGAGGATTTTGAGGCTTGGCAGCTCGGCCTGTTTTGGGGGGACCTGAAAACGAACGCCGATATTCTGGCAGCCGATGGTGCGGCAGATACAAAGCGTCTTGGCACGCGTCTCCGGGAAGCACTACCGTCTTCCGTTTCTGGCCCCCATCCGGGCGCCTTGATTTCCATAGCGGCTCTAGCGGACGAGCTTCAGGCGCTGATCGGCGGATTGAAGAGGAAAACCGATGAGGCGGTAAGCTCGGCGGCGAGACAGGCGCTTAGGGCAGACGCTGGTTTCCTCGATGCACTTGTCTCGTTCATCGGAACGCTGACAGAAAGCGATGATAACGAAGATCTCGATGATGAGGATGAGGAAGAGAGCCGGCAGATCAAGGTTGGCCGCGAAGCTGCTGTGGAAGCATTGTACCGCGCCTTGCGTGCCAAAGCTCGCGCAGTGGCCAGCGGACGATCGCTCGGAAAGCAATCGCGCAACGGCCGACTTGCCGATTGGTTTGGCGACCGAAGCCTAACGCAAAACGCTTTGCGCACAATCGGGACCGATCTCCTTCTGCAAACTGCAGCGCGGCGTTTCCTGAATGCCGAACGGCGTCTTGTTGACGGGGTCGGTACAAGGTATCGACGCTTTCGCCGCGAACGTCAGACGGAAGGCCACTGGTACCGACGTGACCCGATTGCGGCGACCGACCTGCACCCGCTGGAGGTCGATCTGATTTTGCTCGCTATCCTCAACTCCGCCCGCACATTGCTTGCGGATCGGCGGATCGCACGCGGATACGCCCAAGGCCGCCATGTCGCTTTGGCGCCCATCGCGTCGCTGAATCGCACGCAAATCCTAGTGGATGAAGCGACAGATTTCTCGCCGGTACAACTCGCCTGCATGGCGGCATTGTGCGATCCGGCAGCCCGTTCTTTTGTTGCCTGCGGCGATTTCAATCAACGCATCACCGAATGGGGGACCCGTTCGGATGAGGAACTGAAGTGGGTCTTCCCGGATTTCGACGTTCGTTCCGTCAATATTACTTATCGCCATAGCCGCCAGTTGAATGAGTTGGCACGGGCTATTGCACTACTTTCATCGCCCGATGTCCCTGAGGCGCAGTTGCCGCAGCGCGTCAACAATGACGGATTCGATCCCGTTCTCGGTGTCAAATTGGGAGATCGCCTCGCCTGCGCGTCTTGGCTGAAGGACCGAATAGTCGAGATCGAGCGCCTGAGCGACGAAGTGCCGAGTATCGCAATCCTAGTGAGTGATGAAGAGGAGGTTATCCCGATGGCTGTGGCGCTGAACGATGCGCTCATGTCGAGCAACATTCGTGCTGTCCCTTGTCCATTCGGTGAAATGGCCGGCCAGGAAAACGATGTGCGCGTGTTCGACGTGCGTCACATCAAGGGTTTGGAATTTGAGGCGGTCTTTTTCCTCGGCATCGACCGACTCGCACAGCGCCAACCCGATCTATTCGAAAAGTACCTTTATGTAGGGGCGACGCGGGCGGCGATGTATCTCGGTCTCACCACTGGCGATGACCATCTTCCGACCAAAGTGGCTATGCTTGAGGGACGGTTTGGCAAGCAATGGCTTTAGAATTGGGCGCAGGACGTGTTGGACCGCCTGACTGGTCGGTCTTCCGCGTTCGTCCAGTCGCAGCTGACTTTGCGGACTTCGTGCCGGAGTGTGCTCTCACGGCTAGACGGCGGTGCCGGCGTCACCTTGCCTTCGAATGACGGGGCTAGGAGCCTGACACTCCGAAGTTTTCAGCCAGATGGTTGATCGGTGTTTCCCAGACCTGCTCGTATAGGTCTTCTCGCGAAATCTCGAACGCTTCTAGGTTTGGGCTCTGGGAACCACGTCGTTGGTTGTCATTGGGAATCCTGCTGTCTTCCAGCTACAGCGACGAGTGATCCGCGGTTCACGGCCGACCCGCGACATCACGAAATAACTGTCGCCGCCGCGGCCGGTCCAGAGGCAAATTCGAGGCATTGAAACAACAGACCGCCGTCTCGGGCCGTTGCTACGGCTCTTCCGCTACCAAAATTTTGAAGTAACTAGAAATCATGCAACTGCCGCCGCGCGACTATTCGGCTGGCACAGGATCCGGCGCAGGGACCACGACCGCCGACGAGGCCTGGGCCATGTTGAACCGCAGCACCTCCTCGAAAACTCGGTTGCGCGCCTTGGCGTCGGTAATAAGCGAGGCGGCCGGCATTACATAGAGGTGCAGCGGAATATCGTCGTCTGTGCCGATGACGAAGTCGTCATAGACCACCCGTTCGCTTAGCGAGAACACGTCCTTGAACCCGGTACGCTTCAAGTCTTTATAGAATTCGTCATCAATCTCAACGACCGAGAAGGCGAACACTTCCCGCACCGTCTCGATCCGGTCGACGAGCTCGCTGGCATAGAGGCGGCACTGTAGGAGCGCCTTGTTGTTGTCGAAGATGTCGGCGCCAGGCTTCTTGAATTCGATGATGACTAGCCTGTTGGGATGCCCCTCGTTATCCTTGGAAAAGAAGGCCGCGACGTCGGGCTTGCGCTGCTGCTTCGACTCTGTCTCGATGCCGACCTCGCGGACGATCTTCGCTAGGGTCGCGTCGCTGTAGATGCTGGAGTAGGACAGGAATTTGTCGTCCACTAGCCAGACATTGTTCTCGCGGATATTGCTGCCATCGCTGTGTTTTTTCAGGATCGCGTCGTGAAGGACGTGCTCCGCAGATTCACGCGGCATCTTGGCTAGTGAGTCGATGACTAGCGCCCGATGGACGATGAAGCGGGCCAGATCGTCGCTGGCGAGATGAGAGATATCGTCGAAGTCAACCTTGCGGCCTTCGACCATGTCTTCCACGAGTTGGTCTTCTCGCCGCGCCTGCTGCGCCCGATAGGTTTTGACGATCTCGTCAGCGTCCAACATAGCAGCATCTCCGTTCAGGGATTCAACGGTGATGAACGGATAATATTTCTGAAGCTTCTCAATATTGGCGGCCTTGAACGCATCGATGTCGCCTTCCGCCGTCTCGTTGATCATGGCCAGGCATTCTTCGTGGATGCGCGGCATGAGCATGTCGCGGCTGATCGGCGACACGAGATCGGCGTCGGAGGTCGTCTTTGGAATTTCGAGCTTCTGGCGCTCGATATTGGAGCTGCGGTTCAGATAGGTCGAAGTGATCGAGATGAGATAGCGGCAGATGTCGAACCGCTTGCTGATCTGATACTCCTCGACGCATAGCTGGTCGGCACAGAGCATCGCGACGATCCCTTTGTGCGGGGCCTCCTCGCGGAACAGATAGCAGTCGAACGTCTCGCCGCTGACCTCGAACGACCGAGTCTTCAGCGCCTCGATCTGCTCGCCTGACAACACGAATGTATCCGGAAAGGGCTGCTTCGAATTGTGGGTGAAGGTAATCGAGATCGTCTGTCCGGCCTGCTTGTTCAGAAACAGCAATAGACGCAGGTCGTCGCACATCGAATTGACGAGCTTGGTAACTTGCGTGTTGATTTTCTCCCTGAGCTCGGAAATCGTTATCGTTGTCTCCAGCTTTCCCGAAGTCGCCGTCCGCTTAATATCTTCCGGCTTAAAGTCAGGAGTGTAACGGAATTCGACCAGATGTACGGGTAGTTGGCTGCGAACCTCGACGCGGTTGGCATATTTCAGAAAGGAGAGGCGGCCGACACCCTTACCACCGATATCGTCTTTGTGGCCTGTGCAGATCTCATCGAAATAGTTGAGATTGTCCTGGGTGAACCCCTCGCCATTGTCGGAAACAGTGATCCGGTCGAGGACGTTGCGCACCTCATCGCCCAACAGGTCCGGCTGCTTCTCGAACCAGAGATCGATGGAAATCTCGTTCGCACCGGCGTGGATCGAATTGGTGATCCCCTCACGGATCACGTCCCGCGCCGTCACGCCGCCTTTGTAATGCTCGGCGATGAACTTCTTGAGATTAATCCGTGCCATGACGACTGTCTAATGAGGCGGCCCTTGGCAAGCAAGTGGGCCGCTATTGCTGCAATGGCCTAGAAAACCACCTTTTCACTCTCTAAGGCAGGGAGTCGATATGCCAACCACACGAGAGGGGCGCGGTGCGAAGGCGTCGCTCCCATCGTCGGGCGGCAGGCGCTGGGGGATACGCTGCGGTGCAGCCCGAAGACAGCCACGAAAACGCGGATGCGGTGGGTTCGGGAGCCTTCGGCTGCATAGTCAGGGCTTTCCGCAAGAACTCCGAGGGCACAAGGTTGAACGACGAGCGAGGCTGGTCAATGCGATCACGTACGCTCGGCGGCAACCAGAACCGTCTATCGAGCAGCAGGTCTTTGACCAGTTCACCTCCGAACAAGACCGCCGCCCGGGCTTGAGCTGCCTGAACTTGCGCTGAAAGAGCCGCCCGCTTGCTCGACTCATTAGGCCAAAAGGAAACCTCCGTCTTCGGCGGATACTGCCATCCATCTACGCTTGAGGGGCCATCGGGCGGATCGCCCTCGCCGTACGTATCGTCCGCATCCTCGAGAAACGACTCAAGCTTCGCCTGAAGGGCAGTTATCGTCGATGCTGTCGGCTCAATCCGCACAGAGGCTATCAAGTAACAACGAGAGCCGTGTTCTTCGTTGGAGTTACGAAGCTGGAAACCGGCGTCTTGCGCCTTGCCGGAAAACGTCTTTCTCCGATCGAAATTGGGGAATGTGCAATGAAAGTCTATTTGCCTTTTCGGGCCTAATTCGCCCCACTCGTCCTCGAGCTCTACTAGTTGTCTAGCGTTTCGTTCGTCTGGCGACTCAGAGCTTGGTGGAAAGCGCATGCTGGGGAATTCGCTCAATTAGTGCGCCGACAGAAAAGGTCATGTCTGGAAGAAGCGCAAGGGCGCACGCCGATGCCACCCGATCAATAACTTCACATGGCGACGTTCCGCAATCGGCCTCAAAACAAGACGCTCATTATCTGGCGCTGAGCGTCGGCAGCTGGCGCGACCGCGACGTCCATCATGGTCAGCCGTAATGTCTGCTTCCGGGCGCGGCAAGGTTTGTCTCTATGGCCGACATGGGGCGCATTGCTGCCATTCCTGATCATTGTATGACGAATGCGTCGCAGACCTACCTCCGTGGGAGGACGCTAGGTCGGCCCTTGCTCAGCGCTCGTAATCGTTATCATTCGAGCGCTGGGTCTTACGGTCCTGCTCTTCCGACTGCCGTGCCTTCTGTTTGTTGGCGTCCTTTTGCTTGGCTCTCACCTGCTCCTGCTCGGTGCCTGTGCGCGGCTGCTCCGGCTCGCGGGGATCGTCCCGAGTTGGAAGGTCGCGCCCTCGCGCCTCGCGCTCGGGGATCGGCTCGCCGACACCGCCACGACGCTGCTGCTGCCGCTCGAATTGCAGCCGCGCCAGACGGTCGTGCATCTTGTCGTTCACCTCTTCACGATATTGTTCGAACTGTCCTTGATGCGCCGGCGGCAGCGTCTCGCGCATGTTGTCTAGAGCCTGATTGACGCGGGCCATCTGACGCCGCATTTCCAAGGGGGTTTGCGCCATGTTCAAATCTCCTATCAGTGCATTCAATTCTCTCATACCGGGATGGGACAGGAAAGACTTCTGTCCCGCCTGATCAGCTCCGCGATCCGCGGCAGGACCTGGCTGCCCATCCCCTGCCCGCTCGCGACGGAACTGCAGAAAATTGTTGCCGATCGACTCCGCTGCCGTGAGAGCCTGACCGACTACGCCCGCGGTCCGCATTGTCGTCACAGTCTTTTGCCACGCGGCAGCAATTGCATCGCCGTTCACGACAAGGGACTGCCCGTCTATACGGCGCTGCTGTTTGGCTTCTACCCGCTCGATCGTTCTGGCACTGACCTGGTAGCGCGGATCGCTCTGGGCGCGGCTATAAGCCCCCGCATGCTCCCTCGTGAATGGCCGCGTCATCGCATGGTCCATGCGCCGCGTCGCCACCATCGCAATACCGTTCTCGCGTGCCTTTTCCGCGAAGGCTTCGCGCCAGGCTGCGAGATCCGGCTTATAGAATTTCAGGCGCTCGCCGTCGGCTGACCTTGCTTGCACCATCGCATGGATATGGACGTGCTTTGTGTCCTTGTGATGCGCCAGGACGAACTTGTATCCCGCCGCTCGCTCCTCGAGCACGTCGCGCGCCGCGGCCATGACGGCGTTGGCATCGGTGCCGGCCCTTGCCGAGAAAAGCAGGTGATAGGCATTGCGCCGCTCACGCCCCGAAAACTGCGGGCGCCATTGTTCATAGACCGAAGCCGCCGCCTTCGTGGAATTCTTCACCCCGGGCACAGCCTCGCCATTTGCGTGGCGGACTTGGCTGTGGGTGCGGATGAACTTCTGCAGGAAATATTTCGCTTTGGGTTCACGGCTCACCGCCGCCGTCACCTCTGCATTGGCTACCACCCCGGCCGCGCCCATCGCCTCAGACAAACGTGCCTCGATCTTGTCGAGTGCCTTGCTGCGCGACTTTTCCCGGCCGCCGGCCAGGACTCTCGCAAGCGGTCCCGCCCGCTCATCGGTGTGCGCGTAAACCTGCACCGCCTGTCCGTCCTGCGCATAGATGAACGGTTTTGCACCGAATGCCTCGTTCAGCGCCTCGCTCAAGGCGGCATCGGCGACCTCGCCGGCGAGCTCGAAACGAACCTCCAGAAAATTGGTATTCTCCAAGGGCGGTTCGAACGTCTCGCAAAACGTCTCCAGGAACGCCTTTCGTGCGGCGCCTGTCGCAAGGACCTGTCCATCCTCGTCGAAAATCTCGATGTCGTGTTTCTCGCCTTTTTCGTCCTCGCGCTTCCCGATGTAATTGAGCAGCCGAGCGGCGGCTTCTTTGGTCGATGGCGGGTTGGGCATGACCTTGAACACAGCAGGCTGCGCGCCCGCCGCATAGCCTGCCCGCGCCGCCACGGCCCGCGCCTGATAGCCCGCCCGCGCCGCTCGTCCTGTACCGCCAGAGCGGCCAGCACCACGGGCGCCGCCGCCGCCCCGCCGCTTCCAGTCTTCCTCCTCCTCTTCCGGCCGGAAACCGGCGAGCGTGGCGCCATAGACCATGATCGGCGCGCTAGGAGCGTTGGGCGAGCTTGCAGCGGCAGCGAACTTCAGTGCCCTGCTGGACATGGAGCTCCCCGCCACTCCTGTCCCTCCCGGCGACGAGCGAGGGGCGTTCCTGCCGCCACCAACCGTCGAGCCGGCTTGTCCTTGCCCGAGGCGTCCGCCGGCACCGGTCCACTCATGACTCTTCATCGCCTGGAATTCGGCGGCCGTGCGTCGGGCGCCCGTCAGAGACTTGTCGTCTTCTAGCTCCTCACGCTTCGCTCCGGACACGCCCCGCAGATAGCGTTCGATTTCGGCGGCGTAGCCAGCAAGACGACCGCTCATGGCCTGGCCTCCCTCACCTTGCGGGGCCCGACGGTCATCGCCTTAAGTTCCTCGCGGAACTGCCGCACGAGGTTACCCACGGCGATCAGCGCCTGCTCAAGATCCTCATCATGGGCAACTCGCCCGTCATTCATCGCGCGCGCGGCCTGATTGAAATTGACGCCGACGCGCCGCAGCTGATCGGTCATGTCCACGATCGCCGGCCGCAACGCCTCTGATGCGACAGGCAGGTGCCCGGCCTCTGCCCTCACGAGACGGCGGACGACCTCGCTGACGGTTACGCCGTCCCGCTCCGCAATGGCTTTGAGGCTGGCCAGCTCGTTAGCCGAAAACCGGATGTGCGTCACCTCGCCATAGCGTCGCGACGCGCTCTTCACCGCTGCTTTCTGGGCGTCTGCATCCATCTCTCAAGCCCGCTTGCGGGCGCTAAGGCCCGCCAGGGCCGCGCCGCTTATTTTGTGTGTATCACAAAATAGGCTATCCTGCCAATAAAAGACGTGGAGAAGTAGAAATGTTTGGGGGCGCGTCTTCTCACCAGCGCAGTTGTCGACGGCACAGCCCGACTGCAGCGTCGCAATGTCTCCATCGTGATTTGTTGTGATGTGGCGTTGAAGACTTGTTTCCATGTTAACATGGAAACATCAGGGCGGTCCGCACTCCGGTCAGCCCGGCAGATCATTTCTCGCATGAAGATGGCAACCGCCGCGTTAGTGACTGCACCCTGAGCGGGCCTTTATCGATGCGCGCCTGGGTTGCCAAACCGGTCTGCCCCGTTGACTATGCCACCCATGTTTGGATGTAATATTGGTCCATGTGTCCATGATGACTTGTTCCCATGTTCCCATGTTTACATGGACACAAGGAGCCCACGCCGGAAGGAGGCCCCCAATGATCATCTCCGCTGCGATCCCCAAGGGCGGCACTGGCAAATCGACGATGCTGCGCGCCCTTGCATCCGTCGCGCTGCATCGGGGCTATTCGGTCACTCTTGTCGACGGCGACCGGCGGCAGAACATGAACCGCTGGTTCCAGATGCTGGGTGAAGCTGGCAATCGTCCTGACAGGCTGCAGCTGGTGAGCGCGATGACCCCGCAGGAAATCCTTGACGCCGCAGCCATTCACAACTGTGAGCGCTCCGTCGTCTTGATCGATACGGAAGGCACCACAAATGACAACCTCATGGCCGGGCTCTTCGCAGCCGATATTATTGTCGTGCCGGTCTATTTTGCCCTCGACGATGTGACCGCCGCCATCCAGATCACTGACCACTACATCCCGCTGGCGGTCGAGAGCCGGGGTAAACCGCTGCCTGCGATATTCGTGCTGACCAAGCAGACCATCATCGATGGCAGGGCGCGAGCCCTGACCGAACTGCGCGCCATCATCCAGGCCAACGGCACGCCGATTGCAGAACACGTCCTGCACAATCGCGTTGCCTACCGCGACCTTCAGACCGGGCAGACCCTTTACAGCCCGGCGGTGCCTGACGCGAAGGCGGTTGCCGAGAGCGAAGGGGTCTTTGACGACCTTCTGCAAACCTTCATCGAAGCCACAAGGAACGCGGCATGAGCGAAGAACCCGCACCGAAACCCGGTGACGACAAGAAAGCCCGCATGATGAAGGCGATTTCCACGCAGCCGCCGGCACTGCCGAGCATGTTCATTTCATCACCGAAAAACGAGGGGCAGAAGCTGGAGCCAAATGCCGGATCGGCCATGCCGCAGACGCTCGAGCCGGCATCGGGTGCAACGCCTGACTTTCGCAAGCTGCTGCGGCAGGGCCAGAAAAAGGATCCCGTCGCCGGGAAGAAGATTCGCGAGGAGGAGATGATCCGCTGCGGTTACTACCTGACGGCTGCGGAGCAGCGCCAGTTCAAGCTGCTGGCGATCAGCAACGGGCACAGCATGACCGAACTGCTGCGAAGGGCTGTGCAGGATTACATTCGCATCCATAAGCACAAATTGCCGAAGGAATAATCGGCGGTCGTGGCTCTTTGCGACGCGAAAAAAAGGGCCCGCGACGGAGTGTTCCGTTGCGGGCCCTTTGATGTATTTGGCTACTCGGGTTGGTTGAGGTGTTTCAGCAGTTGACCAAGGAAGTCGTCCCGATCCGGAAGCGCACTGGCTGCCGCTTTGTCGCCGACCAGCTTTGCCGCCAGTTTGGGCGACAACGGCATGAAGTCGTAGCCGTGTGAGATGGCTGCATGGCGAAGATCGTCAAGCGCTTCGAACGCGCGATCGTGGGTGCCAAGCCAGAGCGCGGGCTCGTCGGTTTCCTGGTGGGGGAACGCCTGGAGGAAGTAGGTCCGAAGCGGTGGGTCGTAGCCGATGACAGCGTCTGGATCCGAGCGGACCTGTCCGGGGGCGGTGCCAGTGACAGTGATGGTGTAGCGGCTCATTGCAACCTCCTTTTGCCGGTGGGGAAGCCGGCCCCTTGCGGAGCCGGCCACCGATGCCTCACTGGGGGTTGTTCCAGAGGATGACCTTCTTGTTCTCCTCGCCGCCCGGGGCGGGTGCGAGGTTGCCGAAGATGACGCCGATCTCAGGCGCTTCCAGCTTGACCGAGAGGTATTCCTCGCCCGAACGCTGGGAGGTGCGGTGCCAGCCGGCTCCGATCTCGAAGCCCGTGCGCTTGTTGACGATCCGGTAGTCGGGCGCGTCCTCGCGCGACTTGTTGGTGTTCGGGATCAGGGTGATCGGGGCGTTGACCCGAAGCGTGGCAAAGACGCCTTCCATCGAGCCGTCGGCCTTGGTGGTGAGGTTTGCGATCGTGGTGGCCATGGTAGTTCTCCTCGGTTGCATCGGGACCATTCCCGATGGCGCCAAAGGAGAGGGCCGTCCTGCTGCGGTCATCTCGGCGAAAATTCTGGAAAATTCTATTCGCCGAAAAAACAGCGGGCAGGCCCTTCGCCTGTCCGCGGACAAAAACAGAAATCGAATTTTCCTGAATATTCGCCGAGTGTACCCCCAACGGGGGTTGACCGCACAAAGCAGGCGGTCGTCTACAAAGGCGACATGAAACGGGAATGGCCCCGGATGCGGCAGATGGACAAGAACTCAGGCCGCCATCGCTTGGCCGCCCATGAAACGCTGCCGGATCGCGGGAACAGGCTGCGGCCTCTCGGGTCATGTCGTCGGCATCGCCAACAGATCGAACAGCAGCATGGCGCTTGAACCGCCTAGCGCATTCGGTATGGCGGCACATCGATTTCGAGATCGGAGCCGATTGGCAGCGAACTTCACGCCCTCTGGGCGATGCCTCGCAACCAGGTTGGATGACCAAGAATCCAGGATGTTCGGCAATCTTGCACCCGCGTCAGATGCGAGACGGGTCAGGAGGATCATTCTGCACAACGCCCCGCGGCTCTGCGCGCGTGGGGCGGTTTCGAAAGGGGCCGGCTCCGGCCGTCCATAAAAGTGGAGTTGGTAGCGCGGGGCCGGATCGCCGGGCTGTCGGGGGGACCGCGCCGACATCATCCTGGCAAGGCCAGACGCTCGTCCGGCATCATTCGGGCTTCGGCTTCGCGGCGAATGTCCGGACCGGCATGGCGGAGCATGGCGCACCAGTCTTGCACATTGTACGTCGTCGCCATGCTGCCCTTGGCCAGATCGTAAATGACGCACGGCTTGTTCGCGATGGCGAGCCGAAGCACGTTGACGGCCGTCCCGGGCGATGCGCCGTCCCAGACCATCATCCCAAAGTCGGCGCGCCGCGCCATCTCCCGGTCTTTGGCAGCGTGGAACCAATCCCCGTCAGCGCCTTCAGGAGACGGGACATGGTAGGCAGCCCAGTCGCCCAGATTGTTGCGAGGTTCCTTGCCCGCATGGAAGACCCCGACATGTTCGTAGCCGTAGCCAGCGAGCAGGGCCTGCGCCTCGGCGTCGGCTCCAGACGCGTCGCCAATCAGCACGCCGTGCTCTGCAGCGACGATCGCGCCGATGCGAGCGATGGCAGGTTCCGGCAGCTCGAATATCTCGCGTGATCCATCTATGAATATCATCGACATCGTGACTTTCCCTTCTCTCTAGCGCCCCCCGCCCCGCGCCGGCCGCCCTCTCCCTCGCCCCTGCGAGAGGGATCGTCACCCGAAGGCCGAGACGGCGAAAGCCGGCTCGGGGAGCGGCGAGGCGCCGCGACTAGAGCCCGGCCGGCCGTAGGCCGGCGCGCCCGGACCCTGCCGCTGGTGCTCATGCGCTCGATCCAGGAGTGAGCTTCTGGCTGGCCGACAAAAGCCACTAGCTCCACGCGCGTAACGCCTCCGGCACGATCGACCCTGTTGATCGGACAACTCGCCCTCGACCACCGCCATGCCGGGCAAGGCGTCGGCAGCGGCCCGGTCAAGGACGCGCTGCATCGCTGCGTCGCCGGCGCCGACATCGCGGTGGGCCGCGCGGTGGTGGTGCGGGCGATCGATGACGGATTGTCGCGCGCGGGGACGACGGATTGTCGCGCGCGGGAATGAATCCTGCGGCGGCCGCCGGCCGGTGCGGATGGCGCGCGGTGCGCTGTTTGGCTGGATCACGCCTGGCGCGAGGCCGTAATAGCCGACGACTGCGTCCTGGTCGTGAACGATCAGGACGCGGGTAAACCCGCGGGCCTGGTTCGTTCGCGCGAAGCCGGCCAGCCAGGCGTCGAGCGCGGCCTTGCTGCAATCGAAGCTGCCGAGGCGGTGCGCGTCGTCGAGGAGTTCGATGCCTGAAAGCGCCACCTAGCGGTCCCAGGGCGGGGACCAGCGCAGCCGCTCGGCCGCCTTCGGCGGGGGCGCAGCGGCGGGGGGTGAGATCGCCTGCACTAAGGCGTCATAGGTTTGCGGGGAGGCGAATGACGGTTTCGCTGAGGGCCTCGTGGAGTGCTGCGCGTCGCATGAACTCCGTGCGCGACAGGCCGAGCAGCTGCGCGCCGCGGTCGATGATGGTGAGATCATTCTCGCGAAACCGCATCGAGACGGATATCTTCCTATTTGCGGCGGCGGCCATGGTGCGTTCCGTGCTGGATGGACATAGGTCGGGGCAATGCAGCATGACACCGGATTTGCGTGACGAAGCCATTCCTGTTCCTGCGACCGGCGTACAGGCATGCGGAAATACGGACTGATTCGATCCGAGGTATGCTCCCCGCCGCGAAAAGAGAACGTCAATCCAGACGGCTGACGCGGCGGCCCTCGCTGCGCGCTTCGATAAAGGCGCCTGCGATCTTCATCATGAATGCCTTGCTGAAACGACCGAGGGGCTTACCGTCGGATTCGATGTACCAGGAGCGTTCGGCAATATCGTAGTTGTATTCGTCAACCACGATCCAGCAGCGTTTGAGATCGGTCAGACCGGCGCGGCGGCACTCGATAGCGGAGACTTCCAAACCGACCCGATCGCCGGGCGGTGGCTGGGTGGTTATCGCCAGGAGCCCGAGATGGGTCAGGCCATCTCTTGCGCCGCGGACAGCGATGACCACGCAGGTCGGCCGGCTCTTGCGGCCTTCCGTTTCGCCGCGCTCGTGTTGCCATGCCCAAAGATACGGGTAGGAGATCACCTGACCAGGCAGAAATCTACCGCTCATCATCGTATCCTTCCCCGCGCGCCAGTCGGTCGATCTCGGCGACGAAGAGTTCCGTGTGTTCCTCCGGCATCTCGGAAACATGGTATGCGCGGCGGGGATCGCCGCCGATGCGCATCCGTTCGTAGTGCTCGTAACTCATTAACACGAACCGGGGTTTGCGGTGCTTGGTAAGAATAACGGGTTCGCGGCTGGCAACGTCGGTGACGTCGCCAACCTGCTTGTTGAGATCCCCCGTCGTGAACTGGCGCATGGCTGGACTCCTTATCGATCTCCATATTATCTGGATTTTCCTGATTTGCAAGAAAACGGCCTCACGCGCCGTCCTCCGCGAACCGCCACACGGGGATGCCGAGCCGACGCGCCTTGTCGGCCAGGTTCTCGGTGATGCCGGAACCGGGAAAGACGATCAGGCCGTAGGGCACCACCGAGAGAAGCTGGTCGTTGCGGCGGAACGGAGCCGCCTTGGCGTGCCGGGTCCAATCCGGCTTGAAGGCGATCTGCGTGACCTTCCGGTTTTCGGCCCAGCAGGCGGCGATACGTTCGGCGCCGCGCGGGCTGCCGCCGTGCAGCAGGACCATGTCGGGATGCTTTTCGCGCGCCTTGTCGAGCGCGTCCCAGATCCGATCGTGATCGTTGCAGTCGAGGCCGCCTGCGAAGGCAATCTTGGTGCCAGCTGGAACAAGCACCTCGGTTTCGGCGCGACGGCGGGCGGCGAGGAAGTCTCTGGAGTCGATTACCGACGCGGTCATCGCCTGGTGGGAAACCTTGGAGCCGGTGCGCGGCCGCCATGCCGATCCGGTCTGCGCCTCGTAGAGGTCGGCGGCCTCATTGCGCATGATTTCGAGCACGTTGCGGCGCTCGATATAGGTGATGCCCTCGGCCGTGAGCCGTTCCAGCTCGACCGACTTCACCTCGGAACCGTCCTGCTCCTGTTGGCTCGAACGCTGCGCCTCCTCGTTGCGGTCGAGGCTGCGGGCGACGCGCTCGGCGGCACGGTGGAAGACGTTTGCGAAGGACCAGAGCAGGTCGTCGAGATCGGGTTCGAGCCTGGTGTCGCCGAGCATGCCGGCGAAGGTCTCGACGATGCCGGCGAGGCCAGCCCGGATCGCCTCGTCATCGGGCAGCGGGCGGGGATCAGGTTCGTCCTGCTGCGGGCGATGGCCGTACATCTGTAGTTCGAGGATGACGCGGTCGGTCGGCGAAGAGGCGTGGTAGGGCTCGTAGGCATCGTCGAAAGGAAGCTCGTAAGTCATGGCGGTGTCTCCGTCGGTTTCGGCCGCGCCCATCGCGGCCTGACAGCGCATCCCGGCCGCGCCCCGGGCGCGG